>JBGCFY010000099.1:0-87772 GCA_045110315.1 Saprospiraceae bacterium
TGGTTTATCACCGTGGATTTTTTTAGATGAAGTGCTAGTCAATATTTGATTTTCTATGCAGTATTTTACGCGTGGATTTTTCTACCTTTAAGAAATTATTTTTTTGTGTACAATTATAACTTGAATCACCCTTGTTTTTAACCATCAACATTGCTCGCTTTCATCCACTTTTTGTCCACCTTCCCATTGGAGTATTAATTTTTGCTGCCCTTTTAGAGTTTTTAAAATGGAAACAAAAAACAAATGCTTTCGATGCAACGATTCCCGTTGCGTTAGGTTTTGGATTACTTTCCGCCTTGTTTGCAGGTGCATCGGGATGGTTACTTTCCACGGAAGGTGGATACGACGAACAAGCTTTGTGGCAACATAAATGGTCAGGTATCGGTTTGATTGTACTAAGTGCACTACTCTACTTTGCCAAGGTTTCCAAGCGCTCCCTTTTTCAAAAAGCATACCTTCCGATTTTTTCATTTGTCTTATTGTTACTTGGTATTACAGGACATTTTGGTGGAAACCTTACGCACGGTTCAGATTATCTTTTTAGTTCGAATCCAGATACTGCACCAACCGTTGTTGATTTGGAGCAAGCGGCTGTTTTCCCTACCATCGTTGAGCCTATTTTAAAGGCAAAATGTATGAGTTGTCACAACCCTGGAAAAGCGAAAGGAGACTTAATAATGACGACTCCTCAAGCGCTTTTAGTGGGCGGTAAAACGGGTTCGCTGTTTGATTTTGAAGTACCAAGGCAGAGTGAGTTATTGCGACGTGTTCATCTTCCGTTGACAGATAAAAAGCATATGCCTCCCAAAGGGAAAATACAATTGACACAAGAAGAAACAAGTTTATTATTATGGTGGATAGAAAATAATGCTTGTACAGATTGCTTGGTGGAAACGATGAAAAATCGGGCGTCAGTTGAAAGCATTTTAGCAAAATATCAGGTGCAAGAAGGAACACTTACTTCTTTAGATATTGAATCTATTTCAGTAGCTAGTCTCGCTGAGCTCCGCGCTAAAGGTTTAAAAGTAAATCGACTTTCAGCAGAAAGTAACTTCTTAATTGTGAATCTTTCGAATCAAAAACAAATCGATCCTAGTGCAGTAAAAGCCTTGAAAAAAGTAGGAGAAAACGTGGTAGAACTGAATTTAGCCAACGCTAATTTTAGCGATATATTTCCAACGTTACTTTCGGCAATGCCACACTTACAAAAGTTACAAGTTCAACGCACTGCCATTGATGAAACTGCCCTAGAATCGCTGGAAAAGATGGAATATTTGAGTTCGCTTAATGTATACGGAACGAATCTAACAGACGAAGCAGTGGAAAAATTTAAGGTATTACCAGCCTTAAAAAAACTATATTGCTGGGATACCAAAATGACAACAACTGGAATTACAACTTTACAAAAAGCTAAACCTACACTCGACATTAATTACGCTTTGTCGGAAGACTTATTTGGTGATTCTAAATTAAATCCACCAACATTGGTGAGTACTGATCGTATTTTCATGGATTCGATGGTTATTAAATTTAACACCAATGTAAAGAACGCTCGCTTTTTTTATACCTTGGATGGAACGGAACCGGATACTACTTCCCTACTCGCTAAAGATAGTTTCTACTTAAAAGAATCGACCTCGTTAAAAGTAATTGCCGTTGCGAAGTCTTGGGGGAAGAGTCCCGTTACTACTGCCGATTTTTTACGGGCAAATGTTAAAGTGAAATCGGCACAATTAGCGAAAGCACCGCATAGTAGTTATGCCGGAAAAGGGGCAAATTCTTTGATAGACTTAGTAAATGGAACACTTGCTTTTGGTGCGGGTAATTGGATCGGATATCAAGGAGAAAATTTGACCACGACGTTGCGCTTAGAAGCGGTGGACAGTGTAAAAAAAGTATTTGTGAGTAGTTTGGCTGCGCCGAATAGTTGGATTTTCTTTCCAAAGCAAATTAAGGTTTGGACCTCAATGGATGGCAAACAATACGATTTGAAAGTAACGCAAAACTATAGTCCTCCTCAGGCAACCGACCAACCAGCAATTCAATACTTTGACCTTAATTTTCCTCCCACGATGGCGAAGTTCGTTAAAGTCAAAGTATTTAGTTGGCTTAAAAATCCTACTTGGCATCCAGCGCCCGGAGAAGCTTGCTGGATTTTTGTGGATGAAGTTTTATTACAATAAAGTTTTTAAAGAACTTCAAGAAGCTTAACGCAAAATAACAAGCTTCCCAAATTCGTTTTTGAAAAACTTGTCTGTACCATTATTGAATTTTTCAAAACCTTGTCCGTCCGTTTCTTTAATGACTACTCGGTAAAGATAAACGCCGTTGGCTAATTTATCTCCATAGTCGTCTGTTCCATCCCAAGTGTAATCTGTCATGTGTGTGCCTACTCGCAGTGGTCCCATTTCATCTTGGGTGATTTCTTTGACAATTTTCCCCGAGACAGACATAATTTGAATTTTAAAAAAGTCAGGACTTTTATCTCCCGTCATTGTATATACAAACTTCGTAGAAGTAGAAAATGGATTCGGATAATTCAAGATATTCGAAATAGATTTTTGATTGACAATTTTAAAAGATACTTTAAAATCTAATTCTCCCGATTGATTCCCCGTTGCATCTTCCGCTTGTACAATCAACTGGTAGGTACCGTCTAGTTCCAACAGTGGTGTCAATTCAATGCTTGCCTTATTCTTATCTGAACCACTCGTCGCAGGATAAAATTTCAACAACTCTTCTTGGGTGAAATAAACTCTCTTCAGACCGATGTCATCAGGGTATTGCAAAAATAATTTGAATAAAGAAGTATCGGATAAACTTAGATATTGATTCTCATCCTTGAGGCTAACTAAAATGTTTGGCTTAGAAGAAACGATGTCTCCATCCATAATATAGGTTCCATCAAAAGTAACGTCGAGTAAAGGATTTAGTCGATCGCGAGAAACGTGAAAATTTGATAAGGCAAAATTATTAAAATGAAACTTTTCCGCTTGATCTTCATCCGGATTAGCTTCGATGATAATTCTTTGATTCCCTGTGAATCCTTTGGTATCTAAATCTATCGTTGCGTTAATATTATTCGCTTTGGGTAATGGTGCAAAACGTTTTTTGAAAATATCTTCCGAGTTATCAGGATGAATAACGGTAAATTGCACCAATAAACTATCCATATCATAATCGCTAATATTTTCGATGGCGATTCCAATATTAAATGGTTCTCCTTGTTGCACGGTATCTCGCGGCACCTCAAAAGCAAGGCTTGGATTGATCGCCGCTTCTGGCACTCCTTCGTATAAAACTCGCCAGTAGTTGAGTTGGGCAGAAGTTCGATCTACCACATCTTTAGAGTTAAACTCTAAGCGTAAAAAGGGGAAAGATTTAGGGTTAATCGAGCTTAAATCCGTTTCTAAATTGGTAAGGTTACTGAACAACAAAGAATCGTCGATAATGCCTTCTCTAGAACCATAAATATTAAAACTAATGGTGTCGGAGTTTGGATTATCCAGTGAACTGGTAGACCATAAAAAGGAATCCCAAGATTTTGCTGGACCAACGTAAGTCGATTTGACACTTCCTTCGGTCCATAGTCCGGGAAGTGAAAAACTCATATCAACGGTACCAAATTTATCTTCGGCAACACCCTCTTGAATGAGTCCGTCATTTTTCTTAAAAATGAGGGTAAAGGGAACCGTCCCTTTCGTCTCTAAAGATCTAATTTCGTTGGAACCTTGATTTTCCAATACAGAATATAAATTCTTGCCATAGGCGACCGAGTCCAGTGCCCAATCTTCCGTACTAAGTGAATTATTATTATTCCAAAGAGCAGAATAGACATAAACAAAATGATCATCAGGAATTACATCGTCGATGAAATCCATTAGGTTCTTTCGTTCTTCGGGCGTATCTACTTTAAAGTAATAACTCAAAATCGGGACGCCCCAAGTATTTAAACTTCCGTAGGCCCCTTCCGAGGTATTTTTCCAAAACTTTCCGACGGGATCCACAACGGCAACGTTTACGGAAGGTGTGGAAGAACTTGAAAACATTTCGGTATAGGCTGAACCATTAAAGTAAAATCGAGGAGGGAAAAACGGTTTTTTAACTCGATTTTCTACCCGTGTATCTAAAAAGTCATCAAGGTATTTGAATTGACCACCAGCATTAAGTTCTACATCGTAGAATTCATCTTTTTCGTATTGGTACTGATGCGACTGATTCCATCCCAAGCTGCTATTCTCCAGGTAAACGAAAGAACTATTCTCCCAGATAAAACCATTTTGCGTAACCATACTATCCAAACTGATACGCCAGTAATAAACGGTATTGTCCACAAAATTCATAGTGGGATTCCATTTGATGACGCCACCTTTCTCTGTTACGGTTCCTAATTCTCTCAGCGGGCTATCAAAAGCCGTTGTTGTATCAATTTCAAAATAGTATTTCTGAGCAGGCGCCATAGCATCTCCAGTTGAAGCTTGAAGACTAATGTCAGGTTTATTGACGATACTAAATTCGTAAGGATAAACAGGTAAAACATTATTACCAATAATATAAACTTCAATACCTTGTCCACTCGCACTAATCAATTCATTATTGATCTCGGCAGCAGGATTTGGCGCTTCCTCAATTTCGTTGTCCGCGTCAATACGCAAGAAAAAACGATTTTGACCAACGGACTCTTTTCCACGATTTGCAATTTTAAAACTAAAGCTATTGGTAAAAGCTGGTGCTGCTACTTTTTGTCTTTTTACCAAGGCAAGATCATTATTAGGATATTGCTGTTGGATTTCTACGAAGAAAGAGTCACTGAGATTGTAGCCAATATTGGTAATCGAGAAATTAATATTGAAACTATCTAAACCTGCCGTCAATACGCGCGGTGCAAAAGAAACGGAGTTGGTTGGAATCAAATAATCTGGTCCTTCTTGCGGATTCAATTTAATGGAAGGGTCCCCTTGAATATTGAATTGTTGAGTAAGTAATTTGAAGCCAGTAGAGGTATTGCTATCGTAGGCTTTAATGGTCGCTTTGAGCACATCTCCAATTCCAGCCCCGTACATTTCTTCCCCGATTAATTGATAATACTTAGAAGCAAATGATTTTAAGTTGGAAGCATAGCCTAGGCCAGAAGAAGCACCCATGGCGATCGCGCCTTTGTCTTCAAAAAACAAGAATCGTTCACTGACGCCTACTTGATTGGTATGTACATTTCCGGAGTAGCATCCTAAAGAAAACATTAATGGATATTTACCATAATTATCATAACTATCTGGATCATCAATACTAAAGTCGAATGTACCAACGGCGGAGTGCCCAAAAAAAGTAATCATGGAAACACCATTATTGATAATGTCAAAAATTTGATCCGTTTGAGAAATTTGAATTGGATCGGAACTCGTTTTGTAAAAGCTGGAAACCTCCGCTCCAAATTTATTATTCTCAATGATATTCTCCATGATGAGTAAATCATTTTTGATCGAGTTCTGGATGGTAATGTCTCCCCCACCGAGATGAATTACTCGTTTCATCCAAGCTTTTTCTTCAATCGTTTGTGCGGCGTCCGTATTTGCTTCTAAGGCTTTGACTTTATTCAAATAGGTTTTAACGTCTTTCGCCGAAGAGACGGCAATTCTACCCGTAGTAATGATGGGAACACTAGATTCATTGTTTGAAACTAGTAAGTTATCTGCTCCGGGATATCCAAAAGTAGGTACGTAAAAACTTGCGTTAACGTTGGCGTTTAATTGAGGTGCCGTTCGGATATTGATGTATTCTCTCCCTTTTCCAATTAGAAAAAGATAACGTGGATCAGACCATTTTTTCTTGACAAAGTGCGCAAAATTTCTAATAGAAAGCGGATGACGATTCACTCCGAAGGCGAATTGGTCATACAATTGTTGAACTTCTATTACGAGGGAATTATAGTCTCCTCCGGCGGGCGTACTCCGATAATCTTTATAAGCTTCCACCCAATTATTGGATTGTCCATCATCAAATAAATTTTGATTAGAAATAATAATGAACTGGGCATCTTGCTGATTGTAATCGATAAAATTTATGGGCGTCAAACTCGCTATATTTTGTGCCCCCGTTGAACTTACAAGCACGAGCTGTCGCTCTGCCGCAGCAGCGGGCAAAGCGATGCGCACTACATCGTTAACGACGGAAGTCATCAAGCGTTGCTGATTAGTTAGGTCATAAAGAATGGGAGAATTGGAGCCCGTATTGAAATTTTCTATTTCGAGATATTTCGTTGTATTGCTAGCGGCAATTGTAAATGGAAAAAAGGACTGATTATTAAAATTGAAAGTACTTGGGTAGGTCAGCTCAATTAAGGAAATTGCCGTTTTATCATTATCATCATAATTACCATTGATGCTCAGCGAAGTTGAAGCACTTAGCGTGCTAGTAGCAATATCTGCATTGTACTGCTTTAAACGATAACCGTTAAAATTTTCGTTAACGAGTTCTTGTCCTTCGAGGTTGACCGTAATTTCGTGTGGTGTATTGCTCGTTACTAAACGTATTTTGAGTTCAGATTCGGCAGCTCCCGTGTAAATGTGATCAGGTGCAAGAGTGATATTTTGTTCTGCTTTAAAATTAGAAGCAAAGCCCTCTCCTTGTCCAAAGTCAGAAAGTGCAATTCCACTATTGATAAATTTAGTATGCTTATTGGAGTAGACAAGTTTCAAGTCTTTCCAGAAAAATTCTTCCTTAGCAGGTAGATTATTTAAGTTGTTGCTCAAGTTGTCGTAACGTTTTGGCGTCGCACTAACATCAGCCCAACTCAAAAAATAAGCTGCTTCATCGTTGAATAAGCTGTAGGCTGGATTAAGTAATTCTGTACTGGCGTCCGTAAAAAGATATTCGTCTAAAGTGGAGCGATTTTTTTCAGCGTAAAACTCAAGGTAATCCCCACTTTGTAAGGTAGCATTACTAGAAAGATATAAGGGAATTTCTTGGCCTAGATGAAAAATTTGAAATTGGTTGGCTTGAATATTATTGACCGGAATATTGGCGTTGATTAGGGTTTGATAACTAATTCGATAAATACCATCTTCGGTGATAGTGATTTTGTGATAATCTTGATCAAAATCAATCCACTCATTTCCGTAAATTGTATCCGTTCCATTCCACATCTGCGCATTGGCTTGGCCAGATAAGAAAAGCGTAAACAGGCAGAAAGTAAATAATATTCTCATAAGATAGCTATTTGTGCATCAAGGGATTTGGCTAATATGTACCTCTTGTCAAGGTAGAAAAAAGAATAGCATGTATTTTCGGTAATCATAAGATATCTAAGTACACAGATTACTAACGTTTTATTTTTAAACAAATTCTAAGTATCGATTTTAGATAAAATATCATCTTAATCTGGATAAAATACGAGTAGGTTAAGCATTTTGTTGCTTGCCTAAGTTTAAAATTAATGACCTCCCTACAAAATACGGGTTTCCCTTTTCGAATTTCCTTTGGAAACGGCGTTATTTTCGGCGTAGAGCGGTCATTTTAGCCTATTTATCAGGAACTTAGCTCAACCTCACGTTACAATATCTATTAATATACAAAAATCTTTCCGCAATTGTTTTTGGGGAAAGAGAATCTCAAAAGCAGTATAGAACTTTGATTGAATGACGGTGGACGGACGAATTGATCTGCCTTTACGATTCAATCCAACGGGCTTTGCGGTAAATCCTTTCAATAATTTCTACTACTTTTAACCCTTCTAAAGCATTAGTAGTAACGGTTTTTCTACCTTTCAATACATCGACTACATTTTGGATAATGTGGTGGTGATTAGCCGCAGATCCTTTGTATCCACCGTAATCATTGGCAGGACCGGAAGCAGGTAATTCAGGGAATTCGTAATCTTTGATGTGACAATATTCAACTTCATTCATGTATTGTCCACCGACTTTGATACTTCCTTTTTCACCAATAATGGTAATGCTACTTTCCAAATTCGCATCCCAAGCCGCCGTAGAATAATTAATGGATCCCATTCCTCCGTTGACAAACTTAAAGTTTACGATACCAGAATCTTCAAAGTCTGTAGAATGCTGATGCGCGAAGTCAGCCAGTTGGGCGTTAACGTCTTGGATGTCTCCAAAAAGCCAGTACATAATATCAATAAAATGGGAAAACTGGGTAAATAAAGTACCGCCATCTAAGGCTTTACTTCCATGCCAAGCGTGGCGTTTTTCTGCGGGGGAAGTGGCATTTTGATGTGGTAAATAGTAACGATCATCTCGGTTCCAGTAGCAATTGATTTGTACCATAAAGGTTTTACCTAAACGATTTTCATCAATGATGCTTTTCAACCAAACGGCTGGCGGTGAATAACGATTTTGCATGACACAAAATACTTGCTTAGATACATTCAAAGCCTTAAAAATCATTGCCTCACAATCTGCTTTACTCAGTGCCATTGGCTTTTCACAGACCAAGTGTTTTTTGGCTTCGAGCACCAGGATTCCCTGTGAAGCATGAAAAGCATTCGGCGTACAAATACAAACAATGTCAATCTGAAGGGGCGCGGCTAAAAGTTCTTCGATGGAAGTGAAAAAAGCAGCCTCAAAAGTATCTAATTGCAGTTCTTCTCTGGGCTTGATATCACAAAGCGCTACCAACGTACATTCTTCGTTGCGTTGGATCATAGCAGCGTGTCGCTTACCAATGTGTCCACAGCCTACAACGGCAAATTTGAGTTTATCTTGAGTTTGTATTTTCACCGATTAAGCTAGTTTAACTTGATTATTTTCTAAAATATAAGCTTCGTGTGTTTCTGGACAAGTAGCACGATTATTTTCGTCAAAATGGAGGCGGTGCCCGTGAATACTCATCCATCCAATATGCTGGGCTGGATTGCCAACGACTAAGGCAAAAGCAGGAACGGGCTTCGTTACGACTGCACCCGCACCAATGAAGGCGTAGCTCCCAATTTCGTGGCCACAAACGATTGTTGCATTGGCACCAATGCTTGCTCCTTTGCGAACGTGCGTTTGACGGTATTCGTTTTTTCGATTGACCGCACTGCGCGGATTCATGACATTAGTAAAAACCATGGAAGGTCCCAAAAAAACATCGTCTTCACAAATGACACCGGTATAGATAGAAACGTTGTTTTGTACCTTGACATTCTTACCGAGGATGACCTGCGGAGAAACAACGACATTCTGACCAATATTACAGTTATCTCCAATAACACAATTACTCATCACGTGGCTAAAATGCCAAATTTTAGTTCCGGTACCGATTTGACAGCCTTCGTCGATGACGGCAGTTTCGTGGGCAAAATACTTTTTTTGTTCAGCCATAGTTATCGTCTGTTATACATCATAGTTAAGGTTCGGCGCTAGCCATTGTTCCATTTTCTGGAAGCTCAAATCCTTGCGCTTTGCGTAATCCGCTACTTGATCTTTGGAGATTTCTCCTAAGCCAAAATATTTTGATTGAGGATGAGAAAAATACCAGCCACTAACGGCAGCAGCGGGATACATGGCAAAACTTTCGGTGAGTTCCATCGTCGTATTTTTTGTAACGTCTAGGAGTTCGAATAAAGTTGCTTTCTCCGTATGATCAGGGCAAGCGGGATAGCCGGGCGCTGGTCGAATTCCCGTGTAAGTTTCTTTAATCAATTCTTCTTTGCTCAAATGTTCTTCTTGTGCGTATGCCCAAAACTCCTTACGGACTAATTCGTGCATTCGTTCTGCAAATGCTTCTGCCAAACGATCGGCCAAAGCTTTAAGCATAATGGCGTTATAGTCATCATTATCTGCTTCAAACTTTTTGACCCATTGCTCAATTCCAATGCCCGTTGTAACGGCAAAACCACCAATGTAATCTGCGAGCCCCGTTTCTTTTGGTGCCATAAAATCGGTTAGACAAAGATTGACTTGATTACTCGCTTTTTGTCGTTGTTGACGAAGATGGTGTAAGTTATATTTTACGGTATTTCTCGTTTCGTCCGTATAAATTTCTATGTCATCATGATTCACACTATTGGCAGGATAAAAGCCAAGGACTCCTTTTGCCGTCAGCCATTTTTCGTCGATAATTCTACGGAGTAAACTTTGTGCATCATTAAAAAGTTTTTTGGATTCTACCCCGATAATCTCATCTTCAAAAATGGCAGGATACTTTCCACGCAATTGCCAGCTTGCGAAGAATGGCGTCCAATCGATGTACTCCGAAAGTTCTTCTAAGGAATAATCGTCAAAAACTTTGGTGCCGAGGAAACTAGGTTTTGGTGGCGTATAGCCTTCCCAGTTCAATTGCAATTTATTTTCTCTCGCCTTATTAAGCGTAAGGTATTTTTTATTGGAAACGCGATTCGCTCTTGCTACGCGCACGCGATCGTATTCTGCGGTGACGGCACTGAGGTATTTTTCATCTTTTGCCATTAAAGAACGCGCTACGGACACACTTTTAGAAGCGTCCAAAACGTGGATGATGGGACCACTATATTGAGGCTCTACTTTTACAGCCGTGTGGGTTTTGGAAGTGGTTGCACCTCCAATCATGAGTGGCATGGTAAATCCTCTCCGCTCCATTTCTTTCGCTACAAAAACCATTTCATCCAAAGAAGGAGTAATCAAACCACTGAGTCCAATGATATCTACGTTCTCTGCGATGGCTGCTTTTAAAATTTGATCACAAGAAACCATCACCCCGAGGTCAACGATTTCAAAATTATTACAAGCCAAGACTACCCCGACGATATTTTTACCAATATCGTGTACATCTCCTTTTACGGTAGCCATCAAAATTTTTCCTTGAGAAGATTTAGCGCCACTGGCTTTTTCTGCGTCAATGAATGGCGTTAAATATGCGACGGCTTTTTTCATGACCCGCGCACTTTTGACGACCTGCGGCAAAAACATTTTACCTTCTCCAAATAAGTCTCCCACCACATTCATTCCTGCCATTAAGGGCTCTTCGATGACGAGCAGGGACGATTTGTACTTGAGTCGTGCTTCTTCTACGTCTTCGTCAATATAAGTTGTAATTCCTTTTACCAAAGAATGGATTAAACGCTTTTCGAGGGATTCTTCTCGCCAAGACAAATCTTTTTCTAAAACTTTACCGCCACCTTTTACGCGTTCTGCATAATCCGTTAATGCTTCGGTAGCGTTTGAATTTTTATTAAATAAAACATCTTCGACGAGCGTCAAGAGTTCACCAGGAATATCTTCATAAATTTCAATCAATCCCGCATTCACGATTCCCATATCCATGCCCGCTTTAATGGCGTGGAAAAGGAAAGCGGAGTGCATCGCTTCCCGTACGGCATTATTTCCTCGAAAAGAGAAAGAAATATTACTAACACCACCACTGATTTTTGCGCCGGGGCATTGTGCTTTAATCGTGCGAGTGGCTTCGATGAAGTTGATCGCATATTCGTTATGTTCTTCAATTCCCGTGGCAACGGCAAAAATATTGGGATCGAAAATAATATCTTGTGGTCGGAAGTCGACCTCTTCGGTGAGAATTTTATAGGCTCGTTGGCAAATTTCAATTTTCCGTTCCGTGGTATCTGCTTGACCATCTTCGTCGAAAGCCATCACGACAACTGCGGCACCGTACCGTTTAACAATTTTAGCTTGTCGGATAAATTCAGGAATGCCTTCCTTCATCGAAATAGAATTGACGATACATTTTCCTTGCACACATTTGAGTCCCGCTTCGATTACTTCAAACTTAGAGGAATCAATCATGATTGGCAACTTTGCGATGTCTGGTTCTGACATCAGCATATGTAAAAATTCTACCATAGCTTTTTTAGAATCCAGTAAGCCTTCGTCCATGTTGACGTCGATAATTTGTGCGCCACCATCGACTTGTTGCTGTGCTACGGTAAGTGCTTCGTTGAAATCGCCAGACTTAATGAGTCGCGCAAATTTGCGGGAACCCGTTACGTTGGTTCGTTCTCCAATGTTGATGAAGTTTAAACCCGGTCGAATGACGAGCGGCTCCAAACCACTCAATTCGGTAAAATTATCTACTTCGGGAATTTTTCTAGTTGGCAATTGCTCAACGGCACTCGCCATTGCTCGAATATGATCGGGTGTAGTACCGCAGCATCCACCAATAATATTAACTAAGCCACTCGCCGCAAAATCTTCAATGAAACTCGACATTTCGTTGGCCGTTTGATCATATTCGCCGAATTCGTTGGGTAGTCCAGCGTTGGGATAAGCACTAACGTTGCAATCGGCAATTTTAGAAAGCGATTGAATGTGCGGTCGCATTTCTGCGGCACCTAAGGCACAATTCAGCCCTACACTGAACAAGTCCATATGATTGACTGAAATCCAGAATGCTTCGACGGTTTGTCCAGAAAGGGTTCGACCACTGGCGTCAGTAATTGTTCCTGAAATCATAATGGGCCATTTGCGACCCTGTTCTTCAAAATAGCGATCTAAAGCAAAAAGTGCCGCTTTACAATTGAGGGTATCAAAAATAGTTTCAATCAAAAAGATATCGACTTCACCATCTCCTAAACCTCGCGCTTGTTCGTAGTAAGCCGCTGCGAGTTGATCGAAAGTGACCGCTCGATAACCAGGATTATTGACGTCGGGAGAAAGGGAAGCTGTTCGATTGGTTGGTCCCATTGCTCCGGCGACGAACCTCGGTTTGTCAGGATTTTTCTCGGTATATGCTTGGGCTGCTTTTTTAGCAATTTTAGCAGATGCTAGATTGATTTCGTAGGCGTAGGCTTCCAATTTATAATCAGCTTGTGCGATGGACGTAGCACTAAAAGTATTGGTTTCAATAATATCAGCGCCCGCTTCGAGGTATTCTTTATGAATGTCCTCAATGATTTGTGGTTGTGTGATGGAAAGAATATCGTTATTCCCTTGAATATCGAGTGGATAATCTACGAATCGATCTCCTCGAAAATCTTTTTCTTTAAGTTTATATCGTTGGATCATGGTTCCCATGGCACCATCCATTACTAAGATTCTTTCCTTAACGACATTTTCTAATGTTTTCCCTGACATATTGAAAGCAGATTATAGATTAAAAGAGATCAGTATGTACCTCAAGTACTAAGACCTCCTTACTCTTTTAGTTTGGTAGATTTAAATAAACGCAAAGTTACTTTTCATTTAGCAACAAGGCATATCGCTGATTGTTGCTAAATTAGACGCAAAAATATACAAATATTACTAGATTTTCATTTGTAGGCATTCGGAATAGAAAAACAAGTCATTACAAACAAATTAGAAGTAGGTTGAGAGACAGTTTTAGGAGCTAGGATTGGTGAAAAATTGATGAAAAAAGAGTTGTTTCTATCGAAAATTTAGTGTTTTTGGTTTTTGTAGCAACAAAAAAATCGCTTGTCCTTATCTTTCGATAATTACAAGCGATTTCACAATCGTATACTTATATTTTCTTTGGATAAAAGCTTAAGCGAGCTTAGCTAAATCCCGGATTAAAATCGTACGGCGATTAAAAAAGATTAAGTTGGACTTTTTTAATTCATTGAGTACCGAAGTTACGGTTTGACGAGATGTTCCCGTGATGTTGGCGATATCTTGCTGGGTTAAAGAATGCTTTACCAGCATTTCGAAACCTACTTTGCGACCGCGGGTGATGGCAGAATCTCGGATGAAGTCAATAATTCTAGTTCGAGCATCCTTAAAGATAAGCGATTCTAATCTACTTTCAGCTTTTCTTAAACGGCTTCCCATCAGTAACAATATTTTATTAGCGACGTATGGGTTAGCTTGCATTATTTTTTGAAAGTCACTTACTTTAAGGCTGTAATAATGAACCTCTTCGTTCATGGCTTTTGCAAAATCTTGGCGTTCCTCTTCTCCTACAATTCCAAGTTCCCCGAACATTGCTAGAGGGTGTAAAATAGATTTAATAATTTCTTTTCCATCATTGGAATGTGTACCTATTTTGACGGTACCTTTTACTAAGAAAAGAATTCTATCAGAAGCCTCGCCGGGCAAATAGAGAAAATTATATTTAGACTTGATTTTATATTCGGTTACTTTGGCTAAGAAGCTCAATTCTTCTACCGTAATATTTTCAAATAGGGGAAATTGTCTCAATAAGGTTATTTGTGAAGTATTATCCATAATTACTGAATTTTCGTAAATTTTGTATAATACTAGACACTATTTTTTGCTCCCCCCCCTACGGAGTGGACTATTTTTTTGAGAAAAATTTGTTTTTTTTTGGAAAAGCTGGCAAAATATTGCGTTTCAAGGGAAGAAGAAGCTATTTAAACGCTTAAAAAACAGCTTATTCGGAATATTTTTTTTTGCAAGTGGGAAAAATTGATATTAAATATTGAGCGCTTTTTTTATCTAAGAATAGAGTCTTTGGGGAAGGAAAAATTAAGAATTATTGCCAATACTTAACCTGCTAGTGTAAAAACGAAGCTAGTTCCTGCTCCTTTTTCCGATTCAAACTTGATACTACCGCCGTGCATCTTAACTGCTTTTTTGCAAATGGCTAAACCTATTCCCGTTCCGGGACGATTTCCTTGATTGAGTCGCTGAAAAGGTAGAAAAGCTTTATCCTGATAACAAGGTTCAATGCCAATGCCATTATCAACGATTTTGAACTCCCATAACTCCTCCTCTACCTTCCGGCAATGGATATTAATGATGGGATGTTCTTCTGATCTAAACTTAATTGCATTTTCAATCAAATTCTGGAAAAGCTGAATAATGGATGACTTTTTGGCTGGGATGACCGGTAATTGATCTACAATTTTGATTTTTACTTGGTGCTCTTCAATGATCGTTCCGAGGTTGAACTGGATTAGTTCAATGATATTGTATAAATTGACCGCCTCCAAACCTTTTACACTGTGACCTACTTTGGAATACTCCAGTAAATCACAAATGATCATATTCATTTGTTTGGTGCCATTTACTACGAAATCGAGGTATTCGTTGGCTTCTCCATCGAGTTGGTGTTGATATTTGCGTTGTAGGATTTGTGCAAAATTAGAGATGTTTCGCAGCGGACTCTTAAGATCATGAGAAGCGATGTACGAGAACTGCTCTACTTCGTTGTAAGAATGTTTGAGCTCTTTTAATCTCAGTTTGAGTTGCTCTGATTGTTCTTCAACCAGTTCTTTTTGAGCCCCCAACTCGGCTATGGTGGCATTTAAGACATTGGTTACAATCGTTTTGTCTTTAGAAATTCTTTCTACTCTAAATGCTAAGCCTTGCTGTTGCTTTTTTATCTTTTTTAAATGGATGGCAAATTCTTCCTTTTTTTCTTTAGGGAGATTAAGTGCTTCAATCTGATTTGCCAATGCCTCGATTGCATCCTCTTTCATATTAAACTTCTTTTAGGCCAATGAAAGTAACAGTCGCATTGTGAAATTCACAGTCTCCTTTTTCAACATTCCCGATCTCGCCGTAGCTAAAAAAACCAATAAGTGGTTTATTCCAATAGTCATAAATACCTTCCACTTCTGATTCAATCATCGGGCCAAATGCGGTATGCCTAGCCTTACAAGATACCAAGATAATGGCATCCATCTCGGAGTGTGTTTTGTAAAATTGACCAAATAGGTTGACCGTTTCTTCCATTACTTCAAAACTTGGAGCGATACTGAATTGAAACTGATCACCTCGCTTAACGCCTCCTGCAAGAATCAGGGAACCATTTTTTTCGTCGGCAATTAAAGGAGAGCGTAGCACGGAGTAGCCACCTGGTCGCATTACTTGTAGTGGATATTGACCACTGAGCGTTTCTAGTGTTACACTTTTAGGATCTTGTTCTCTACCATAGAAACCAAAATATTTAATAAAAAAGTCCAAGGCAGGTTGATCATTAATTTCGTACAAAAGATTGCCTTCGGCTTTCGTAATTGTATTAACTGTTCCGATTGATTCCCAACCACTCGTGGCCATGCCGGCAACTTCAATTTTTTGAGTATCAATGATTAGAGATACAATCCCATTGTTACTTTGCCATTGGTTGGAAAAAACAATCGTTTCTTGCATTCTCAAATCGTCGCTAGATAAGCCACCATAAATTGGAATCTGCTTTTGTACACCATCTTTTACTCCTAAGATAATTTGCTGCGCATCAACTCTAAACCCTCCCGAAAATAGAATAAGTGCTGGATCATCGAAAGCCTCTTTAGTATGCACCCCGATTTCGTGGGCGATCTGATAAGTCGTCATTTCTCCTGTTTCTTTGGTGCACAAGCGATAGTAACCTCTGTTCATGTCCATTACCATCACCGAAATTTTCTCCTCGACGACTTCTCGATCACAAATTTCGCCTGAACTACTGCAGGCTAGTAAGTCAATTTGATGTTCATCAAAAACACTAGATAATGCTTTGAAGTCAAATTTGATGGAAGAAAATACAATTGCGAGGGTTGGATGAAAATTGGAGGATTTGAATTCAGAGAGGATTTCGTCGACTTGTTCAATCGAATTGGCATAGAACGATTTAGTATTCATAGGCAGAAAATAGGATTTAGAATTTGATATAGATACCTTAGTTATAAGACTAATGACAACTTAATTATAGCAACTATGTTGTAATAATCTAAAACAGTCAAAAATAGTACCATATTCGGAGGGGATACTAGCCAGAATGGTAGGTTGAGGGTACTAAAAATGGTTTCCGTCGAAACCAACGAAAACCATTTTTAAATAAGGAAGTTGTTTCAAAATAGATCTAAATACCTGCAGCTAAAGCATTGCAACCCAGTCCTTCCCCTTATTTCTCGTCACCGCAGCTATGGCTGCATAAATTCTGAATAGAATTTACCGCTTGCGGATGGGATGCAAAAGAGCTTCGTCCTGACTTATAAGCCTTTATCTTCGGTTGCTAACATCATAGCAAAACAACTTCAAGCAAAATCGAATAAAAGGTATAAATTTAACGCTGTATCATTAGCTTTTGTACACCAGATTGGTTACCATTCCTAATGTTTAGCCAATAAATACCGGTTTGTAAACTACTAAGATCAAGTGTGAAGCTACGCCCACCATTACCATTACCAAAGGCTTGTCGATATAAACTTTGTCCTAAAAGGTTATGAATGTCAATGGTCAATTGATCAGCAGGTTGTGCCAACTGGATCTGGACTAAGTCTTTTGTTGGGTTAGGATATACTTTAAACGTCAAACTTTTTAACGACGGATTGATGCTTGTGAGGTTTTCATTATTTGCCGCAAAGGTACTTTGCTGAATGACAAAGTCTCCCGTTCCGTTCGGTCGTCGAGCACTGCCGCGATTAGTTTCTTGCGTCGCGTAACTGATGGAATCAATGATAGTATTATCCTTATGGCTAAAAATAAGTTGTTCCCCACTTTTTGATAACTTGAAATCTGCATGTAAACCATCCTGTCCGTTATCCTGATCTGCCCAAATGATTAAGTACTCATCTGGAGCAATCATTGTACCTGCAGGGAATGCCCATTTTTTGCGAACGGCGTAATCGTCCGACAGATAAAAGTCACTTAGGTCAACAGTAGTGGTAGAATTATTATAGAGTTCGATCCAATCGTCATACTCTCCCGCAGCATCGGCTATTCCTCCAATACTATCATTATCAGCAAGAAATTCGTTGATTACAACATCTTGCCATTCAATGGGCGAAGTAATCGGTTCGCAAGTTTGATTTAATGCGACGAGGTTGTTTTCTAACTGGGTAAGTCGATTGCTAATAAAGTTACGGACAGGAGGAATGGAGGCACCATTACTATTGCCGGTACCATTACCAATATCATACTCGAAATAATTTGGGTTGAAAATATAATTTGGGTCTGCATAAATGCCATCTCTGATCAAATCAGCATTGTGGTCGATTAAAGGAGACAACCGTTCTAGCGTGAAATTGAGGTCGAGAATCTCACAGCAAATATCTAGATATTCTTGTCGAAAACTAGGTACCGTCATTAATCGATCAATCAGCACTTTTTCATCATTATTAATAATGAGCGGAAAGTTGGTACCGCCACCAGGTCCGCCAGGTCCACCGCCACTTCCACCACCAGCGATGTTATCATAAATATTCTGGCAAACATTATCCCAGTCGTTATTACAGCAAAAATTATCTAGCTCGATAACTTGTTGAAAGATGGGGTCACTAGCTGGAAAAGGGCAAGAACCATTTAAGATTGTCGCGCAGTTAGCTGGATTATTTTCAAAGCTTACTTGCTGGCAACTTAGGTTCTCACAACTATTGCCATCGATCATTGTCGTTACGGTTAAGCATACTTGGAAGGTACCTTCTTCTGCGTAAGTATGGCTTGGGTTTTCTTCTGTGGAAGTATTTGAATCGCCAAAAGTCCAGCTATAACTATCTAAGTTGGCAGGCGTAGAAATATTGGTAAAATCAACTTGTAAAGTAGTGAAGTTGATCGTTGTCGTAAATTTAGCTTGGATGGGACAAAGCGGATCTAGCGGAGGATCAGGATTACCATCGCTATTCAAGCTTCCTCCCATTGCCAAATTGTAATCCCAAGGAATCCAGATAAATTGATCGGTATCTGGCGCATGGTAAAGGTAAAAGTTTCGACCATGTTCAAGGTAAGAATCCCAGTTGTCAGTCATGACATCAATAGCGAGTACATTTAAGTAATGCGATACATCGAAGACTTCCTCTATACTCGTCGGGAAATCATTATCGGTACTGTTGTTAATAACGTCAACAAGTTCAATAAATTCACTCCAATCATTTTCTGTTTTATTCGTTTTCAGTTCAAAAGAATAATCACCTGGATCAGTACCGGCCCAACTTAAGGTTGAATTTCCAGTATTCTTAAAAAGATTACCATCACCATCCGCAAAGTTTGATTTTAAAAAAGTTTTATCTATTTGCTCCGTAATGGCGTAGACGCCCCAATAATCATCATTTAAGTATAATTTGCAAAAAGTAACTCTTGGTGCTTTAACACCCGCTTCTCGCATCATGTTGTAACACAGAAAGTCTCGTTGGAAACCCGGATCACCGACACCATTATGAAGGTTGAATTTCTTCAAGCCATCGTAGTTTTGACCAGAGACATATTCATTCAAATCAATTTTTAATGACTTCTTAAAAGCATTAGAAGAAAAATGAGAAGAAAAACCTTTTTGTCGGACACCAATGCTATCAACAACTTGACCGTCTACCTCAATTACTCCCATGAGATACGGAATGTTTCCTCCCCCATCGATTGTTGGTCCGAAGGTTTCGTAATTGAAGGTTAAGGTGTCCCAAAAGTTAACGTCGGGAAAAGTAATCCTAATTTCGTGTAAAAAGGAACCATCGAAGAGTTGATCTCCATTATCTTGAGCGGTTAACGTAACGAAGCTTATGCAAAGAAATAGGCTGTAGAGTATAATTTTTTTCATAAATAAGTTAATGTGCTTGTAAAGCTATGGATAGTCGTGTGAGGAATCGTGCTGACAAATAAATCGATTTACTTAGTTCCGGTAGTATCTTCTAAGTTATTAGATAACTTGCGTAAAAACTATTCCAAGTTATCTATGCCTTGGAATTTCGGGAGACCAAATCAAATATGAGCAGAAGTCCTGTAGTTACTAAAATTAATAAACCTTGGTAAAGGTCATTATTAAAGACACTAAATGTATTGATTTCCCCTACGAGAAGTCACGCATTTAAAAATGAATGCCTACTAGATGACTAAAATGTATCCTTTGAGCAGTTTTTAAATAAAAAAAATAAAAAGAAATTTGGGATTCCTAAATAGGATTGAAAGACTCGTAATCAATCGTTACAAGGTACTCGTCATGCTTACTTCTAAATGCCAAAGTCAGATTAAGCTTACCTAGCTTAAATAGTCTGTTATCTTATTATTTAGGAGTAAGGAGTTTTTTGGTTGGAAGGATCTTCTAGCAGTAGAGAAAATAGCTTTAATTTTTTAATTTAAATGCTATTGTAACCCTCATTTGTTGTAATGAAGGGATTTAAGAACGTTATCGGATAGCGAACTCAAGGTCTATGGTTTAGTTCCCCTTTTCGTTCCTTGTGATCGGCACCGTTAAAAAAAGTAGGAAATTAGCATAAAGTCTAGTGCTAAGAAAGGTATTTATTGATATAATCATGTGCATCTTTCACGGTTTCAATATTTTCCACATCATCGTTTGATAAAGTGATATTAAACCAATTTTCTAGCTTTAAGATCAAAAGCATAAGGTCAATTGAATCTAGATTAAGGTCATTTTTTAAACTAGTAGTAAGGCTGATGCTTCTCGGGGAGATACTCGCTTCCCAACTTACCATACTGATTACTCTATCTTGTATATTCATGTCGTAAAAATTAGCAGGATTTTTAGCTTTTCATGACAGATAACGTTTTTAGTCCTACAAAGGATGCTTGTGAGGTATCTTTTTTTTTAAATAGCACCAAATAAGTGGCTAGGAAGATATAAACAGGCTTTATTCTTGGATAGGAATACTGGAGGAATAGGTACTGGTAAATCCAGAAAAGATACCATATCCTCCTTCAATATTATTAAATACAATGACGGGTTCGGATAAAGGGTTTTCTTGGGCTTGAATGTGTCGGTCAAGCGAATTATGGTATAAGTAATAAGCTCTGGAGACTGCTCTAAGCTCTACAATGATGTTGCCGAGTAATTGCTCCTTGGAGTTGAGCTGGTAGCTAAGGGCAAAACTGAAAGACTGAGTTTGTCCATCGAAGCTGCGGTCTTTAATTAATACTCCCCCGTTAAGAAAAGGAACTGCTGGACTATTATCGGTGGGTTCTTCTAGGAAGATCGGTCCAAAAGGTGGAAGCGTAATACGAGAGGTGTCCATTACCGCGCTGATTTCGTAGGAAATTGGTTCAACGAAAAGATTGAGCTCATAATAGTTTTCTTGGTTCACAGGATCTTCAATGGTTGTTCTTACTGTAAAGGTGTATTCTCGATCGTTGGCTTCTGGATCAATACTTTGTAATATTTTTTCTCGTACCCCGATGACTTGCACGCCTGCTAAATTAGCTTTTCTAGGAATAAGGTCGGTCGCTTCGATTGGATCGAGGCTGGGAGTTTCTACTTTCAGGGTATAGCGTTTATCTGAGCGGATACTTTTGTTACCGAGGTAATAAGAGGGAGATAAGTCTTGGATGTACGTTAAGCGCTCAAAAAACTGACCTTCTTCGTAAATATCGACCTTAGCATTTGTAATATTCTGATAGTTAATTTCATCAAAAAGCCCCTGGGTTCTAGAGACGATGACCTCAAACGTTTGGTCAGGAGAAAAAGTACTATTAATAACTAACTTCGGAGGCGGGCTTTGCAACGACAAATCTACCTCTTCTTCGCAAGTACTCGAAGATAAGATGACTAAGGTCAGTAGTAGGAGTGTCAACGTTCTAAACATGGCTTACCTAAAGTTTAATTGAGTATCCAAGATACGGAATAATTGGCAAAAGGTTTACTTGGACAAAACTTAGCTGGGAGTTTTGAAGGTTCCTTCGTAGTCTATAATATAGCGGGTTTTGTTTATTGTAAACGTTATAGATGCCTGCGTTAATATAGTGCGTGGCCCAACTTTTAGTGATTTGCATATTTAAACCCAAGTCTAGTCGATGATAATTTGGCATTCTGAAGCCATTTTTAGCATCGTAGGTGTAGATAGGGGTATTGTCGAAGAGGTATTTTCCGGTCGGTAAAGTTGTAGCTAGTCCTGTCCCGTAGACCCAAGTAGCGCTAGTACTCAGCCAGTGGGTAAATTGGTGATTAATTCCCGCTTTTAGATTGTGTCGTCGATCGTATCGAAAGGGATAAGGTTCTCCAAAGTTGATATCCTCAAAGTCCCTGATGGCCCAAGACAGGGTATAGTTGATCCAGCCGGTTGTTGTGCCAGTCGTTTTTTCTAAAGCGCACTCTACGCCGTAAGCAGTACCTTTACCATTTGTAACTTTGTTTTCCCAGTTTTCGGCATTGAGGGTGAGTAGTGAAGTTCCTTCTTGGTAAGCGATAATATTATCCAATTGTTTGTAGTAACTATCTGCGCTAAAATACCAGCCATTGGCAATCCGGTACCGAAAACCTAATTCGTATAGATTCGTTTGTTGCGGACCGATTTTATCGGTGGAGGGAACCCAAAGGTCGGAAGGTAGCCCAATATTTGAACTCGTTAAGAGATGAAAATATTGGGTCATTGCGCTGTACGATAAATTGACTTGCCAGCGTTTTCTGAATTGCATTGCAATGGATAGTCTAGGCTGGAAGTTCAAATAACTTTTTCCATCCGTCTGTAATCCCGCCAGATGAACGCCGTAATTAAGGGTTAGCCAAGAAGCTACTTTATACTCATCTTCTAGGTAGCTTGAATATTGATAGGAGACACTTGAGGAACTATTGGCTAACGCATTATTAAATTCGAGCAGTAAGGTATCAAGTACAATGGTATTGGTGGTATTAAATAAGCTCGCGGATGGCTTGAATTCTTGTCGGCTTAGGCTTAAGCCAAAACGGATATAATGTTTGATCGAAGGAATCCAATCAAAATCTATTTTGCCCGAATAGTCTTGTATTTGAGAACTGTACTGTGCTAATTGTACCAGTTGCCATTGCAGAATATCATTATCAAGAATATCTTTTAGGTCAGAAAAATTTCTGGATTCAAAATTAAATTTACTAAAAGTAAAAGAAGTATTCGCAAAAAGCTTATTGCTGAAAAGATGATTCCAGCGTAAGGAGGCAATTGTATTTCCCCAAGTTAAGTTTTGCTCTAGCGTATCTTGAAAAGTAATAAAGTCATTGAAGTTGACGTTCCGCTGTGTCTCATCCTCAAAGACATCTTTACCTTGATATACGCTTAAATATAGGTGATCTTTGGAGGTAATTGCATAGTTAATTTTCGCATTGATATCGTAGAAAAAATAATTGATATTCCCCGTTTCTAATTTTTTTTCTTTCAAGCGTTGTGCAAAAGGTTGTGTAAAGGTATTGATCAATGATCGTCGGGCGGTAATCAGAAAAGAGCTTTTATTTTTAACGATTGGACCTTCCACCAGTATTTTTGCCGCCGTGATTCCTATTCCTGCTTTTACGCTGTATTTTTTCTGATTGCCCTCTTTGGTACGAATGTCAAATACCGAAGATAATCGACCACCATAACGTGCCGGAAAGTTTCCTTTAAATAAACGGGCACTTTTAATCGCGTCAGCATTGAAGATGGAGAAAGCTCCAATAGCATGTAAGGGATTGTAGACCGGAACACCGTCCAACAAGATGAGGTTTTGGTCAGCATTACCTCCTCGGACGTGTATGCCACCAATGCCATCTGCTCCAGATTGTATGCCTGGAAGTAACTGAGCCATTCGCAGCACGTCCGGTTCTCCTCCCAAACTGGGTAGTTTTTTTAAAACGTCTAAGGGAAGATTATCTTCGACTAAGTCGGTTGGGTTCGATGCTTGTAGTGCATCATTTGCTCGGACGACAATCTCTGCGAGGGTGAGCGAAGGGCTAAGTGTAATATTTAGATTTAGGTTTTGCGTCAAATGAAGTGAGCGTACAATAGTTTGATAACCGAGGTAAGAAAAATTGAGTTCTTGCTTCCCTTCTAGAAGCGTAATACTATAAAATCCGTAGCTATTTGAACTTGTTCCTTGGCTAATCGTACTCGTATAAATATTAGCCCCGATCAATTTTTCGCCGCTTTCTTTATCTTGGATAAAACCATTAATGGTATAAGTTTTTTTCTCAATTTTTCGGAAGAGGACAATCTGTTTTCCAATGACTTTGAAGTCAAGTTTAGTATCTTTCAGTAGTATGGCCAAAATGCTACGAATACTAGTATTCTTTTTAGAGAAGTTAATGTCGGTAATCGTAGGAATGAGATCATTGCTAAAGGAAACATTAATCTTGCTCTGTTGGCTTAGTTCGACTAAAGCTGTTTCCAAATTGACTTGGCTCACCTGAAAATCTACTTTGGTATCCAATAGATTTTGCGCAGAAGCACCACTGCAGAATAGTACTACAAAAGCGATAGTAAGCCTAATATATTTCATATCTCTCAATAAGTCATCTCTACCATAAAGATAGAAGAGTTGGAGCGAATAACGAACAACGACTCTAATACTTGTAGGTATTAGAGTCGTTGTAAATTTATTATCTACTTAATCCTAAAGCTAAAGACTATTTACAGGAACCGCCAACAAATTTGAATGATTTGACGTTTTTACGCTGAATTTTAATTTCAAACGAAGTCTCTAAAGCAGTCCAAATATCTTCTAAACTTGAATCATTAAACAAAGAAGTGTAGCTACAATCCTTAAGGTTGCTATCTTTCCAGTCAATCTCGATTCCGTAGTAATTTTCTAGATCAGTCACTAAGTCTGGAAATGGGGTTTTTCTAAAGTTAAGCTCTTTAGACATCCATGCCAAGCTATTAGGCGATTTATTTTTTGTTGTCTTAAATGTTTTACTGTTGTGATCGTAAGTGGCTTTTTCATTGGCAACGAGTTCTACTGCTGCTCCCGTAGTAAGGTTTTCGAATCTTACTTTACCCGTTTTGACGATTACCGTGGTTTCTCCTTTTGTAGGGTTAGCGGATACATTGAAAGAAGTACCTAGTACTTTAATTTTTGTTGCCGCGGTTTCGATAACGAAGTAGCGACTAGATTCTTTTGCAATATCGAAAAAGGCTTCCCCTTCTAATTTTACTACACGTTGGTGAGAGCCAAATTCTTTTAGATAAGAAAGCTGACTATGTCTATTTAACCAGACTTTACTACCATCTTCCATTTCAACGAATTCGGATTTATCCATTGAACTCAGCGTAAGTTTTTGCTGATCAAAAATATTGGACGGCGAAAGTGCATTCCAAAGACCAATACCAAGCAAGACCGCAATACTTGCTGCAATAGCGTAACGATATAATTTGCGGGGAGAACGTGGTGTTTTATTGGAAAGGGTAGACAAAGTCGCTGATTTAGCTTTACGCTCTGTAACAGCACGATGACTTTCTGTTTGAATCCTTTTTTTCAACTTCAACAAAGCAAGGTCGACATTGGGAGTAAAAGATTTGTCATAGTGTTCACTGAGCTGCCAAGCCTGCTCCAAATCGACGAAAGTCTTCTGGTGATTAGGGGACTTGGCTAACCATTCCGATAGTGCCAAATTTTCCTCGGTATTAATGATACCGGTGATTTTTTTGTGAATGAGTTGTATATACTTAGATTCTTGCATTTTATAATTCTTCTATAACTTATAAGGGTAGACACGAAAAACGACCTTCTCCCCTATTCCCACTTGTATTTTTATTGCATTAAGATTAAAATAATGATTTGTAATCCTGTTTTAGTAAAG
Source organism: Saprospiraceae bacterium (assembly GCA_045110315.1). Lineage (GTDB taxonomy): Bacteria > Bacteroidota > Bacteroidia > Chitinophagales > Saprospiraceae > CALFBG01. The sequence goes on from JBGCFY010000099.1 coordinate 25,276, forward strand.
TTTTGGACGGCTACCCGCAGATTTTTTAGAGCTTTAGAAATCTGATTTTCTACTGTTTTGACTGAAATATCTAATTTTTCAGCGATTTGTTGGTAGGACATGGCCTCAAATCTACTCAATAAGAATACTTGGCGACATCGTAGCGGTAGTTTTTCAATGGCGGCAGAGATATGTTTGCTCATTTCTTCTCCTTCTAGGTGTTGAATGGCAGTTGTTTGTTTGCTTTGAAGGAAAGGCATGCTTGGTTCTACGTCAGTAGTTGCTTTTTGATCACGAAGGTAGTTGAGACTTTTATTAACGGCAGCTCTTTTAAGGTACGCTTTCACAGAGCTTTTGATCACGAGGTTTTCTCTTTTTTTCCATAATTCAAAGAATACATCTTGTACCAAATCCTCTGCCAAATTTTTATCAGGAATAATTCGGTAAACGGCATTGCAGAGAAAGCTATAGTGTCTTCTGAAAAGAATATCAATTACGGCATCAGCTTGCTGAGAGAGTAATTGAATAAGTGCTTTATCATCTAAGTTAGGATCTACTTGCATGGAAATTGGTCATCAAAGTCGTCAATAAGTATTAGTGTGCGATGCTTAAAATCAGAGGTTGTACTTGGCAATAAAGACGCCCATAGAATAAGCTGCTAAGTTGGTCTTTACTTTTCCTTCGCGTTGTGTTGTTTTGATATCAAAAATTGTTTTGTGAATTTCTTTGGCGGGTACCTTGATCGCTATTTTTTTACTTTGCATTTCCGTCAGTGCAAATTCTTGTATGAGTTTTTGCTGGAGTTTTTGCAACTCCTCCGTCAATTGAATTTCCTTTAACGGAAGTAAATTGAATTTAATACGGTCTACTTTTCTTCCCTTTTTGATCTCTTGGTAAGTAAATGCCATATCAGTTGTCGACAATTCTTTTTGCGCTTGAAGAATTACATTGCGCTTGAATAAATTGTAACTGCGATATTTGTCTTCTAAACCTAGTTTGTATTTCAGATCATCCACGCGCGTAATGAAGAAACCAGTCGACTTGAATTGCTGCAACATCTCATAAATCCGAATGGCATAGATGGATCTTAAACTAAGAATTTGTTTGAGTGGAAGAATTGTAAATTGTTCTTTGAGCTGCAGCAAATAAGGTTTTAGTTTTGGATCAAAACATAATTCCATGATACCTCTGCCCTCGAAGTATTCTGCACTGGATAGAATTGTAATTTGTAAGACTCCAGTAGGTTTTTTAATTTGGAAAACTTTGCTGAGCAATCCTTCCGTCGCTATTTTGAGTTTTCCGTAAATTTGAGTGCTCTTAAGTTCCGCCGCTTCCAAAAAATCTCTTGCTCTAATCCGGTATGGCTTAAAGTCAATATCATCCGGTTGTATTTTTGAGATTAGCATGAGGAGCACTTTTTTTTGCAAAGATGTCATTTCGTATCTTGCATGGATAAGTGCATTGGACTGAATTGCTAGAGAGTTATCGAAGGTAGATGGATTTTGCATGTGGCAAATGTATAATAAAATATTTGTAAAGCTAGTATCAAAAGCTAGTAATAGTGAGCAACGCTAGCTTTTCGCGCTCAATCCCTAGCTTTATGATTTGAATTCTACCCCCGTTTTGCGCTCAATCTCTAGCTTTTCGCGCTTGATTCCTAGCTTTTAACGCTCAATCCCTAGCCTTAGCACCTTCTAACTATCTAACAATGAATGAGTTGTGGAGGTCTAAAAAAGACTTTAAAAAAGAAATTAAAATAACACGTTTTTAATGGAAATTTAAGTCGCACTTGAATCGCGGAATTGAGGAAGAAAACGAAAACGAACACTTTGAATGCGAGAATTTTCTTTGCGACACATTATCTTTATTTATTTATGATAACTCGAATTGTAGCTTTTGGGTGTAAGTAGTTGATTAATAGATATTTACAGATAGTATTTTATTTTTATTTTGCGCTCATTTGCTAGCTTTACATTTTTTAAAAGCTACTTATGGAGAGAGGTTCTATCTTTTAAAGCTAGTAAACGAGTTGATATTCAGTTCTTTAGCCATAAGAAACTAGGAATTAGGATGAATATGCGCTCATTTACTAGCTTTAGCGCTAAAACAAGGGAATTTAGCGCTCTATTTGTAGCTTTTAAGGAGGGATTGTCAACTATTTGCTCTATTTGTAGCTTTTCGACCAGTTCTGAGTATTTTCCATAAAAATATTTGCTCGTTTACTAGCTTTAACTATTTTACACGTGTAACTTGTAGCGTGACACGTGCTATCTTTTCTTCTTCCGATTATAAATAGCAATGAATGTGTTAACGAGTTCTTGATCGTTAACTGGATTGAGATTTTCGAAGTAATGCGCTAGCGCGGTGTTTAAAATATCCGCAATTGAAGCATCGCTATGAAGAGCCGCTACCTCGAGCTTAGCCCGATTCTCTGGTGTAATAGCAGTAGTTAATGGCACTCGTCGCTTCGAAGCTTCCGGAACAATGGGAGAGACAGCCTCTTCTTCGATTGTTTTTCCCGTTACTTTAGCGATTACTTTATTAACCTCTTCCGGTGAAGGTAAACTTTGCGGCGGATCATTGCTTTTTAGATTTAAAAAACTTTCCGTTCTAGATTTTCTTTGTTTAGCCATTTGAGATTAATTTTATAAATTCATTTAACCATACGGTAAAGTTTAGTTTTCCAGTATGATTCGTATCCTCATCGTACATACTATTTAGGGTATCTACATCTTCAAAGATAGTGTAATTTCCGAGGCGATTAACCATAAAAGATACCCCACCCTCTTTGAGATGCTTAATTTCACTGATCAGTAAATCATTCACCTTAGAACGAACGCGATACATATTGACAAAGCCCATAATTTTCAGTTGCCGAGGAGAATCGCTTCTTACTTCTTGCACTTCTAGCAAGAACTTTAAATATTGCAGACTAGCATCTAGATTAAAATTGCCTGCGCGAAATGGAAGAAACAAGTAGTCGCAATACATGATCGCTTTGGTTATTTCTTGATTTTCAATGGCCGCTTGGGTATCCAATTTTCCCGCGGTATCAATAAAAATGAGATCGTACGCTTTATCTAAAGCTTGGATTTGCTGCTGTAGCTCTTCAATTTCAAATTCTAATACCGTGTAAGGTACCGCAGCTGCTGTGCGATCTTCTATGTCAAAGTTTCTGGCCTCAGCAATGCTCTTTTGCTTATCATTGTCTATTACACATACTTTATAATTGAAGGGTGCCTGAGAAAGTGCATTGGCACAAAGGCAAGTCAAAGTGGTCTTCCCTACCCCACCTTTTTGATTTCCGAAAATGATTATTTTACTCATGCGGCGAATATATTGAATAAAGTTTGTAAAAATGCAATTTGCGCGTGTAGAATGACATTTTTCACGTTACACGTGCAGCGTGAAAAGTGAAACGTTTGATTATCTCCATCTTTATAAAATCGATATAAGGCATTTTTTTCTAATATAGAGCCAAGTAGCTGATTTTCTCTACAAAACGCCTCAGAATGGCTTAAAAGTGTTTGTTTTGACAGATTAGGGTAATCCTTAATCTGTGGAATTGACTTATTCCTGATTTTGAAAAATTCATTTGAATATTACTAATTCACGTTGCACGTGAAGCGTGTAGCGTGACACATTACACTTGTTTAGTTTATTCGAGAACGATTACTTAGATTTATTTTTTATTTTAAAAAAATGGCAGAATCGGTAGCCTAAAATTTAAGGCAGCTGCTTAAAACTCCAAACTGGAGTTTCTAATTAGTGATTTGCCAAATTTTTAATTTTCTAACCCTTGCCTAGCATTGTCAAAAATGCTAACCCCAGTTTAGTTGAATAACTTCTATGTCTATGCAACAAAATTGGCAACAACGTGAAATAATTTCACGAGCATTAAAAAAAGACACGTTTCCCGTGACACGTGTTACTTGAAACGTGCCCATTGTTTTTCTACTCCGAGCAAACCCCCCTTTGTATCTTTACTGATACTCAAAAACGATGAGCAATAGCATACCTTTCAAAATCATATACTTTGTTACTCAAGGATATAAATAAAAGTAGTGACCTTGAGATCTACAAATTCTTTAGAAACGGTAGACGCTAAGTGAAGTTTGAAATTACCTAACTTTTCCCGTGACACGTGTCACGGGAAAAGTGGACTACACTAAAATTTCATTTTGGCCAAAATGAAACCAAATTTGTGCACGATAGAGTGGGGGAGAAGTGAAAATCGCCAAACAATATAATTTGATGCCTAATCCAAATTATACACCAAATTATGGCTAAAGACCTTCTTACAAAAGAGGAGCGATCAAAATCTTGCACGATTTAGCAACAAAACAATATTGCTTTAAAACTTAATATTAACTTTGCTCGCACAAAATTAAATACACTGTAAGATAAGTTAGTTGAAATTTTGGATAATGAGTTTTAGTGTCAATCGAGAAACGGCCGGAATTTGATAGCCATAGCTATCAAGGTGAGGACGTGACGAAGAGTGAGGCGAAAAGCAAATAAATTTATGTTACAATGTATTAAAAGCACTTATAGTGATTGAAATGAAAAAAATTGCTTTCTTCCTTTTGTTTATCTGCCCAGTAATATTATTGGGTCAAGGTACTGGAATCCCCCTCGGTAGTCAGAGTTATCATATTCTGGATCGACTCGAAATCAAATCGAAATTATATACGCCGTTTTCGAGTAGTATTAAATATTACGCTCGAGGAGAAGCGTTGCGTTTTGCGTTGATGGTAGATACTGCAGACCTGGACTTAACGCGCCTCGATTATCACGACCTCGATTATCTTTTTCAAGACAATAACCAGTGGCTACGAAAATACGAAAGTGAAATTCCTTTAAAAGTTGACTCAGAAACTCCACGGAGTGAAAAAGTTTATACGGATAGTACCCAAACTTTTTATACGATTCAGGAACGAACATTGGCGGAGGAGTATAAGAACAATAGTCGATTTAGAAACTCAAGAAAGCCGCTCTTAAAATATTTTTATAAAACGCCTGCCAATCTTTTTGAATTAGATGGGGAACATTTTTATTTAAAAATAAATCCAATCCTCAATTTTAAAATAGCGAAGCAATCAGAAGAAGACGAGTTTATCTTTTTAAATCAAAGAGGCGTAGAGCTAAGAGGAGCGATTGATAATAAGGTGTATTTTTATACGCACATTTTGGAATCGCAAGCACGATTTCCAGATTACGCTAGAGAGTTAGTCAAAAGAGACAAAGCAGTTCCTGGAGCAGGTTTTTTCAAACCATACGAAAGCAGTATTTTTAATGTCAAAGAAGGGTATGATTATCTAACGGCACAAGGATACGTAGGATTTAACGTTACAAAACATATTAATGTACAACTGGGGCATGGACAAAACTTTTTGGGTAATGGCTATCGTTCGCTCTTTTTATCAGACTTTGCGACCAATTACTTTTACCTAAAACTTAATACACAAATTGGAAAAGTACATTACCAAAATATCTTTGCGGAGCTATCGGTGATTAGTGCGCGTGAAGAAAAGGGTGACCTTTTGTTGCCCAAAAAATATATGGCGGCACACTATCTAAACTATAAGCCTTTCCATAATTTAAGTATAGGCATTTACGAAGCCATCATTTTTAGTCGGAATAATAATTTTGAATTGCAATATCTCAATCCAATTATTCTATACAAAACGGTCGAAGGTGCGCTGGGTAGTCCAGATAATGCATTGATTGGCTTGGATGTTAAATGGAATATTTTTCAGCGATTTTCTTTGTATGGACAATTGATGCTTGACGAATTTAAATTCGATGAGTTATTTCTCAATCGCAATAATTGGTGGGCAAATAAATATGGCATTCAACTGGGACTAAAATATATTGATGTTCTTGGAGTTGATCACCTCGATGGCCAGTTTGAATATAATATGGTTCGTCCGTACACTTATACACACCGAGACAGTAGTGCAAGCTATAGTCATTTCAATCAAGCATTAGCGCATCCCCTCGGTGCAAATTTCAAAGAATTTATTTTCAAACTAAGATACCAACCCCTCAAAAAATTAGTTATTGATACTCGTTTACTTTTTATGGAAACGGGAGAAGATGGGGACACTACGAATTGGGGAAGCAATATTTTATTATCTCACACCACACGGGAACAAGACTTTGGTAACGTGACGGGACAAGGAATTGGGACAAAAATAATGATTGCAGGTATTGATGTGAGCTATCAATTATTTCATAATATCTTTATTGATTTTCACTATTTCTATCGGAAAAAGGATAGCGCATTAGCAACGAGGGATCAAACGACCAATTACTTTGGAGGAGGTGTAAGAATGAATATCATCAATCGCCCTTTAGATTACTAAATCAAGTCTTTGATCGTATATATCGTATATAAAGCTACTTAACATAATTTTGTCTTAGTAATACGGATTCCTATTTAATAGCTATCGCTGATTCGATCAAGCTGACAAAAGAGAAATTGATCGCAGCACAAATGAGTAAGCAAAGTCATATTTACAAATGAACTGCTTTAATTATTAAGAATATTTCTAATATTTACTAATTTTGCAAATGTTTTGATTGGAGGCTTCCTTTTGCCTCCTTAATATAGATGGAATTATGAAAAAAATATACAGCATTATTTTCTTGCTTTTTACCCTAACGATAACTTTGTCCGCGCAGAGAATTGACGAAGATAGAGTTAGACAAGAATTGGAGGAACGAGGGGTAGACGAGGAAGAAGTGAGAAAAAGAATGCTCGCCCGTGGAATCGACGTTGATAAAATTGATCCTACCAATGCCGTTGAAGTAATGAAAGCGGAACGTACGCTTAAGCAAGTAATGGCAGAATTAGAGGAGGAGAACCAAGCAGCCGTATTGGAAGCTACCAAGGAACTCGCCGAAGATGCCGCAGCAGAAAATGCTACGGAAGCCATTGGCAACGAAGCGCAAAGTCTTGCAAAAGAATCAGCAGGAAATATTCAAAAAGCAGTCGATAAAGGAGCGGATATAAAAGAGGCGATTTCAGAAGAATTACTGGAGAATGCTCAAAATAAATTTCCACCAGCAAAAATCTACGGTCAGCAAATCTTTAGAAATAAGGAGATTAAAGTTTTTAACCAGTCTAAAGATATTCGACCTTCAGATTCTTATGTACTTGGTGCTGGTGATAAAGTAACGGTTTCTATCTGGGGCGCTTCCCAAATTGAACGACTCTATATCATTAGCGAAGAAGGATACATCCAGCCCCAAAAAATGGCTAGAATTAACTTGAAAGGAATTTCTTTTGGGAAAGCACGAAAATTGTTGGAACAACGTTTTTCAAGTCGTTACCAATTCAATGCGAACGAATTTGAAGTAACGATCAGCTTTGCGCGCACCATTACCGTTAATATTTATGGGGAAGTTTTCAATCCAGGGGGATTTGTCCTTCCGGCAACGAATACGGCCTTCAATGCACTCGTCGCTGCGGGTGGACCTTCTGATATCGGAACGGTAAGAAATATCAAACTGGTACGAGCAGGGGAAAAGCCACGGTCTATTGATGTTTACGAATTCATGAGTAACCCCGCCGTTCGAGATAAATTTTACTTACAAGATAATGATATCATTCATGTACCGACAGCCAAAAACATCGTTAGTATTGAAGGTGCTATCAAACGTCCTTTTCAATATGAGTTGTTGCCCGGCGAAGGATTAAAACAATTAATAGAGTACGCGGGAGGTTTGAATGCTAATGCTTATCAGACTAATGTGCAAGTGAAACGTTTCGTTGCAGATGAAGAAAAAATTCTAGATGTTAACCTACGGGCACTTACCTCAGGGAAAGACTACGAACTCAAAGCGGGAGACAAAGTATTTATTAGTAATATTCCTAGACCGTACAAAAACTTTGCAGAAATTGTTGGTGCGATCGAGTTGCCAGGGAAATACGAAATTACCCCGGATATGAAAGTTACGAGCCTACTCGAAAGAGGTATTCTTAAAGAGGGTGCACGCAAAGATGTAGCTTATATGCAACGACGAAATGCAGATAATTCGGTAAAATACATTAAAATTGATATTAACGCTGCATTACAAAATCCTGCTGGTGCCAGCAATATTACCTTAGCACCACAAGATAAATTAATTATCTACAGTCAGTCCCAATTTGTAGATGCCGCTAACATCACCGTGCGGGGTGCCGTTCGAAATCCAAGCGAACATCCTTATGATATAGATAAAGGTATTCGAGTGAGTGATGCGATTATTCTAGGTGGTGGCTTACGGGTTGATGCTACTGATTTTGCGTATATCCATCGAAATGATCCGACGAACAAGAAACAAAAAGAATACATTCGGGTCAACCTAAAAGAGCTGATGGCAAATCCGCAATCGCCCACTAACTTTGTACTTAAACCTTACGATATTTTAGAAGTTTATTCTAATGTCACTTACACAGATGAAGTTTACATCAGAGTAAGCGGTGCCGTTCGACAGCCAGGGGAATATCGTTATGATCAGAGTCTGAAATTGAAAGATGTACTAACGCTTGCAGGGGGATTGAAAATTCAAGCTGCGGCCAATCGTATCGACATCTTCCGTGTGCAGATTGAAGATAACGAACAAACGAAAACGATTGCGGCAACCATTACCATCGACGAAGATTTTATGACTGCAGGCAACGATTTTGCTTTACAGCCTTTTGATCAAATTATGGTTCGTTCTGTTCCAGACTTTGAATTTCAAAGAAATTTTATCATCCGGGGAGAGGTAAAATATCCAGGTCAATATGCTTTAGTTGATACGAATCAAAAAATCTATAGTACAATTCAACAAGTGGGTGGATTGAGTCCTGAGGCTTTTCCCGAAGGTGCTACTTTATATCGAGCACAAGATAGCGTTGGTTACGTGGTAATGAATCTTGCGGAAGTATTGGAAAATCCAAGATCTAAGTTTAACTATATCATTAAAGAAGGAGACATTATCGAGATTCCTAAAAAGAATGAATTGGTTTCGATTATTGGAGCGACTAAAGCTTCAGAGTTGTACCCAGATAAAATTATCAAAACGGGTAAAATTAACGTTGCTTATTACAAAGGTAAAAGTGCCAAATGGTACATTAATAAATATGCCGCTGGGGTAGGGGAGCAAGGCAGCAATAAAAATATTACGGTAGAGCATTTGAATGGAGAAATTGAACGAACCAAAAATTTCGTCTTCTTTAAGGTGTATCCAAAAGTGCGGAAGGGCTCTGTCATTAAAGTGGGTAAGAAAGCACTGAAAACAGAGAAAGAAAAAACACCGAAGAAAGATATTGACTGGGGAGAAGTAATCGCGGACTCTATTACGCAAGCGACCGCCATCCTTACTTTAATTTTATTAGTGCAAAGATTAGATTAACATGGAGCCAGTATCACAAAACGCTAATAAGGAGGAGATCAAAGAATTTAGCCTCAAAGAATTAATTATTTTGGTAAAAGGGGCCATCGCGGAAGTGCTACGCAGGTGGAAGTGGTTTATTGGTATTGTCGCTATCATTGCAGCTATCTCTTTGTATCGTGCTATTACAACTCCTGTCACGTTTCCTGCTAAACTAAGCTTCATGCTTAACGATGATGATAGTAGTGCTTTATCAGGCGTTGGAAGTATTTTGGGGTCTTTCGGAATCGGTGGAGGAGGTAGTGAATACAATTTGGAGAAATTGATGGAACTATCCAAAACCCTCAAAATTATTAGAAGAAGTTTATTTGAAAAGGTGAAAATAAAGAATAAGGAAACTTATATGATTAATCACCTGATTGATTTATATGATTACCACGAAGTTTGGGAGGATGATACTACGGGTTTGAAAGATTTCTATTTTGTGAAGGATAACTTTGATCAGTATCAGCGATACGAAAATAAAGCATTGAAATCTATCTACGGTAAAATCATCGGTAACCCTAAAAAAGGCATTGAGCCAATTTTGAAAAGTAAAATTTCGGAAGAAACGGGGATCATGAGTTTAACTGTTAATTCTACCTCAGAAGATTTATCTATCCAATTCGTAAAAATAATCTTCGAGCACCTCAGTGATTTCTACGTTAACAAAAGCGTTGAAAAACAAAAAAGTACCTATACCATCGTCAAAACAAAAGTAGATTCTATTAAAGGAGCCTTACAGTCAACCGAATACGCCCTCGCCGATTTTAAGGATTCTAGCCTCGGACTCATTTCTGCCAAAGCTAAATTGAAGGAATTACAGTTGCAAGCTAAGGTCAATATCTTATACACCATGTTGGGCGAAGCCACTAAAAATTTAGAAATTTCAGACTTCACGCTTAAGAGTAAAACACCTTTTGTACAATTGATCGATGCGCCTTTTCCACCCATTGAGCCTGCGGGAGAATCAAAGCTTAAAGCATTGTTACTCGGTTTAATCATCGGAACAATCGTTGCCGTCGGTCTTATTCTTGGTTTTCAACTTTATCAAGAGGCTGTAAAGGAGTAAAGTCCTATGTGTCTATTATCTATAGGTTAGATTTTTTTTTAATTTTTTTAAAATAATTCTAGCACACGCTTGATAAATTAACAGACATTGAGTAGTTTTGCTACTCAATATATAAAATGTTAGATACATTAATATCATCTAAGACGCGTATCAAGTTACTCCTAAAGTTTTTCCTCAACAGCAATACCACTGCGTATTTGCGTAGTCTGGAAAGTGAGTTTGGTGATTCTACGAATGCAATTCGATTGGAACTCAACAAATTAGAGCGCGCAGGAATGTTGTCATCACATCTTAATGGCAACAAAAAAATGTTTAGGGCTAATGTTGGCCATCCTCTCTTCAGCGAAATTCATAGCATTTTACTCAAATACGTCGGCTTTGATCGCATCATCGAAAATGTGATCGAACGACTTGGTGATGTAGAAAAAGTATACGTCGTTGGCGAATTTGCCAAAGGGTTGGATAGCCAAATTATTGATCTCATTTTTATCGGAGATATTGATACCGCTTACCTCATCAACTTAATAGATAAGGCAGAGGATTTGGTCAAACGAAAAATTAGGTATCTAAATTATAGTGAACAAGAATTCAAAGAAATTGACTGGAATAAATATGACCCAAAGCCTTTACTACTTTGGTCCAAAACGATTAATTCATGAGCGTAAAACAAGCGTATGAAAATCATTTGGACAACGAAAAGGCTAAATGGTTTGCAGTATATACTCATTTCAAAAGAGAAAAAATAGCACTAAAATACCTACAACGAAAAGGTATCTGTGCGTACTTACCTACACAAAAAAAAGTTAGACAGTATACACGTAAAATTCGAACCGTCGAATTACCATTGATCAGTTGCTATATTTTTGTAAAAATAACTAAGCAAGAATATGTCAAAGTATTGGAAACGGAGCATATTTTGAATTTTGTGAAATTCTCAAAAAACTTAATCTCTATTCCTGAAAAGGAAATAGAACTTATGAAGTGGGTACTCGGAGAAGGTATCGAAGTCAATATCAACAAAATCAGCTTACATGCTGGTGATCAAGTAGAAATTATCTCGGGTAATTTGACAGGTTTAACGGGCTTACTTTTGCAGACGCAAAACAAGAATCAAGTGCTCGTCGATTTAAATTTTATTGGTTATACCTTAGCCATCACTATAGATGCTAGGTTACTCCGGAAAATTGGAGCAACATCCCTCGTAGGGTAAAGTATCAGTATTACACTCGCCTAGGAATTGATATACAATTGATATACTAGGTAAGCTATACTAAGTAGTTAATTTCAGTTTTTAATTAATTTGAAAACTGCTTTTAGAAAGGTTTTTTCAATCCTTAATTGGGGCATAAGTTGCGACTTATGGAGGGCGAAGCCGTGCAAAAATAGCGCGGAAAAGAACTGATTGAATGACCATTAATAGAATGACAAGGAACAATTGAAAAAATATTTCGTATTATTAATAATAGTCAAGTTTAAAATACTTTTGTGTGAATTTTTTGAAAAGCTTCCTACACTAAGTATCATTTAACCAAAGCAATACTTACACTTTCAATGCTTAATTTTTCATGAATAATATTCATCCTGTTTTTGACCGATTGCTACAAAGAGAAGATCGAGAACAACGGCTCCAGCAGCGCGGGAAAGTTATCTGGCTAACGGGACTTTCTGGATCGGGTAAAAGTACAATTGCACAGGCGCTAGAACGCAAGTTGTACAATGAAGGCTTTTTTGCACAAGTACTCGACGGAGATAATGTACGTACCGGACTCAACAATAATCTTGGATTTAGCATCGAAGATCGAAAAGAAAATATCCGCCGTATCGCAGAATTATCCAAACTCTATTTAAACTCCGGACTAATTACGATTAATTCTTTTATCAGTCCAACGGTCGAAATTCGCGCTTTCGCAAAAGAGATTATTGGCGCAGCTGATTTTATTGAAATTTACGTCGATGCTTCTTTGGAAGTTTGTGAAGCACGCGATGTAAAAGGGCTCTACGCAAAAGCTAGGAAAGGAGAAATTAAAAACTTTACGGGCATCGATTCTCCTTATGAAGCTCCTCCGCAACCCGCGCTCCGGATTGATACTGGCGCGCTTAGTGTAGAAGCCTCGGTTACTGAAATTTATCAATATATTTTAACCATTATAAAATACGTATAAAATACGCATCATGAATTATCAATTAAATCATCTCAGAGAACTGGAATCTGAGTCCATCTTCATCCTACGAGAAGTTGCTGCTCAATTTGAAAACCCAGTGCTAATGTTCTCCGGAGGAAAAGACTCCATTTTGATGGTGAAATTGGCACAAAAGGCTTTTTATCCCGGTAAAATTCCTTTTCCATTATTACACGTTGACACTGGACATAACTTTCCGGAAACGATCAAGTTTCGAGATGAATTGGTCAAAGAAACTGGGGCTAGACTAATCGTAGCCTCCGTCCAAGATGCCATCAACGAAGGTAAGGTGAAAGAAGAAAGTGGCTTTAACGCAAGCCGAAATGGATTACAAACGGTAGCATTACTCGAAGCCTTAGAAAAAGGTAAATTCGATGCCGCACTCGGCGGCGCAAGAAGAGATGAAGAAAAAGCCCGCGCCAAGGAAAGATTCTTTTCGCACCGCGATGAATTCGGTCAGTGGGATCCTAAAAATCAAAGACCAGAACTTTGGAACCTTTTTAATGGTAAAAAAGAATACGGAGAACATTTTCGTATTTTTCCAATTAGTAACTGGACCGAACTAGATGTTTGGCAATACCTTGCCATGGAAGAGGTCGCCTTACCAAACCTTTACTTTGCCCACCAAAGAATGGTCTTCGAAAGAGATGGTATCCTACTCGCAGATTGTGATTATATCCAGAAAAGACCTACCGAAGTAGCCAAAGAAATGATGGTGCGTTGTCGTACCATTGGCGATATGACTTGTACGGGCGTTTGGCCTTCGCAAGCAGCAGACTTGGAAGCCATTATTGATGAAATCGCCATCACACGTTTGACCGAAAGGGGAGGACGATCGGATGATAAGCGGACGGAAACGAGTATGGAAGACCGTAAGAAATTAGGATACTTTTAGCAATAAAAATCAAAAGAAAATTAGCAATAGTAAGGTTGTCTGCACACAGCTCAAACAACTTTACTTCAATCAAAAGATAAATATTTAGCCAATGGCATTCAAATACGAAAATTCAGAACTCTTAAGGTTTACCACGGCAGGTAGCGTAGATGATGGAAAGAGTACTCTAATCGGTCGATTACTTTACGATAGCAAATCGGTATATCAAGATCAACTAGAAGCAGTAGAAGCAAGTAGCTTAAGAAGAGGAGAATCCGAAATGAATTTAGCCTTGTTGACCGACGGACTGAAAGCGGAACGAGAGCAGGGAATCACCATCGATGTCGCTTACCGTTACTTCTCTACACCTAAACGAAAATTTATTATCGCCGATACACCAGGCCATATTCAGTATACTCGTAACATGGTAACTGGCGCTTCTACGGCCAACGCAGCATTGGTTTTAGTCGATGCTCGAAATGGCGTAGTGGAACAAACTCGTCGACACGCAACGATCGCTTCTTTATTACAAATTCCTCACTTAGTCGTTTGTGTCAATAAAATGGACTTGGTGGATTATAGCCAAGAGGCATACGAAAAAGTAAAAAGCGACTTTGAAAAATTTGCGGCTAAGCTAGATGTAAAAGATGTACACTTTATCCCAATCTCTGCCTTGAATGGAGATAATGTTGTTCATCGCTCAGAAAATACACGTTGGTACGAAGGACCAACCTTGATGTACTATCTCGAGAATGTACACATCGCAAGTGATCATAATTTCATTGATGTTCGCTTTCCTGTACAATATGTAATTCGACCCAACACCGACGAGTTTCACGACTACCGAGGTTACGCTGGTCGTGTCGCTGGAGGCATCATGAAAAAAGGGGATAAGGTGGTGATTCTACCATCAGGATTTACCTCCAAAATTGCAAAAATAGATACCATCGATGGGGAAGTTCCCGAAGCTTTTCCTCCTCAGTCTGTCACCGTTTTATTAGAGGACGATGTTGACGTTAGCCGCGGAGATATGCTGGTTAGAGAAAATAATCAACCTCGTGTAGAACAAGATATAGAGTTGATGATTTGTTGGTTCATCGATCGACCATTACAACTGAAAGGCAAGTATACGGTTCGGCACACCACCCAAGAAGCACGTTGTATTATTAAAGATATTCGCTATCGACTTAACGTTAATACCTTACATCGAGATATTGAAAATAAGGAGATTAAAATGAACGATATTGCTAGAGTCGTTATTCGTACCACCAAACCACTCTTCGTAGATGCTTACCGCAAAAACCGGATTACAGGAAGCATCATCCTAGTAGACGAAGGCACCAACGAAACTGTTGGCGCGGGCATGATTATATAATTGAAGTTGTTTCACAATAACTTCCTTAGTTACTCAACAACGAATCTTACCACGCAGTAACCAAAACGAATCAATTGCCTAATTATTAAATTTTGAAATTTAGAAACAAAGAAATATGATGGAGAATAATGCAACACTTAGTATAGGAGAAAAAGCCATTAACCTCAAAAAAGAAGTCAAAAAGATTGCTGTCATTGGCTTAGGTTACGTCGGTCTTCCCCTAGCCGTAGAATTTGCGAAACAGTATCCGACGGTTGGCTTTGATATCAACGCCGAAAGGGTTTCGGAGTTATCCAATGCTTTCGATAAAACACTCGAAGTAGAAAATGACTTACTCAAAAAAGTAATTTCTAAAGATTCTCCGGAAGGGAAAAGTGGTTTGTACGTTACAACTAACGTTGTAGGAATTGAAGATTGTAATGTCTACATCGTTACGGTACCTACCCCTACGGATAAGTATAATCGCCCGATCTTGGTGCCTTTACAAAAGTCAAGTGAATCGGTAGGGAAAGTCTTGAAGAAAGGAGATTACGTGATTTATGAATCAACCGTTTATCCCGGATTGACGGAAGAAGAGTGTATTCCAATTTTAGAAAAAATGTCAGGTCTTAGCTTTAATGAAGACTTCTACGTAGGATATAGCCCAGAACGAATCAACCCTGGAGATAAAGAACATACCGTTGCCAAAATTTTGAAAGTTACTTCTGGTTCTACACCAGCAGCAGCAGAGTTTATTGACCAATTATATAAAAGTGTCATTACTGCAGGAACCTTCAAAGCAAGCTCAATCAAAGTAGCCGAAGCGGCCAAAGTAATTGAAAATAGTCAACGAGATATCAATATTGCCTTCGTCAACGAACTCGCCAAAATTTTTAACCTCATGGGAATTGATACGCATGAAGTTTTAGCGGCGGCAGGTACCAAGTGGAATTTTCTTAACTTCCGTCCCGGATTAGTCGGCGGTCACTGTATCGGTGTCGATCCTTATTACTTAGCGCAAAAAGCACAAGAAGTTGGTTATCACCCAGAGATTATTTTATCCGGCAGACGCTTGAATGATTCTATGGGAAACTACGTCGCCGGAGAAGTAATTAAGTTAATGATTAAAAAAGGAATTTCGGTAAAGCAAGCCAACGTCTTGATGCTTGGTATTACTTTTAAAGAAAATTGTCCTGACATTAGAAATACACGGGCAATTGATATTTACCGAGAATTGGTTACTTATAGTGTTAATATTGATGTATACGATCCTTGGGCAAGTAGCGAAGAGGTACAACACGAATTCGATATTCCAATTCTTACCAAAACGGAAGAAATTAAATTGGGGCACTACGACGCAATTATCCTAGCGGTCTCGCACGCAGAATTTATGGCAATGGATTTAACAACATTCAAAAAAGATTCAGCGATTATTTACGATGTAAAAGGAGTACTTGATACTTCTATTGTTGACCAAAGATTATAATACTATGCGAATTTTAGTTACGGGTGGAGCGGGATTTATTGGTTCCAATTTAGTAGAGGCACTACTCCAAGATGATCGAGTGAGTTTCGTACGCGTGTTGGACGATTTAAGCACCGGTCACCTGAAAAACCTGGAAGATTTTAAGGAGCGAGAGGATTTTGAATTCTTTCACGGAGATATTCGCGATTTCTCGCAATGTCTCGCAGCTTGTAGTGATATTGATGCGATTGCACATCAGGCCGCTTTGGGTTCCGTACCTCGGTCGATCAAAGATCCTTTGTTATCTAATGCGGTGAATACTGATGGTACCTTGAATATTTTCTACGCAGCGGTCAAACAAAAAATTAAACGGGTCGTTTTTGCAGCGTCCTCTTCTACCTACGGTGATAGTCCTACCTTACCCAAAGTAGAAGATCAGATTGGTAAGCCACTTTCTCCTTACGCCGTAACGAAATTAGTGAACGAAATCTACGCCGACGTTTTTTCTAAAACCTACGACTTTGAATTTATTGGTCTCCGATATTTTAATGTCTTCGGTCCTAAGCAAGATCCAAATGGTGCCTACGCAGCAGTGATTCCTTTGTTTTTTAAAGCAGCAATCGAAAAAACAGCACCAACAATTCACGGAGATGGAGAACAAAGTCGAGATTTTACTTTCGTAGCCAATGCGGTGCAAGCAAATATTCGCGCCCTCTTTACCGATAATGAAGATGCCGTTAATCAAGTGTATAATATTGCCGTCGGGGAAAGAATTACGATTAACGAATTGTATCGTTTGATTCAGGAAATTGCTAGTTCTGATGTTCCTGCCAATCATACGGCTAGTCGAATCGGTGATGTTAAACATAGCTTAGCCAATATCTCTAAGGCAAAATCATTGATGGGCTACGATCCACTTTTTAAAGTAAAAAAGGCATTGGAAATTTCTTACCAATGGTATGAAGCTCAAATGCAAAAAGATAAATTACAGGTCAAATAAACAGAAGTTGAGCGCATTGGAAAATAACTATTACTAGCTAAGCTATTCCCAATGATATTTATATGTTTATATAATGGCATTTAGATATATTATACAATATTCGCTCCAGACAAATCCAAATCAGCTCGCGCAGTCGTAAACATTAACGAATACCCTTACGATTTACGCCATGCCGAATTACTATAAAATAAGAGATCAAGAGGAAGACTCAATCGCTTGCTTCGAAAAAATCATCTCGAACCCAAGCTAAGCGACACTACCCCTGAGTTTGCTTCTTCTCATTTCATGAATTTTAAAATTATTGTATGAATCCTTGGTCAGACAAACGAGTTTTAATTACAGGAGTTTGCGGTACAGTTGGTTCCGAGTTATTAAAACAATTGGTGGAGTTAGGTGCTAAATCTATCATCGGTATTGATAGCAATGAAAGCGAACTTTTCTTTGCTACCCAGCCTTATCGAAATAACGATAACGTCAATTTTTACCTCTGTGATATTACCAACAAATCAGAATTACGACGTTTATTCAAAGGTATTGATATTGTTTTACACGCTGCGGCGCGGAAGCATGTTATCCTTTGCGAAAAATCTCCTTCCGAAGCCGTACGAACCAATATTATTGGTACGCAAACCATTATTGACGTAGCTTTAGAATCCGACGTAGAAAGAGTTATTTTCACTTCTTCCGACAAAGCCGTTAATCCTACTAATGTAATGGGAACGTCTAAGTTGATGGGAGAGCGTTTAATGACTGCTGCCAATGCTTCTAAAAAAGGGAAATTCCCAATCTTCGCATCTACGCGTTTTGGAAATGTACTAGGCTCAAATGGCTCAGTGATTCCTTTATTTAAAAAACAAATTCAACAGGGAGATACTGTCACGCTAACGGATGAAGGCATGAGTCGCTTTGTAATGACGATCTCCGAATCAGCCAAACTGGTTTTACGATCTGTTTTCCTCGCACACGGAGGAGAAGTTTTCGTTACCAAAATGCCTATTATCCAGATTAAAGACTTGGCTAACGCCATGATTGATATCATCAAGGAGAAAGAAAAAATCTACCGGGATATTACTATCAAAATCATTGGTGCAAAAGCGGGAGAAAAACTTTACGAAGAATTAATCAACGAAGAGGAAATACGCAGAACCGTTGAAATCGAAGATTTCTTCGCCGTCTTGCCCGCCTTCAAATCAGTCTACAAAAATATCGAATATACCTTCAACGGAGTGGAACAAAAACCAGTCAGCAAAATTTATCGCTCTGATTTGGAACCTTCCATGAACTTGGACGAACTAAAAACCTATTTAATTAATAATAAGCTAATTTACGATTATGAAAATCATCATATTGGGGGGTGATGGCTACCTAGGTTGGCCAACTTCCATGGACTTGGCAGCCAAAGGCCACGAAGTCTTAACCATTGACAATTACTCTCGACGAACCATCGCCATGCAGTCTTCTTCGGAAGGTTTAATTCAAAATCCTAACCTCGAAGATCGAGCAAGAATTTTTGAATCTTTGACGGGCAAAAAAATTCACGTGGCGATCGGCGATTTGAAAAATTTTGGTTTCCTCGAAGGACACATCAAATCTTTTCAACCCGACGCAGTAGTACACTACGCAGAACAACCTTCTGCACCGTACTCTTTGAAAGGCTACGAAGAAGCACATTATACGCTTAAAAACAATCTCGAAGTAACCCATAATTTGATTTGGGCAATTTTGAAAAATAAGCCAGAATGCCACATCGTAAAATTAGGAACGATGGGCGAATATGGTACGCCTAACATCGACATCGAAGAAGGATGGTTGGATATCGAGCACAAAGGCAGAAAGGATAAATTCTTATTCCCACGTGCAGCAGGTAGTTTGTATCATACGACTAAGGTCTTGGATACGGATTTACTTTGGTTCTACGTGCGTACCTTTGACTTACGCGTAACGGATTTGATGCAAGGGCCTGTTTACGGGCTTTCTACTAAAGAATCCGATTTGGATGATCGCTTATTACCTAACTTCCATTACGATGATATCTTCGGAACTGTCGTGAATAGATTTTTGGTACAAGCAGTAGCGGGTGTGCCCTTAACGGTATATGGTAAAGGCGGACAAATTAGAGGTTATCTCAATTTGAAAGATACTTTGCAATGTATTGACTTAGCATTACACAATCCAGCGGACAAGCGAGAATTGAAAATTTATAACCAATTAACGGAAACTTTTACCGTCAACGAATTGGCCGAAAATATTCAAAAAGCAGGAAAAACTTTAGGGATCGACGTCGCAATCAAATCTATTGAAAATCCACGTAGAGAAGCTGAAGAACATTATTATAATCCTAAGCATACTGGTCTAATTGATCTCGGTTTAGAACCGAACTATATGACAACGGAAGTCTTAGCGAATATGATGAAGTTTGTAATGAATTATAAAGATAATATCGACGAAACTAAGATCTTTCCTCGGGTAAAATGGAGTAAATAATGAATTGGTTAATAACAGGTGGCTGTGGCTTTATTGGTCGAAACTTGATCAAGGAGCTGCTGCACCAACACACAGGGATTACCATTAGAGTAGTCGATAATTTTTCCGTAGGGAAACCTTCGGATCTGGAATATGCCACGGATGATTTTGAAGTTGTACCCAACGCAGCAGCCTTGAATTGGGAACACCCCTTGCAAATCATCGAAGGAGATATTATGAATGCGGACTTAGCAGTTGAAATAACGGAAGGTGCCGACGTCATTATTCACCTAGCAGCCAACACCGGCGTTGGTCCATCGGTAGAACATCCTCGAATGGACTGCACAACCAATGTAATTGGTACGTTCAATTATTTGGAGGCTTGTCGCAAAAATGGGATTAAGCGCTTTGTTTTTGCTTCTAGTGGAGCACCGATCGGGGAGTGTATTCCGCCGATTCACGAAGAGTTAGCTTGCCATCCCGTTTCTCCTTACGGCGCGAGTAAATTAGCTGGAGAAGCTTACTGCTCCGCGTACTACCAGACGTTTAAAGTCGAGACGGTAGCTTTACGCTTTGGTAATATCTACGGTCCAGGGTCTACGCACAAAAGTAGTGTCGTTGCTAAATTTATTCGCCAAGCGATGCAGGGAGAAACTTTGGAAATCTATGGCGATGGAACGCAAACGCGAGACTTCATTTTTACGAAAGACCTTACGAATGCGATCTGGCTCGGCGCTACGAAAGCAGGTATTGGTGGAGAAATTTTCCAAATTGCAACCAATAAGGAAACCACTGTACTTGAAGTCACCGAAGCACTGGTTGATGCCATGAAAGCTTGTGGTATTGACGGCGTTGAAATCAAACACGGTCCCAAGCGACTAGGAGATGTAATGCGTAATTTTTCGGATACGCGCAAAGCAAAAAAAGTTCTAGGTTGGAATTGTGAATACGAATTGAAAGAAGGCTTGAAGCAAACTATTCAGTGGTTTGTAGAGCCATCTAAAGTTTAAACTACAGGCGCTAATTAGCCAGCTACTTTATCAACAGGCATGAAAAAAATAGTTTCTACCATAAAGCGGAAGTGGATCGAACTTTACTACATTCGGATAAAAAAAGATTGGGTTGCCTATGCACGAACACTTGGCGTTAAAGTAGGCAATAACAGTAGAATCCTTACCACACAATTTGGTTCAGAACCTTTTCTCATTGAAATTGGAGACCGAGTAACCGTTACAAATGGCGTTCGATTACTGACGCACGATGGTGCCACTTGGCTCATCCGCGACGAAAAAGGAAGAAGACACTTACATAAGAAAGTCATTATAGGTAATGATGTTTTTATTGGTGTTGATTCCATCTTGATGCCAGGTGTAAATATTGGAAATCGGGTCATCGTTGCGGCAGGATCTGTCGTGACTAAATCGATTCCAGATGGTGTGATTGTTGGTGGTAATCCTGCTAAAATTATTGGACAATACAAAGCTTACGAAGCGCGTGCGCTGGAACAATACGTTAGCCAAGAAGAGCTTGACTTTAAAGTACCTTTTGAAGAACGAGTGCTTAAGATTTTAGATCATGAGCGTAAACCTTCCTTGTAGTAAGTAGAAGCACAGCTTAGCTGTAGTTTCATTTTTTTATTTAAAATACCTTCATAATTAATTCCTAATGCAAATACTTTTTTTAAGAATATACTTTAAGATTTTAAGAACGCTCGGTCTTGGTGACAAACTTTTCTATAAAATCAAAAGTGGTCGAAATAAAGGGTTTAAATATCGAATTGGATTTGGTAATGATTACCTTTTCGGAACTTACGAGGAAGATGCCATCGAAAAAATTTCTGAGCATATTTCTCCCAATGATATCATTTATGACTTGGGGGCAAATGCAGGCTATTTCTCTTTAGCATTTTCGCGGAAAACCAATAATAAAATTTATGCCTTTGAACCTTCCCGCCCGGTGTTTAATATTCTAAAAACACACATTAAAGAGAATAATGTGACGAATGTTATTCCTATGAATATTGCGATTACGGATCAAAAACGAGAATTGACTTTTACGGATCATGCGAGTAAAGTAGGAAATACCTACATTAGCGAATCCAAGAACTATAATGAGCGTATTGATTCTTATACGATTGAAGGTAACAGTATTGACAATGTTTGCTTACACGAAAAATCAATTTTGCCGCCAAACGTGATTAAAATAGATGTAGAAGGTGCTGAATATGATGTATTAGTTGGCGCAAGAGCAACCATCGAAAAATATAGTCCGGTACTACTTTTAGCAACGCACGAAAGACACGTAAAAGGAATCAGAGATAAGTGTCTAGCGCTTTGCAAAGAAATGAACTACGAAGTATTGCCATTAGATGATTTGAAGAATGGCGGTGGACTAGAAGATTTCTTGTTGCTACCCAAAAAAGTAGCTCAACCAGCCCGCTAAACATTTTAAGCCAACCGATTCTACTAAACTCCTGATACCCGAGATAAACCATTGAGTTCTCAATGTCGCTACCCTTCGTAAAAAAACTAATTAATTCTAAGTTAAGCACCACGCTTGTTTTACAGATGGCTGCTATTCTAGTAGGATTATTATCGCATTACTTTTTTACCCAGTGGATGGGAGAGACAAAATACGGTTACTATGCTTTTGGCTTGAGTATGTTAACGATTTTCACCTTAGTTGCTAAATTGGGTTTAGACGTTGGCGTATTGCGGTTTTTGCCAGAAGAAATTAACCAAAAAGCTTACGGTAACGTCATTGGTTATCTTGTTTTTTCGATTAGCTTAATTATCCTGACGGCCTTATTGGTTTTGCTAGGACTGAAAGTATTGCTTCAGTTTGAGGCTTTGCAAGAGAGTAATTTTTATATTATTTATACTTTCTTGCTTGCGCTACCGTTCAAAGCAATTATTGATTATAACGCTTACCTGTATCAAAACTTTAATAAGGTTAGTTATTCGATTATTCATAAGTCGATTTTTCTACCTATTTTATTTTGTGTATTGCTGTTCTGCTTTTATCAAACAGCAGATTCCTTCGAGCGCATCGCACATCTTTATATCTTAGCAATTACGGGAGTTTGTTTTTCTTCACTTTTCTTTTTGAAGAATACCCCGATTCGCGATTTCTTTCGTGTAAAGCCGAGTTTTAAAGCCTCGGAATGGCTTAAGGTAACAATTTGGTTAGCGATCATTGATAATATTCAGTATTGGTTATCTGATACGGATATTTTTATGTTAGGTCTTTTTTCTACACCTGAACAGATTGGAATTTATTCCATCGGGGTGAAAATTTCAGCTATTTCAACGATTGGTGTTACAGCGGTTAACTTTTTATTAGCACCAAGAATTTCTAAATTATTTTAC
Source organism: Saprospiraceae bacterium (assembly GCA_045110315.1). Classification (GTDB taxonomy): domain Bacteria; phylum Bacteroidota; class Bacteroidia; order Chitinophagales; family Saprospiraceae; genus CALFBG01. The sequence goes on from JBGCFY010000099.1 coordinate 48,436, forward strand.
AATAACAAGGTAGAAGAAATAGAAAAAACCTTAGAGGAATACGTTCCCTTCTTAGCCTTATATGCTGTTACGTTTGTAATAGGGGCTGTTTTTTTAGGGAAATTCATCTTATCAATTTTTGGAGCGTCTTACGTCGAAGCTTACATTCCCATGTTAATTCTAGTCGGCTCAAAAATCTTTCTTACAATTTTAGGTCCGGTGTCTTATATGCTTTCCTTAACGGGGAAAGAAAAATTTGTCTTTGCGATTAACTTTGCCGCAGTATTGGTAAACATAAGTCTAAATTTTTTCCTAATTCAAGCCTTTGGAATTATAGGTGCGGCTATAGGTACAGCGGTTGCCATCGGTGTTCGCGGAACAATTTTATCTATTGTAGTGAAGCGCCATTTAAAAATTAAACTGCTTCCTGAATTGATGCTAAAACGTTTTTTTAACTTTAAGTAAGTTTATCTTGAAATTATCTCCACTATTTTATCTTTTATTTTTGCTTCCAATTTTCTTTGGACAATGTAAACCTAGTCAAAAAGTGACGACAGACTCTCCCAATCGTTTGCGCCAACTGCTGAGCATTATGCGTGGAAATGATGACCTTGCTTTTGCTAAATATCTAGAAGAATGTTTGGCACAAGGAACAACGCTTTATATTCCAGAAGAGGTGAGTTTACAACTGAAAACAGGTTTCTATCCCATTGATCGAGTATTACGAATCGAAGGCGGGGGAACTATTCGAGGAAATGGAAAGAGTAATTTATTTGAATTAAAAAATAATGCTGATATCCAGTTTAAAAATGTTAGCTTCAAAAATTTTGCTTGCGTACTCAAGGCGGGAAAAAGAGATATTAGTTACCAACTTGACATTGATGGCATCCAACTTGAAAATTGTCAGAGTTTAGTGTTTGCAGGATTAAATAACAAAGAAGTCAAAAAGGTTGGTCCCATTAGCATCAAAAATTCAGTTTTTAAAAATTGTATCGGTCCCGTAATCGAAATTCGAAACCTACACTTAAATCAGGTTGAAATTAGCAAAAATCGATTTTTCAATACCCAAAAACTTAAGCATAAAAGTGCTGTCATTGAAGTAGGAGGAGGGACGAACTTTTCTAGAGCGACCAATGTCAAAGTACAATTTAATACTATTGATAATTTTAATTTTGTTGACAAAGCTTGTGGAATTATCGTCCACGGTGCTAGCGAAGTAGTGATTAGCGATAATCAGATTAGTAATTTGTGCTCTACACACATCAGTGATAAAGATTCTCACGGGATTTATATCAAGGCAAGTAATACTAAAATTTTACGAAATACTTTAATCGATGCGGGAGAAGGAGAAGCGGCAATCATTAATAAAGGGCTGGCCAAAAATCATGCATACACTACTCCGGGTACGCCATCGGGAGACAATGTATTGATTGAGGGTAACAAAATTAGTTATACCAACGAGTATCACTTACGAGCTAAAAAAAATATTACAGGAATTACGGTTACGGGGACAAACCAAACAGTAAGAAATAATACAATCAAAAATGTCACCAATGGAATAGAGCTAAGGAGTGGACAGCTGGTCAAAGGAAAAAATTATACGGGTGGTTTTACAATTGTAGGTAATAAAATCCACCAACTACAACATTGTTTGTCGAGAAAAGGAAAATCTGCGGTACAAGGAATTGCAATCATGCAACAAACAAATAATGTAATGGTTAAACAAAACGAAATAAAATTTACCCCAGAGATTACGAGTATTCCTACTTACGTTTTTGGTATTGCTTGTTTGACAAACGGCGATACCGAAAATATCGTGATCGAAGAGAATACGATTGAAAATAAATTGACCGAACAAAAAGATAAGTCTTCCTACGCCATTAATGTAAGAACAAAAGGAATTATCAAGAACCTAGTGCTATTGAATAACGTAATTAGTGGCTTTAGTTACGGCGTCGTCCTTAACGATAATAATAACCTAGCTACGTATCAAAATGTAAAAGTAGACAATCAATACAAAAATATCCACCGAAAAAAGCAACAACAAATTACAAAGCATCCACAACGACATTCTATTCGTTTTAAAAAGGATTAAGGAAAGGTACCGTGAAAGCTATTTTAATATATCTGTACTTAATCATTGCCGCTTATTTAGCTTATCTAGGTTGGTATAGAGAACCGCTTCCTTATTTGGATCGAGACCAAAGTTGCTGGTTTAGTATCGGGTTTATCTTTGTCAACTACCTGCTTTTGGTCGGTGTTGCAAAAATGAATATAATTTCATTTCCTTCGATTTACTACATGATGTCGACTGCTTTTTTAGCCGTGCTATTTCCCTTGTATTTATTATTAGGAGAGGACATGTTTCTAGTGTGGTTTATCGACGACGTAGGCTATTTTGAAGAATCTGTTGTGCTGATTTTACTGGGCTTTTGTTCACTCTTTTTGGGCATCCTTTTATTTCCAATGCGGAAGCAAAGACCTAAATCCTCAGCACCTTTGAAAGGAGTAAAAAGCACTCGACTGACGGGCTATTTTTTCGTGCTCCTAGCTTTTGGAATTATCGGTTTGGATACCTTACAAGGTGGAGGTTTAGCCTTAATGTTTAAAGGAGGCTATAGTGATTTCTACTTTTCTACCATCAATAATAATCGTTTATTAGGTGCTTCTTTCGTTTGGTTTATCCCTTGGGGAAGTATTTTCTTAGTGGCATCATCTAATACGAAACGAGATTTTAGAAATGCTTTATTTTTCGTTTTGCCTGCGATGGCGATCGTCTTATTGGTAGGAGATAGAGGAACACTCGTTCAGATGTTCTTAGCGATTGTGCTATTCATGTCGATCCGTGGCTGGTTAGATTTTCGCCGACTGATTAAAGTGCGAAATGTGATCGGTTTGTTTATGCTCCTTTTTTTGTTGCAAGCAGTACGAACGACGCGGCAAGTTCCAATTCAAAATTGGACTTTAGCGACTTTTATCGAAAGCGATGAATCATCAGAGCATAGTTTTTTAGTCAATGCTTTTTTAGAAACTTCGATCTCTATTCAATCCATCGGAGGTACTTTAAGAATTGTACCCCAAAAAGAAAGTTACCGCTACGGTTATGATTACGTCAAACCTTTCATCAATGCGATCCCTTTTGGTGGCTTGCTATTTGGCTTTAACTTTTCGAAAAAAACGAGTGGTATTACGCCTTCTCCGACAGCTTGGTTTACTTTTCATTATAATAAATACAGCGATGTAGGCTATGGTTATCTGCAATTAATGGAGGCTTATCTACAATTTGATAGTTTAGGGATTTTATTTGTTTTTGGCTTCTTTGGGTTTTTCTTACATTTCTTATGGTATAAACTCAGTACTGCAAGTCAAATTGATAGTCGCCAGATGAGCATTATTTTGATTTTTATCACAACCATGTTCTTGGCTATTCGGAATGATTCGGGCGGCTTGGTACGGGTGGTTGTTTTTAATAGTATTATTCTCTATTTGATTACGCCTTGGATCGTAGCCGTTTTTAATCAGTTAGTTAAAAAGAAACCTTAAGCTATTGGATATTTTAAAAGATACGAGCTACGGTCTGATTAGTGTTATTAATAATCCAGAAAGCTACTTTGACCGTTGCTATTTGTTGACACAGATTGGGACAGAGGATTTACCACACTTGATCTTGACCAATGGAAAAGTAGCCAACAACAATCCTAAACATTGTCTAGTAAAAACGCCCCCAAAAACCTTACGGGCAAATAAGTTTTGGTCTTGGGCTTTTGAGCAATTGAAAGAAATCATTCAATCGTATCCAAAGATACAGTTTATCTTGCACGAACACGGAGTAGGAATGGTAAGTGCAATGAGCAAAGTTATGTTGCGTGGAAAAATGCTGAGAATTTGCTCCTTATACAGCGGTGAATATGCATTTTTTAGCAGTCGTGGTTGGACAATTGATCCCAATGGGAGAGCGTTTATCACGAGCGCACAAAAGTGGAAAATCATTAAGTCTCGTTTTAAGCCTTTATTGTATCGCTTTGTTTCTGTTTTTGGCGCAAATATTATTATTGGTAATTCTTCCGAAGCAGCCAACGAGTTGAGTAGCATTTTTCGCTTTAAACAACGCTATGTGATGAACACGTGTATCTTACCGGAGCGATTCGCGATAGAAAAGCCTACGCCCCCTCAAATGAAAGATACGGCAACTCGCATTCAGTTGCTCTACGCCGGGAAAATATATCCAGCCAAAGGTATCGGGACTTTACTGAAATCCTTTAGTCTACTGGAAGCAGCTGATCCGAATAAGTACCAATTGACAATGATTGGTGGCATTCCTAATAATGATCAAGCTTGGTTCAATAGTATGTTGGACCAGTTTAATTTAAAAGATAAAATAAAGCTCCTTCCTAAAGTACCGCAGGAAGAATTAATCGCTTACTATCAACACGCTGATTTGTTTATCTTACCTTCTTTTTTTGAAGGCTCGCCGCGGGTCATGAAAGAAGCCATTGCAGCCGGTTCTTTAGTACTTTGTAGTAATATTGCAGGCACCAAAATCGTAGATCCAACGGGAGCAATAAGTTTTTTCTTCGAGCCTGGCAATGCAGCAGAACTTAAAAGTAAGATTCAAGAGCTTAGTGAAGCGAAAGCAGTTCATCAAGCACGCAAAGCGAAAGGACAAGCTTATATTCAAGCCTTTTCCGTCGCCAATTTAGCAAAAGAAAGATTACAATTTTACAAAAAAATATTGAAAGAAAATGAAAGATAAAAGGTCTCATTTTCAGATTAGAGTAGCCGCCGTGAAACGACTCGCCATGTGGCACTTACTGAACAAAAGACTCGGGCTCGTATTAATCTCGGAGTTTCCTAAATCCGGTGGTTCTTGGTTTGCTCAGATGACTTCGGACGCCTTACAGATTCCTTTTCCTAGGAATAAGTCTCCCAAATTTGAAAGTTGTATCATGCACGGGCATCATTTATATAATCCAAACTTTGGAAAAATGATTGCGATTATGCGAGATGGGCGAGATGTGATGGTTTCGGCGTATTATCATTTCCTGTTTGAAAATGACCGAAATCCTCCTTATAGTATTGCTAAGCATCGCGCCAAGGTGAATTTTGAAAATTACGATGATATTCAAACGAATATGCCAGCCTTTATTCAATATATGTTTGAAGGCTTTGCGGAAGGGCGAACCCACTTCAACTGGAGTGAAGGAGTAAATTCGTATTATGATCAACCACAGGTTTGTATTGTGAAATACGAAGATTTACTCAAAGATGCTGCGCATGAATTGGAGCGTACGATTAGTTTTTTGGGTAAACCCAAACTTGCTAAAGCGGAACTACAGACAATCGTCGAGAAATATAGTTTTAAAAAATTAGCGAAGCGGAAGCAAGGAGAAGAAAATAAGAAAAGTTTCTTGAGAAAAGGAATTGCTGGCGATTGGAAAAATAATTTCACCAAGGAAGCTTGCGAGATGTTTGCGCACTACGCTGGAAAAGAATTAATTAAAGCAGGATACGAAAACGATCACAACTGGATCAAAGCATATGTCAGCGCTGAAAGTCATTAATATTACGGAAGAAGGTCGTTTTGGTGGTCCACAAAAAAGGATTACCGAAGTAGCAGAAGGCTTGAAAACTTACGATATCGAAACGGTCGTAATTTGTCCAAAAGAAAATGCGGAAAGGTTTCAAGGTTTGCTCAAAGCACAAGGCATTAAATTCTATGCCCTTTCTTTACATCGATTGACCAAAAATCCGACAGAACTATTCAAATTTATCTTTTACTTTTTCTTCGAACTCTTTGCCATTATTAAAGTAATTCGCAAGGAAAAACCAAATTTGGTACATTGCAATGGCGCTTGGCAAATCAAAGGAGTCATCGCTGCAAAGCTTACGGGCACGCGCTGCGTCTGGCATATGAACGATACGCATTTTACGGGTTTAGTCATGGCGCTTTATAAAGTAACGGCAAAGTTATTCGGAGATTTTTTCTTGGGAGCAAGTGAACGGGCTTTACATTATTATCAACCGAACATTAAAGCGACGGATAAGAATATTATTCAAGCACCCATTCGAACGGTAGACTTTAATCCGGCGATTACGGCCGCTTCTCCTACGATTGATCGAAAGGGTAGCATTAATATCTTGACAGTTGGTCACTTGAATACGATCAAAGGTTACGATACGCTAATTCCCGCAATTGGTATTTTAAATCAATTAACAGATAAAAAAGTAAACTTCTACGTTGTCGGAAAAATGCTGGACAACTTAAAAGAGTTTACCCAAAACTTACTCGACGAGCAAAAAACACTCGGCATCAAGAATCTACATTTTTTGGGAGAGCGCAGAGATGTGAAAGAATTACTGGCCGCATCAGACATTTACGTCTGTCCCTCAGATTACGAAGCGTCACCCATTTCCGTTTGGGAAGCGTTGGCAATGGCAAAACCAACGGTATCAACCGACGTAGGTGACGTCGCTGAAATTTTTGCCCAGCATCATTGTGGGCTAGTCGTACCAACGAAAAATCCGGAAGCTTTAGCAAAAGCAATTCTCATACTCGTCGATGACGCAGCACAAAGAAAAACATTAGGAGAAAATGCAAGACGTACCGCAATAGACTTTTTTGACATCGAAGTCTGTGTACGGAAGCATGCACAATTGTATCAAGATTTAGCGGGCATAACGATAAAAAATGGCACTGGAGTCTCTATCTAAAAAACAACTAATTAAAAAAATGCTTCGTTTCCGATCGCTCTACGGCATCGGAAGGTCGATCAATAAAGCGAGTGGTCGGTTGCGACATCCATTGTTGCGCTCTTACGGGTTTAAAGGTAAACCGAAGGTGTCTATCATCGGTTGTGGACAATTTGCTTTCAGTACAATTGGTTTCTTTATTCGAAAAACGAAAGGACTGATCTTTCTTAATTGCTATGATATTGATGCGGATAATGCTAAATCGTTGGCGCATTATTTTAGATTTGAAAAAGTAGCGCCTTCCGTTGAAGCATTATTATCTAATCCAAAATTAGAAATCTTATACATTGCTTCGAATCACGCAACGCATACACCTTATGCTGTTAAAGCAATGAAGCATGGGCTTAAAACGATATACCTTGAAAAACCTATTTCGGTAACGGAAGAACAATTCGTATCACTCATTGCACATAAACGAAAGTATCAAGCTACTTTATTTGCGGGATACAATCGACCTTATGCTCAGGCAATCCGAAAAATTTATACAGTACTCGATAAAAATACCATCAAGCAAAAAGATGCTGCTTTTAGCATGAACTTCTTTATTAGTGGTCACCAATTATCAGACGATCATTGGTATCGTAGACCAGAAGAAGGAACTCGAATTTGTGGTAATGTGGGACACTGGATTGATTTGGCCATTCACATTTTAGCGTGGCGAAATTTGCCGAAGCAACTCCACGTTCAAGTTGCTTACAGTAACTTGGAAGAACCGGATGATAATATGAATATCACGATGACTTCCGACCAAGGAGACTTAATTTCGATTATGTTAAGTGCTCGGTCAGAACCTTTTGAAGGCATCAATGAGACAGTGAATTTTCAATATCAAAACGTTATCGCTAAAGTTAGCGACTTTAGAGAACTAACAATTTGGAAACAAGACAAATTAATTAAAAATAAATTTTGGCCCAAAGACGTTGGTCATAAAAGAGCTATCCTTCAGCCTTTTGAAACAGAAAATCGAGACTGGAGTGAAGTAGAATGTTCTACTTTATTGATGCTCTTCATTACCCAAATGGTGAGGCAAAAAACAACTAGTGCCACTTTTGAATTGGAAAGTGCATTAGCAGAATTCAACGCTTTGGTCGCAATAAAATCAAAATCACTATTCACAACCTCTAACGTAAAAAACAATGCTGAGCAGCTTAAATAAAAGTATCGTTTCTTGGATCGATAAAACCTTCTACCCCAAGCACGAATCTTTCTGGGATGATAAAATGTTACGACAAACTGTCTTACCTTACGTCAATAAAGAAACGGTAATGCTAGACGCAGGCGCTGGACGAGGTATTTTGCCAGAAATGAACTTTAAAGGTTTAGCCAAAGAAGTACACGGGGTTGATCCCGTGGAAGAAGTAAAAACAAATCCTTTTTTGGATAAAGGCTACGTAGGACTTGCGGATGATATGCCATTTTTTGAAGATAATAAATTTGACCTCATTGTATCTGATAATGTTTTAGAACACGTAGATAATCCGGATAAGTTCTTCGCAGAAATCTCAAGAGTAATGAAGTCGGGTGGGATCTTTATCGCAAAGACGCCGAACAAGTATCACTACATGCCTTTGTTTGCGACCATTACACCTTTATGGTTTCATAAGTTTTACAACAAATTAAAAGGTCGAGATTATGAGGATACTTTTCCCACACGCTATAAAGCGAACACCAAAAAAGACCAAACACACTACGGTAAAAAATATAATTTGGAGGTAGAGAAAATGCAATTCATCGAAGGTCGACCAGAGTACTTACGGATTCTATTTCCTTTTTATTTTTTCGGGATTGTTTATGAAAAATTAGTAAATATTTTAGGTTTAGAACAACTGAAAATCGTAATGATTACGGTTATGGAAAAAAAATAAACCTCAACAGAAGATACATACCACATAATGAAGTTGTTTTAAAATGAGGTTAGAAATTGAAGGTAAAGGCTTGTGATTCAGGACGAAGCTCTTTTTGAGTTTCGCAGCCATAGCTACGGTGATGAAAAAAAGCTGAAGTAATGGGTTGCAATGCTTTGCCTGTAAATATTAAGATCTATTGTAAAATAACTTCAATAGTTGAATGCTAGATTAATATTATGAAGAAAGTAAAAATACTAAACGTAGTTGGCGCTCGTCCCAACTTTATGAAAATCGCTCCACTTCACCGAGCTTTCGTCAAAACGGGAAAAATTGATTCTAAAATCATACATACTGGGCAGCACTATGATGAAAAAATGAGTGACATTTTTTTCAATCAATTGGCGCTACCTAAACCAGACTATTACCTTGGTATTGGTGGCGGTTCGCATACGCACCAAAAGGCGAATGTAATGCTCAAGTTTGAAGAAGTAGTCAAAGCGGAACAACCAGATTTAGTCTTGGTTGTCGGAGACGTTAATGCAACGGCTGCTTGTAGCATCGTAGCGGTAAAAATGGGCATTCAAGTCGCACACGTAGAAGCAGGCTTGAGAAGTGGAGACCGGAAGATGCCAGAAGAAGTTAACCGAATCATCACCGACGCAATTTCTAATTATTTGTTTATCACCGAACATAGCGGTTTGGTCAATTTAGCAAAAGAAGGTGTACCGGATGAAAAAGTATTTTTTGTCGGTAATGTCATGATTGATTCGCTTTTTCATTTCAGACAAAAAGCGGCAGAATCTAAAGTACTAGAAACGCTAGGCGTTAGTGCTAAGGACTATATTTTAATGACGATGCATCGTCCACATAACGTTGATCACGAAAAAGGCTTACGAGACATTATTCAAATTGTGAAAGATGCGGCACAACACCGCAAAGTTGTTTTTGCGATTCATCCAAGAACGACCAACAATCTGAAAAAGTTTAAGTTGTACGATACCTTAGCGAGTATCGAAGACTTGAGTCTCATTGGTCCCCAAGGCTATCTTGAGTTTTTAAAACTCATGGATAACGCGGCACTTATCATCACTGATTCTGGAGGTATTCAGGAAGAGACGACTTACTTGCAAGTGCCTTGTATGACTTTTAGAGATACGACGGAACGACCAATAACGGTAGAACTAGGAACTAACTTTTTGTTGCAAGACCTAAATCCAGTAACCGTAAAAATTCAAATGGAAGCGATTCTGAATGGTGCTGCGAAGCAAGGAATTATTCCACCACTTTGGGATGGTCACGCCGCAGAACGAATCGCTGATATCTTACTCGAATTAGTTTAAATTAAAAGAACTTACTATATACTTTTTACATGAAACAAATTATCCAAGATCTTAAATCCGGAGAAACGATTCTTGAAGAAATTCCAGTACCTCAGAAAAAGCGGGGACATGTACTCATTAAAACACATCGTACGCTGGTCTCTCTAGGTACCGAGAGAATGCTAGTTAGTTTTGGAAAAGCAAGTTACCTAGAGAAAGCGCGACAACAGCCCGACAAAGTAAAGCAGGTTTTGGATAAAATTAAGTCAGATGGATTACGACCTACCATCGAGACGGTAATGCGTAAGCTGAACGAGCCGATCCCATTAGGATATTGTAACGCAGGGGAAGTGATTGGAGTAGGAGAGGGCGTCACCGAGTTCAAAATTGGAGACCGTGTAGTTTCCAATGGCAACCACGCAGAAGTCGTTAATGTACCAAAGAACTTAGTCGCAAAAATTCCAGATGGAGTTTCTTACGATGAAGCTAGTTTTACAGTGATTGGAGCCATTGCTTTGCAAGGGATTCGATTGATTAATCCTAGTTTTGGAGAAACGGTAGTTGTTACCGGTTTGGGTCTTATCGGTTTAATCGCCGCACAGTTATTAATGGCGAATGGTTGCGAAGTGATTGGCCTCGACTTTGATCAACAAAAAGTTGACCTTGCGCAGCAGTGGGGCGTCAAAGCATTTAATGTAGGCGCAGGTGTTGATCCCGTAAAAACGGTGGAAGATCTTACGAATGGCATTGGTGCAGATGCTGTTTTAATTACGGCTTCTACCAAAAGTAACGATGTAATTTCGCAAGCAGCGAAGATGAGTCGAAAAAGAGGTCGTATCGTATTGGTAGGTGTCATTGGTTTGAATATCCAACGGGCAGATTTTTATAATAAAGAATTGAGTTTTCAAGTTTCCTGTTCTTACGGGCCGGGTCGTTATGATGCCAATTACGAAGAGAAAGGACAAGATTACCCACTACCATTTGTACGTTGGACGGAGAAGAGAAACTTTGAAGCCATTTTGAGCGCCTTAGCGGCCAAACGCTTACAGGTAGATACGCTCATCTCAGAGAAATTAAAAATTGAAGCTTTTCAGGAAATTTATGGAGATATCGCAGGTTCTAATTCAATTGCGACAATCTTAGAGTATCCAGGAAATATAGACCTTAAACAAACGAGCGTTAGTGTCACGCCACAGTCTTTTGTAGAGAAAAAAGGCGTCCTCGGAATCATCGGTGCGGGTAACTTTACCAAGGGTATGATTGTTCCTATGTTGAAAAAATTAAACGCTTCAATTAAATATATTGCTAGTTCGGGTGGACTTTCCGCAACAGTGACCGCAAAAAAATATAAGATTGCCAACGCAACGACGAATTACCAAGATATCCTTAAAGATCCTGAAGTCGATGCAGTACTAATCACAACGCGGCACAACTCGCATGCGCAGCAAACGTTGGAGTGTATCGAACATGGTAAACATGTTTTTATCGAGAAACCGTTGGCGATGAATTTGGAAGAATTAGATGCCATCGAAAAAGCATATCGTTCGGCTTCTGTAAAGTTATTAGTTGGTTTCAATCGCCGATTTTCTCCTTTTGCGATTGACGCAAAAAAGCAATTAGGCGGAAGTAATCATCCAATTAGTGTAATTGCTACGATGAACGCAGGGTTTATTCCAGAAGATCATTGGACACAAGATATTAATATCGGTGGCGGAAGAATTATTGGAGAAGCTTGTCACCTGATTGATTTAATCACTTATTTTACGGGTAGTAAAGTGGAGAAAATTATCATGAATGCCATCGGTCCAGAATATTCGGCGGGCACGGATAATGCTTCCATTTTACTGCGGTATCAAAATGGATCGCAAGGAGTAATTAATTATTTTTCTAATGGACATAAAGCATATTCGAAAGAAAGAGTAGAGATTTATTCTCAAGGTAAAACAATGGTTTTAGACAATTTTCGAAAATCACAGTATTACGGATTTAAAAGTTCTGGGATGAGTAAATCGCAAGATAAAGGTCATTACAATCAGTTTAAAATGTTTGTAGAAAATATTAAATCAGGTGGACCAGAAATCATTCCATTTGATGATATTTTGAATACTTCCAGAGCAGCGATTAAAGCAGTGGAAAGTTTACAGCAGTCTAAATGGATGGATGTAGAATAGAGGGTTAAAATTTATATTCCGCTACTTCAAAAAGTATCACGATTAAGTATCCGCCTTGAAAAAAATCTTACGACTCTTACGAACTGTACAATACTTAAAGCCGATTCAAGTTCAGTATCGCTTGTATTATATGCTGAGAAAGCAGTGGTGGAAGTTGACAAAATTTAACTTTAATTGGACACCAACGCCGCCGGTTACGCGTAACTTGCAAATGATTGATGGTATTACGAACGATCGAAGTTATCAATCAAAGCATACATTTCAGTTTCTCAATTTAGATCAAACCTTCTCGGGTAAGATCAACTGGAATCATGCAGCTTACGGGAAGCTTTGGACTTATAATTTAACTTATTTTGAATACCTGCAGCAAGCCGAAATCACGGCGGAGGAAGGACGATATTTGATCGAAGACTTTATAGCTTCTATTGCAAGCATGAAAGATGGGATCGAACCTTTTCCAACGAGTTTAAGAATTATCAATTGGGTTAAATTTTTGGTAAAAAATCAACTTCAAGACGCCAAGATTAACCAAAGTTTATACGCGCAAGTACAAAGCCTACTCGCGCAGCTTGAATACCATTTGTTAGGAAATCATTTATTGGAAAATGGCTTTGCTCTATTCATCGCAGGGTTTTATTTTGAAGATGCTAAAATTTTGGCGAAAGCCGAAACAATCTTACGAGCAGAATTAAACGAACAAATCCTGGAAGATGGTGCTCATTTCGAGCTTACACCAATGTATCACCAATTGATGTTATATCGTTTACTGGATTGTATTAATTTGGTTCAGCAAAATCCAGGACTAATCAAAAAGGAGTGGGAACAAGAACTGAGAAAAAAAGCGCAATTGATGTTGGGCTGGATGCACAAGATTAGCTTTAATGGTTTGCAAGCCATGCCACTTTTAAACGATAGTACCTTAGGAATTGCACCAAGTGCGGAAGCTTTGGACACTTATGCCAAAGCATTGGCATTAACGATGCAGCCTGTTGAATTGGGAGAAAGTGGGTACCGTAAGTTCAAAAATGAAAATTACGAAATCTTAGTAGATATTGGCGCGATTGGACCGACCTACATTCCTGGACATGCCCATAGTGATAGTTTAAATTTTGTGCTTTACGCAAAGGATCAAGCGATTATTGTTGATCCAGGTATTTCAACCTACGAAAAAAATCAGCAGCGCACGTTGGAAAGATCCAGCGCATATCATAATAGTGTAAGTATCGCAGGACAAGATTCTTCGGAAGTATGGGGAGGATTTCGTGTGGGAAGGAGAGCTAAGATTGCAGCATTAGTCGAGCGTGATAAAACGGAAATTACCGCGACACACAATGGCTATCGTTACTTGGGAGCACAACATCAGCGTAGCTTCCATTTTTCGGACCGAACCATTACAATTACCGACAAGGTTTTTGGGAAAAAGATTAGCGATACCTGCGCATTTTTACACTTTTCCCCCGAGGAAAAAGTCAAAGTGGAAGAAAATAAAATTATTGGCAACTTTGGGGAAATTTACTTCTCTACGCCAGTTACCTTAGTCCTAGAAAACTACCATTTTTCGGTAGGATTTAACAAAACACAAAACGCTTCGAAAGTCATCATTGGGTTTACCCAAGAATTGATCACCACAATTCAACTGAAATGAATATTTTATTTCTAACGGATAATTTTCCCCCCGAGGGAAATGCACCAGCTAATCGTACCTTTGAACATTGTACCGAGTGGCAAAAAAAAGGTGCACAAGTTACAGTAATTACTTGTGCACCTAATTTCCCTAAAGGTAAAGTATTTGAGGGTTATAAAAACAAACTTTACCAAACGGAGATGATGGACGGGGTCAAAGTGATTCGGGTGTGGAGTTATATTTCTGCGAATCAGGGTACGTTTAAAAGAACTTTAGATTATTTGAGTTTTTGTATCATGTCTTTTTTCGCAAGTCTATTTGTTAAAACGGACATTATTATTGCCACTTCGCCACAATTCTTTACCGCGATTAGTGGCTATTTCGCTGCGCTTTTCAAGCGGAAACCGTGGATTATGGAAGTCCGTGATTTATGGCCCGAATCCATCAAGGCGGTCAATGCAATCAATCAAAGTAAGGTTATTGACTTTCTTGAAAAAGTAGAATTGTTTCTGTATCGGAAAGCCAATCGGGTAGTTGTCGTTACCGAAGCCTTCAAAAAGAATATTATCGAAAGAGGGATTGATCCAGTGAAAATTGATGTTATTAAAAATGGCGTTGTACTGGATAAATATCAAGCACAAGAAAAAGATTTAGACTTATTAAAAAAACTTCAGCTCGACCAGAAATTTGTTTTAGGGTATCTGGGAACACACGGAATGGCGCACAAACTGGATTTTATTTTGCGCTGTGCCGCTAAAGTAAAAGATCCTCAAATACACTTTTTATTTATCGGCGCGGGAGCGATGAAAGAAACCTTGGTGCAATTGAAAGAAGAATTGCAATTGAGCAATGTGACGATGTTACCTCCAATTCCCAAAAAAGAAGTGGTAGATTACATTAGCATCATCGACGTTGCACTCGTTCCCCTTAAGAAAAGTGATACTTTCAAAACGGTTATTCCTTCAAAGATTTTTGAAAATGCAGCAATGGGCAAACCAATCTTCTTAGGCGTAGAAGGAGAGTCTCAAGCGATTATTGAAAAGTATGAAGCAGGTCTTTGTTTTGAACCTGAAAATGAAGCAGACTTTTTAATGAAGTTGACCCAACTTAAAAATGATCAAACGCGTTTCGCGGCGTATAAAAAAGGTTGTAGCGTTTTAGCAAAAGATTTTAGTCGGAAGAAACTAGCCGCTAGAATGTTTCTCATTATTTGTAAAATTATTCCTGGCGTTAGTCAATTAAAAAAGCAGGAAAGCATATGAAAAAGGCTTTAATTACTGGAATTACTGGTCAAGATGGCGCTTATTTAACGGAGCTTCTCCTGAAAAAAGGGTATCAGGTACATGGAATAAAAAGGCGTAGTTCTTTATTTAATACAGATCGGATTGATCACTTGTATCAAGATCCACACGTTGATAACCGAAATTTAATTTTACACTACGGTGATCTAGCGGATTCGACAAATCTCATTAGAATTATCCAAGAAGTGCAACCCGATGAAATTTATAACCTAGGGGCGATGTCTCATGTGCGGGTAAGTTTCGATACACCGGAATATACAGCGGATGTAGTTGGCGTTGGCACCTTGAGATTAATGGAAGCCATTCGTTTATTAAACTTAGTTGAAAAAACGAAAATCTACCAAGCGTCCACTTCCGAACTCTACGGTTTGGTACAAGAAGTTCCGCAATCAGAAACAACACCTTTCTATCCTCGTTCTCCGTATGCGGTTGCCAAAATGTATGCGTATTGGATTACCGTTAATTATCGAGAAGCCTACGGAATGTTCGCTTGTAATGGAATTTTGTTTAACCACGAAAGTCCTAAAAGAGGGGAGACCTTCGTCACGCGAAAAATTACGCGTGCCGTTGCTAGAATCGCGTTGAACCTACAAGATAAACTCTACCTTGGTAATATGGATGCTAAACGGGATTGGGGACACGCCAAAGATTATGTAGAAGCCATGTGGCTAATTTTGCAACAGGAAGCGCCGGACGATTTTGTGATTGCTACGGGCGTAACGACTTCAGTGAGAGATTTTGTTCGATTTGCTTTCGCTGAAATCGGGGTAAGTTTAAGTTTCGAAGGGGAAGGAGAACAGGAAGTAGGAAAGATTGCAAAGTGTGATCATCCCAAGTATCAATTGCCCATCGGAACGGAAGTTGTTGCCGTTGATCCACGTTATTACCGACCAACGGAAGTAGAACTGCTTATCGGTGATCCAACGAAAGCGAAGACAAAATTAGCTTGGGAACCTAAATATGATCTGCAAGGCTTAGTAAAAGAAATGATGGCGGCTGATTTGGAATTGTTTAAAAAAGACCAACTACTAAAAGACGCCGGCTTCGATATTAAAACGAATTTTGAATAGTGTTGATGGCTAGGTGTTTTACAAAAAGATCATCTGGCTATCCTTCAAAATTTTTAATCCTAAACTTTAATCAACGTAAGAACGACTGGAGACGATGAGAACGGATGCTAAAATATATATTGCTGGTCACCGAGGAATGGTGGGCAGTGCCATTCACAGAAAACTGCAGCAGGAAGGATTTTCTAATTTTGTCGTGCGCACTTCTCAAGAATTAGACCTTAGAAATCAGGCCGCAGTACAGGACTTCTTTGCGAAAGAAAAACCAGTGTACGTATTTTTAGCTGCCGCAAAAGTAGGTGGCATTTTAGCAAACAATACTTATCGGGCTGATTTTATTTATGATAATATCATGATTCAGTCGAATGTGTTGCACGCCGCTTGGGAGCAAAAAGTAGAGAAGTTAATGTTTCTAGGGTCTTCTTGTATTTATCCAAAATTGGCACCGCAACCGTTACAAGAAGATGCTTTACTGACGGGCATTTTAGAACCAACGAATGAACCTTACGCAATTGCAAAAATTGCAGGCATAAAAATGTGTGATGCTTTTCGGGCGCAATACGGCTGTAATTTTATCTCAGTGATGCCGACCAATTTATACGGCCCAAACGATAATTATGACTTGCAAAAGTCGCACGTTTTACCGGCGCTGATGCGCAAATTTATTGAGGCAAAACGCCAACAATTACCTAGTGTTACACTTTGGGGAACGGGTACGCCTTTGCGAGAATTTCTACACGTAGAGGACTTAGCAGATGCTTGCTATTTTGTGATGAAACATTTCAACGAAGCAGGCTTTCTCAATATTGGAACGGGTAAAGATATTTCGATCCATGAGCTGGCAATGCTCATTCAAAAAACGGTCGGCTACGAAGGAACTATCGTATTGGATAAAACCAAACCCGACGGAACCCCTCGTAAATTAATGGACGTCAGCAAACTGAACGCGCTTGGTTGGCAAGCTAAATATACGCTTGAAACAGGAATCCAACAAGTCTACGAAATAGTAAAAGATACGAATTGGTAGACTCAACACGGACCAAAAATAAACCCTGAAACAAATAGCCTATAATTTTTCTTATGTTAAGTAGGTGCTAAAAAAAGAACTACCCTTCATACAAACACTAAATCGCTAAATTAAAAATATCATGGACGCAAAACACACTTATGTTGCTATCATGGCTGGTGGAATTGGAAGTCGATTTTGGCCAGGCAGCCGAGTTGCTAGACCAAAACAATTTTTAGATATCCTAGGGGTAGGCAAATCCTTGCTTCGCCTGACCTTCGAAAGATTCTTGAAACTTTGTCCTGCCGAGCATATTTTTATCGTTACGAATGGAATGTACAAAGATTTGGTAAAAGAACATTTACCAGAGTTGAGCGACAATCAAATTCTGTGCGAACCTTCTCGGAATAATACGGGACCTTGTGTCGCTTATACCGCTTTCAAATTATATAATTTAGACCCTGCGGCCAATTTTATCGTTGCGCCTTCGGATCACATTATTTTAAAAGAAGAAGTTTTTGTGGCCCAATTGCAACGGGCACTCGCCTTTACGACGGCAGAAAATGCACTTTGTACCTTGGGCATTCAGCCTACCCGACCGGATACTGGATACGGCTATATTAATTTCAATGAAAAGGAAACGCAAGCAGGGATTCACAAAGTAATCGAATTCAAAGAAAAACCGGACGAAGCAACGGCACAGACTTACGTAGACAGTGGCGCGTACCTTTGGAACGCTGGAATTTTTATTTGGAAAGCAGAAAATGTATTGGCTGCCTTTGAGCAACACGCTAAGGAAATCCATACGATTCTCGCTAAAGGAGCGCCGGATTACAATACGAAAAGCGAACAAACCTTTATTGATCAAGCTTATCCTACGACGCCGTCGATCTCCGTAGATTATGCAATTATGGAAAATGCACAAAACATTTATACCATTCCAGCAGATATTGGTTGGTCCGATTTAGGGACGTGGGCGTCTTTGCACGAAGAATCGGCTAAAGATGAGCAAGGAAATGTGAAAAATGGCAATAAAATCATGGCTATTGATACTTCTAATTCTCTAATTCGTGTTCCTCAAGACAAATTAGTAGTGATTAAAGATTTAGCGAATTACATGGTGATTGACGAAGGGGACGTACTTTTGATCTATCCGAAAGATAAAGAGCAAGAAATTAAAGGAATTACAAAAGTAATTGCGGAAAAAGTAGGAAAAGATTTTTTGTAAGGATATCTTCGAGAAATAAAAATTTCCGTCATTACAAGCTTTAAACACAATAAAAATAAAATTACTCGTAGAAACCCTTCAGGTTCCAAAAAAACAATTGCGATTGTTTCTAATACCTCTTGGAGTGTCTATAATTTTCGCTTAGGTCTGATTCGGCGACTTAAGGAACTGGGGTACGAAGTCTTAGTGATTGCACCGAAGGATAGTTTTAGTACGAAGTTAATCTCAGAAGGGTTTAGTTACATTAATCTATACGTCGATAATTATGGAACCAATCCGTTCCAAGATTTCAAGACCTTGCGGCAGCTGCACAAAATTTATAGGAAGAATAAGATTGATTTAATTTTCCACTATACCATCAAGCCTAATATATATGGTAGTTTGGCGGCAGCTTGGTGCAAAATTCCTTCGATTGCGGTGACTACAGGACTTGGACGTTTGTTCGTCTACAAAAATCCATTAGTCAAATTCATGGCGACTAATTTCTATCGTTTAGCGGCAAACTTGAGTAAAGAGGTCTGGTTTTTAAACGAAAGTGACCAAACTGTTTTTATTGAGAAAAAGATAGTAGCGCCCGAAAAAGCTTTTTTACTCAATAGTGAAGGCGTAAATATTCAGTGGTTTAAACCCAAAAGAAGTCAACCCCGAAATACCAATAAAGTTAAGTTTTTATTTGCGGGAAGAATTATTTGGGATAAAGGACTCGCTGCTTTTGCCGAAGCCGCCAAAGCCATCAAGCAATCTCATCCCGAAGCAACCTTCCAATTGCTCGGTTTTGTAGATGAATCCAATCCCAATGCGGTTTCAATTGATCAAATTGAGCGTTGGCAGAAAGAAAAAATCATTAATTACTTAGGCGAAACTTCAGATGTTCGTCCCTTTCTCGAAGAAGCAGGTTGTTTGGTTTTTCCTTCCTTTTATAAAGAAGGAATCTCTAGAATTTTGTTAGAAGCTTCCAGTATGGCCATTCCAATTATTACCACGAACCACGTTGGTTGCAAAGAAATTGTGGAAGATGGATTTAATGGCCTGTTATGTGAACCGCAGAATTCAGCAGATTTGATTAGCAAAATTGGGCAATTTTTGGGAATGAGTAGTGCAGCGCGACATCAATTGGGTTTAAACGGGCGCAAGAAAGTCATCAATGAATTTGATGAGGAATTGGTTATCAAACAATACTTGGAAGTCATCGGTAAACTTTTGCGGGTCAAACAACCAAGTAAGAAAGATCAAAGCAGCGTCAAATGAAAACCGAGGAGCAAAAGGAATTATTGATGATTGCTTACTATTTTCCCCCCATCAAATCCATGGGCTCTATTCGGAGTTATAACATTGCTCAACAATTTAAAAAACATTTTGCTAAAGTACACGTCGCGGTAAGTAAAAATCGGCACGTGCTACCGCAAGATCCCCTTCCCACTTCGGACTTTAATATTCTCGAATTACCTACCGTAGATTACCGAACACTTTCCAATTTAAAAAAAGAAAAACACGTACATTATTCCGAAGCGCGCAAAGCGGGCTTACTCGGGAAAACGGCAGTGAAAGCATTGAATAGTTTTCCGTTCAACCTCGTCATTGGGGAAGGTGGAATCGTGTACTCATTGGCCGGTTTTTTTAAGTGCCGCGCGCTCATTAAAAAGCATAAGATTACGCATATCTATTCTTCTTTTCGCCCCTATTCCGATCACTTTACAGCTTATTTATTAAAAACTTATTATCCTAGTTTGATTTGGATCGCAGACTTTCGCGATATTCATATTGATCCTTTGAAGGATAATGTTTACTTGACGAACTATCAACATTGGTGTAATAAATACTTGCTCGCAAAAGCTGACGCCGTCTGTACCGTTTCAAAAGGAACCAAAGTTCACTTGGATCAGTACGTAAAAGAGGTTTACGTTTTACCCAATGGAACACACGATCTATTAAAGCCTTCGGCGACGGCAAAGCCTTTTGATAAATTTACGATTTCTTACACAGGGTCCATGTACGGCAGAAGAAGAAATCCCACTTTGCTTTTGAAAGTCTTGGCTAAGTTAATTCAAACGGGACAGATTGCGGCCAATACCATAGAGATCGTACACGCAGGAAAAGATGCCGCAATTTGGCAAACTTGGATCGAAGAATATAACTTAGAAAATATTTTTAACAATCGCGGATTGATTCCAATGTCGGAGGCAGTGGATATTCAACACAATAGCCACATGAACCTCTTATTGTCTTTCGCGATTCCAGAAGTTACGGGTGGTCTGACGGGAAAGTTGTACGAATACTTTGCGGCCAAACGACCGATTCTTCTAATCATCAATGGTAGTCAAGACGAAGAGTTTGAAGAAATATTTGAAGAACTAGCGGCAGGATTAGTGACCTACCACCAAAATGAAAAAGATGAAAAATTACTGGAAGCATTTCTGTTGAAGTATTATCAAGAGTGGGTAACAACGGGAACGGTAAAAGCTAGTATTCGAGCGGAAGCATTAAAAAAATATGAATGGGACAATATGATTCCGCGGTTTCTGCAATATCTTGAAAAGCTACAAAATGAGCAAGCCAGTGTTTAAAATACTAACGATTGTTGGTGCGCGACCACATTTTATCAAAGCGAGTTCAGTGAGTCAAGCGATTCGGGAGCAAGCAAATTTGACGGAAGTAATTGTACACACTGGGCAACACTACGATGCCGCCTTGTCGGCAAGTCTGATAGAAGAATTAAATATCCCGACCCCGAAATACAACCTTGGTATTGGTTCCGGTTCCCACAGTTGGCAAATGGGAACGATGCTACTTAAACTGGGAGAAGTTTTAGCAATAGAACAACCTGATTTAGTCATCGTCTATGGAGATACCAATACAACGGCAGCTGGCGCTATTGTTGCGGCAAAAGAAAATATTCCCGTAGCACACATCGAAGCGGGACTACGAGAATTTGATAAAAAAATTCCAGAAGAAATAAATAAACGTTTGACGGATTCCGTTTCTGACTTCTTCTTTTCACCAACGAAAACTGGGGTTAAGAATTTAGCTCGCGAAGGAACAACAGAAGGCGTTTACCACGTTGGAGATGTCGGTATTGATTTGATCCATCAAAATCTTTCTCGAATCGAAGCAAGGCAAAAAGATTTGACAAGATACGGTGTAGCAGCCGGTGCGTATTACTTTATGACTTGTCACCGCGTAGCGAATACCGTTAGTAAAGAAAACTTAGTAGGTATTCTTTCGATCTTTGCGTCCTTGGATTTACCCGTTATTTTTTCAATACATCCGAGAACGAAAAAAGCAATTGAGACCTTCGGATTAACAGATTTATTAGCGGCTGAAAAGGTTAGGGCGATTCCACCAATTGGATTTTGGGAAACACAAAGCTTAGTGCGTTCCGCAAAATGCTTGATCACGGATTCGGGTGGTTTAATCAAAGAAGGTTATTATCATAAAGTACCTGCCATTATTATTGATACGCAGACAGAATGGATTGAAACAATTGAGGAAGGTTGGAATCATTTGGCGGGTCCTGATCCAGCAAAAATTTTGGAATTGATCCGTACGATTGAAAGACCAACACGACATACGAACTGCTTGGGTGATGGCACTGCCGCTCAGCAAATTATTGAGATTTTATATAATTATTTGAATGCTAAATCCTAAACGAATACTTGTCTTAGCACCACACACGGATGACGGTGAATTGGGCTGTGGCGCAACCATCGCTAAGTTTTTGGAAGCGGGTGCAGAAGTTTTTTACGTCGCTTTCTCTACAGCGGAAGAATCTGTACCAGCCGGATTTCCCAAGAATCAATTGGAAGTAGAACTCAAAGCGGCAACGCAAGTATTGGGCATTAAACCCGAAAATGTTATCGTCTTCAAATATGAAGTCCGCAAACTAAATTATGTACGACAAGAAATCTTAGAAAAACTGATTGAGTTAAAGCCCAAGATTAAACCCGAC
Organism: Saprospiraceae bacterium; assembly: GCA_045110315.1. Taxonomy (GTDB): domain Bacteria; phylum Bacteroidota; class Bacteroidia; order Chitinophagales; family Saprospiraceae; genus CALFBG01. The sequence goes on from JBGCFY010000099.1 coordinate 70,674, forward strand.
TTCGTTTTTCTTCCTAGCACCAAAGACATTCACCAAGATCATACGACGATTGCCAATGAAGGAATTCGTGCGTTTAAAGCTTGTACGATTCTTGGTTACGAATTGATTTGGAATAATTTATCTTTCAATACCGACTGCTTTATTGAAGTGACTCCGTCGCAGTTACAAAAAAAGATTGATGCTTTACAAGCTTACAAAACACAAGAAGGAAGAGCTTACATGGATCCCAAATTTATAGAATCTTTGGCGATGGTAAGAGGAACACAGATCGGAAAACAATTTGCCGAAACTTTTGAAGTTATCCGATGGATCATCTCGTAGTTAGCATTCACCAACCTAATTATTTTCCTTGGTTAGGATACTTTTTTAAAATTTACGCCAGTGATATTTTTATCTTTCTGGATGATGTAACGTATTCCAGTAGCAGCTTGACCAAGCGCTGTTTTTTGCGAAAGCAAGTAACTTCGTCAGATAAAACTTATCTACGGATACCACTACAAAAATATCAGTATCCAGCACCATTACTTTCCTTACAGATAGACCATCAGCAAGCGTGGCAAGAAAGACAACGCAATCAAATCTTATCGGTTTACCAGAAATCACCTTATTTCAAAACTTATTTTCCTTTGGTAGAAGAACTCTTAAACGCAAGCCGAAAAGACGAAAAACTTATTGCTTTCAATGAACGCGTCATTTTAAAAATGCTTGAAGTGTTGAACATTCCTACCAAAATTATTCGCAGCAGTAACTTACCAGTCACCGGAAAAAAAGCGGATTACGTCTTAGGCTTGGTCAAGTACTGTCAAGCTAATATTTACCTGAGTGGCACGGGCGCTAAGAAATATCAAGAGGAAGCTATCTTTGCAGCGGAGAAAATAAAAATTGTATACAACGAAATATTTGGCTTTCTTGCCCAAAAAAAATATCCGCAACATCAAGGGGAATTTTTAAATGGCTTATCAATACTTGACGCTTTGTTTAACATTGGAGCAGCAGGAATTCAGGAGCTTTTTGAGCTTTATCAATCGCAATTAGATCTCTCTCCGTTTGAAGACTAAAAAATTAATTCGTCGCGCTTATGGCTGGTGGAAAAGTCAGCAAATTAAAGATGCTGATACCAGTTATCAAGGTGCTGTTTTACTAGCAGGTTCGGCGAGGAGTGGCACTACTTGGTTAGCGGAGCTCATCAATTACCGAGCAGCATTCAGATATATTTTCGAACCCTTTAATCGCGACGAAGTAAAGCTTTGTCAGCATTTTGCGGAGCGCCAACATTTGTTAGCTTCTTCCGTACAAGCGGAGTTTCAAGTTCCTTTAGCTCAGATTATGAGTGGGCAATTTCGAAATCCTTGGACGGATTTTTACAATACAAATTCAGATAATAGTCGCCGCTTAATCAAAACGGTTCGTGCAAATTTTATGCTTCCCTATTTTGGGACACACTTCGCAGAAATCCCGATTGTATTTTTGTTGCGTCATCCATTTGCGGTAGCACATTCTCGTATGAAACTGGGCTGGTCAGCACCTTTGGAAGCACTTTGGGAACAGGAAAATTTACGGACGACTTATTTGCAACCGTATGATGATTTACTAAAAACGAAATTGACAGTATTTGAGCGGCAAGTACTATTTTGGTGTTTAGAAAATAAGTTTGCACTATCTGGACTAACTACTCATCCGCGGCACAAAATAATTTTTTATGAAAACTTTATACTGGAGCCGCGAGAAAATATTCAAGATTTATTTAATTTTCTAGCGTTAGAATACTTTACGAGTATTGAAAAAAAATTAGCACATCCTTCACAAAGTGTCCAAACAAGAAAAACTTCTGAGCGACAAAATACTTGGCAGAATGAAGTACCGAAAGTATCAATTGAGCAAGGCTTAGTATTGCTCGCTCGATTTGGTATGAATCGGCTGTACGGTGCAGGAAAAATGCCTTGTTAAGAAGTTATTTAAAACAACTGCTCAGATAGAAAATAGAAAGTTAATTTTTTTGTAAAAAAACAAATAAAAAAAACTATATTGTCAAATGGAGATAGCTGCTAATGAGTGGAGAAATCAAATGATCTTTGCTTTAAAAGGCTATTCTCAGAATTTTATTATTTAATACACAAAATCAATGTAACGATTATGGGATTATTTTCGTTTTTGAAAAATGCAGGCGCTAAAATTTTTAAGTCGTCTAAAAAAGAGGAAGTTCAAAAAGTAGAAAAAGAAGTGACTTTGAGCAAAATTGAGGCGCTAAGACAAGAAGTAACAAGATTAAATTTACCAATTAATGGAATGTCTTTAGATCTTGGCGAACAAATTATCGTAGAGGGTTCTACGAATACAAATGCAGAACGAGAGAAAGTAATTTTGGCCTTAGGAAATATCAACGGTGTCTCATCTGTTGATGACCGAATCACGGTAATGAACCCTGAACCAGAAGCTACTTTTTATACGGTACAGCGTGGTGATTCTTTATCTAAAATTTCAAAAGCTCAGTATGGTGACCCAATGAAATACCAAGGAATTTTTGAAGCGAACCAACCCATGTTATCGCATCCAGATAAAATTTACCCTGGACAAGTATTGAGAATTCCAACGTTGTAAGGAATAAATTAACTAAAAATACTAAGCGTCCCGTATCTTTACGGGACGCTTTTTTTATGCAATAGATTTAGTATAATGATGACAGTAAAGGATTTGATCGCAAAAATTCCATTAGGCTATTCGGAAGGTAGATATAAAAATGAGAAGTACGGAATTTCGAAACAAGTATTCAACGCCGGTAAGTCTTTTAAAATCTACGCAAAAGCATTAGGCGGCAAGGATTTTATTAGTCTTAATTTCTATCTTACCCAAGACAAAGAGTTACTCAAACCTTGTGAAATGCCAACGGAAAAAGTTATTGATTTTTTGCGAGTAGTAGTGATCGAAAATGAATAAAAATAGTTTAGCACTCGTCTTCAGGTTTTGAAATAAGCGCTTATTTATAAGCTAGCGATTGTGTATCTTTAACCTACAATTGAAAATATGAGTAAACGCAAGATTACAGAAGTTCAAGGCATTCCCATTTCTTATCATACGATCGAGGAAGAAGAATATATCAATTTGACGGATATCGCTCGCTATAAGGATGCGGACCGCCCAGAATTGCCGGTGCAAAGTTGGATCAATACGATGAAAACGGTTGAGTTTTTACTGGCTTGGGAGGAAAAAAATAATCCAGATTTTAAACACGGGGAATTCACCGTGTTTAAAGGATACAAGGAATTTGCCGCCGAAATGGTCGCAGGGAAGAAAACTTCTGCTAGCAAATGGGTCAGTTATACGAACGCGAAAGGCCTCAAGGTGATTCGCGGAAAATACGGTGGAACTTTCGCCCATCGTAATATTGCCTTTCATTTTGCGAGCTGGGTCAATGCTGCTTTTTACCTTTACGTAATCGAAGAATTTGAACGTTTGAAAAAGGAAGAATATCTTCGATTGGGTGATCCTTTCGAAAATAAACGACACCTCACCGCAGGCAATCATTCGCTACTCGTTGCTTCTATTTTAACCCAACTCGACGAACGGTTACTTACTCATCCGCAGCCCCTTAAAAATCGGCTACCTTTTGCGAGCGAAATTGATATGATCAATCGGATTGTTTTTGGGATGACCGCTCAGGAATGGCGCCGAGAAAACACGGATAAACCTACGGATCGTAACATGAGAGATTACGCGTCAATCTTAGACTTAGTGATTTATCAAAACTTAGAAGTCGTTGATGCAATGCTTTTACAATGGGATTGCACCCAAGAAGAGCGCGAAACTTTACTGCGTGAAACCTACGATTTTCAATATGCCGTTTTGAAAAAGTCTAAAACGATTTCGAGAATGCAAGAATTACACGATAATCAATTGAAAGGATAAATTGGTGAATTTTTAAAAGAACGCAGCGCTATTTTTAAACACGGGGAATCCACCGTGTTTAAAACACGTCATCAAAAAGTAAACTACGAGGCTAGTTTTTCGAGTAAGGACGCTTTCTTATTTTTACTAACGGGAATCGTATCTTTATTACTCAAGGTGACATTCCCTCCCCTCCCCTTATGATACATATCGACCTTCTGCAAATCAATCGTATGAGACTGATGTACTCTAAAGAAGCGATTGGGATCGAGTACACTTTCTACTTCCTTTAAGGTTTTACTAATGATGACGGGCGCTCGATCGAGTAAGTGTACCGTCGTATAATTTTTATCTGCCTCTAAGCGAATAATTTGGTTTACGTCGACGAGGTGAATACCTTCCGTAGTCGCTAAGGCAATCCGTGTACTATATTGCTGCGTAGGCTGGTGGAGTTGGTTAAGGAGCAGAGAGAGTTGTTCGCTCACTTTCGGTTTTTGTTTTTTATGCTGGTACTTTTCTAGCGTCTGTATCAAGTCTTCTTCGTCAATGGGTTTTAGTAAATAATCAAAGGCGCTCACTTTGAAGGCTTGAATCGCAAATTCACTATAAGCGGTCGCAAAAATTACATCGAAATGGAAGGTTTCCCATTGCTGCAAAAATTCAAAACCTGTCATTTCTGGCATATCAATATCTAAAAAACAAACATCGACTTTATGTTCACAAAGGTATTGATAAGCCAATCGAGGATTGGTAAAACTAGCAGCAACGACTACCGACGGACAAAACTCCTTGAGCTGCCATTGTAAAGTATCCAAAGCGAGTTGTTCATCATCAATTAAAACTGCCGTAATTAAATCCATTGTTTTAAAGATATTTGCAAGGTAAATGAATGCTTACGTTTGTACCAATAGCGTTGCCCGCAGAGTCGCGTAAATCAGTGTAATAAATATACTCTTGCTCCTTTGTACCAGCAAAGTTTTGCATTCGTTGTCGGGAAATATTGATACCGTGAGATTTACGTTTTGTAGGGTTCTTTTTTTGTGCGGTGATAGCTCTTCCCACGCCATTATCTTCCACCTCAATCAAAAGTTCTTCGTCTTGTTGAGTTACCTTTATGGCTAACTTATTTTGCTGCTGGTTATTTTTGAAACCGTGCCAAATACTATTTTCAACGAAAGGTTGAATGATAACTGGTGGTACAGCGATATTATTCGCTTGTATTGCTGGCGCTACCGTAATCTCAAACTCAAAACCATCCCGAAAACGGAGTTGTTCCAGTTTAAGGTATAAGGTCAAGGTTTCTAATTCTTGTGCTAAGGAGATCACTTTCTCTCGACTATTATCAAGAACCGAACGAACCAGTTTAGAGAACTTGGAAATATACAAAGCCGCTTCTCGCTCTTGCTTGTTGATCATTAATCCTTTAATACTATTGAGTGCATTAAAAATGAAATGTGGATTCATTTGTGCGCGAAAAGCTTGTGATTCAACGTCGGCAATTTCCTTTAGTAAGGCTGCTTCCTTTTCTAATTTTTCTTGCTGTAGCAATAATTTTGCCCGCTTATTCTGATATTGGTACCACGCAAAAAAGCCAAGGACAAGTCCAAATGTAAGTAGCCCAAAAATAGTCCAACGAGCTTTTTGAGTTTTTAATTTTTCGTTAGCAACTTGGATTTCATTTTCTTTTTGGAGTAGACCAAATTTGACGGATTGGGCTTGAATAATTTTTTGATTGGTTTGCTGATTCTTTTTTTTGGTAAATTCTTCTGACTTAACTTTTGCCTCGTAAGCTGCTTGGTAATTACCTTCTCCTTGCAAGTAGTCCGCGTACCAATTGTAACCATTTCCCAATAAGTTTAAGAATTCATTATCTTCCGCTTGTTGTAAAATATCAATGTATCGTTGTTCGGTTTCTTGAGTAGGATTTAAATTGAGCATTAATAACTTATTATTAAGTACTTCGTAAGTATTGCCAAATTGTTGCGATAAAATACTGGCAGAATCTAAGGCAATAATTGCGGCTAGCGTATCTTGTCTTCTAATCAAATACTTAGCACGTAAGCTATAAAGATAATGTAAAGTATTTTGATCGTTGACATTTTGGTAACAATGGCTAGCTAAAGAGAGATAAAATTGAGTCGAATCAAGTTTTCCTTGAGTCAAATAGTTGGTACCAATACTAGTATGAATGGCACAAGCCTGTGCTTGATCTTGCTTGGTCACATATTGCAATGCTTTTTTGTAATTTTCGATGGCCAACTCCTGTTCAAAATACAATTCTTGCATATAGCCAATGGCTCGCAACACGTGGCTTAAGCCAAAAGAGTCTTGTAGTTTAAAATCTATCTGATAAGCACTATCCAAAAAAGTAAGCGTCTGTGCATACGCTGATTGTTGATTATAAGACAAACCAATATTGAAGTATAGATTGGCCAACTCCAAACTATCTTTCAGGGCTTTAGCAATGGGAATTCCTTTCTTATAAATATAAATGGCACTGTCTAGCTTTCCTAAGAAGTCAAAATTCTGTCCTTGTGAGTTTAGAATGACTAAGTATTTTTTTTGGGGAAATTTTTCGGTAGCGAGCGACAAAGTTTTCGCGGCGGCTTGGTAACTTCCCCGAATGTCTTCTAAATAATAATACGCATCACTTTTACTGAAATAGATATGTGCTCGTTCATCGGAGGTCAAACTTTCATTTTGTAGGAGAGAGTCACAAAGCCGAATTACTTTTTCTGGATTACTTTCTATGTAAGCTTCCGTTGCCTTCAACTGCTCAAGTAATGTTGACGCTTGCGCTAAATTTTCCGAAAGGAAGCTTAACATACACACTAAGGTCAAAGGAAGAAACTTCCAATTAACCTTAGTGTGACGATAAATACCAAGACAAAATTGAATTGCCATTAAGTTCTAGGGCTTAAAGTAGTGAGGTACAAAAAGTATTAGCTGCGTACGAGACGTTGTCGGCGATACCACCATCCAAATCCAATAAACAAAATACCAACTATTATTAAAAATAAACCATTTTGCCAATACTTTTTATCAAGATTTGCCGTCTTTTCCGTGGGGTTAGTTCAGCGGTTTCCCAAAGCTTTGACTGCTGCGACATCGACGTCCCAATCTGGACAACCATTACAATGACTATCAAAACGAAACTTAGTCCAGCCACCATTACTATAATCACTAATCCAATTAAAAGTGGTAATCGGTACTTGACCGTCTCCATCACCATCCGGAAAAATAGCCCAAGCTGCTAACTTTCTATATTTTTGTCCCGTCGTACGATAAGTACCTTCTTTCCAATCCCGACCAGATAAGCCAACGAGAATTGGTTTCTTTCTCAACTCTTGTTCGAATGCGCCATATAATTCTTTAATCAAGCCAGCCTTATTCGAACCTGCCCATTCGTCTTTTGGTAATGGTGGTGCGTAGCGAAAAGCAAGTGCTTTTTGGTCAGCTGCGGTTAGGCTGAGGTTAAAACTGCCCGTAGCAATTTGAGCAGAGCGACCACCTTCGGTACCTGTAGCATAGACGTCCAAACGAATTTCGTGTTGCCCCGGAGTTGCGTCTAATAGAGCCAAGGCAAAAGCTCGCGCAGCAATATTCCTACTGCCATATTTGAGTTCTGGATCATTGAGATCTGGTAATAGATAGTGTTGCCAGCAAGTCCAATTCATCACAGCCGGCGTTCCCGCACCGGCTTCTTGAATATAATACGTTCGTTTGTCTTTAGCAATATGTCTATACATCCCAAAACCTCTTTTGAAACCCACTTGCTTACCATCGACGTAAAGATCGTAAGTTAGGATCGGATTGTATTCTATTTCTCCGTTAATGGGAGTATTGATCAATGCTTTGGCTGCGTATACCCGCGCATAAATTGTTTCGGAAGCCTTAAAAGTATTACTGAATTGACTGGGTTGTTCTTTCTTAAAAGCGAGTGCGGAGGCATGATTGGCAAAGATAACTTTACCTACGTTTTCGCGATGCGTCGGCGAGGTAATACCTTGATCTTGAGCTAACATATTTAAATTAATTAAGGAGAATAAGAGTAAGAAAATTATGGAGGTCTTTTTCATGTTTTGGTATTTTGATTTTTGATTTTTTGGAGAACGAAATTGTGAAAGCAAGTACGCGAATGCTTTGAGCAAATGCGAAAAACTTGTTTGCTATGTGTTTATATTTATAGAGGTAAACTGCTTAGGGCAATTTGACGAATTTTCGTTGTATGGTATTTCCATCTTCTAGCCGGAGTAATAAAGTATATTTGCCCGCAGGCCAAGCATCAATTTGTAAATCGACAACTTGCTGTCCTGCCGAAAACTGTTTTGTGGTATGTTGTAAAACTTGTCCAATTGCATTTACAATTCGCCAGTCTACCATTTGTACCTTAGGGCTATAAATTGAGATTGCAGCGGAGTAACTAGTAGGATTTGGAAATATTTCTTCAAACTTAAAAGTGGCTTTATCTGCATTCGTCGTCGTTGAAATAATATCGCAAGCAAAAGCAAATTGACCATCTAGATCAAGTTGTTTTAGGCGATAATAATAGTGTTCATGATCTTTTACTTTTTCGTCAAGGTAGTGATATGAACTGCGCGTACTCGTGGAGCCATTTCCTGCCACAAAACCGATTGTTTCGAATGTACCAATTCTTCCAGCGATCGTATTTGCACGTTGAATTTCAAAGCCCTGGTTATTTTTTTCGGAAGCAGTTTCCCATTGCAAGCGTACCTTGTTTTTTTGCGGCACTGCCTCAAAATTAATACAAGTTACTGGCAAAGGCGATTGCTCTGCTACGATAAAAGGAGAAAAGCTAGTAATATTTTTAGCTGTGATACGGTAAGGATCAGTACCCGTAACTTGGGTAGAAGTTTCTGCTATCCATCCACCATTTTTGTAGTGCCAAACCTTGGCTTTTGTTCGATCAAAATCGGCTAACTCATCACTTGCCTTCCATTCGAAAACTAGTTCTACATCTGAGCCACCACTCATCGCTTCCGAAACTTTCCAAGTTAGATCGACTCCTTTTGAAAGTACGGGATTACCACTATTCCCATCTTCTTTGATTCCTTTTTCGACTGCTATGGTAAAGTTGTCAAAATCACCATCATTTTTAATCTTGAGCGGCGTGTATTTATCTGCACTAGGACCAATGGGAATCAATATCTCTTCTCCACCGCCAACGCCCAAAACAGCGATGGCTCCGTCTATTCCCGTTATGATATATTTATCATCACCATAGTTATCGTTGAGGGAAAAAGGCGATAATTGGATTGTATCGTTTGTGGCTCGAATTTTTCCACTTTGAATATTTACAATGGTATTATTGAAATTAGTCGTTGTGAGAATATCGTACAAACCACCGCCAACAAATAGTACCGTATCGCCCCAAAATTCAACGTTGCCCGCCTCAATTTGGAAGTTGTCTCCAGGAGTACTTTTGAAAGTGAACTTTCCCTCTAGGCCAAAGTTTTGGAAGCCGCCCATAAAAGGCATGATATTGTTGTTATAAAAATTTCCTCCTACTTCTGCTTCCATTTGGTAGCCAAAAAACTGTAAGGTTTGTCCATTGGCAATATTGAGATCGCCACTAACTTGTAGATCTGGTTTGACCAGCATTTCATTAATATTCAAGTTACCTTGATTGAGGTTTAAGTTTTTAACCTTCAATGGATTGGCTAAGATGGAAACTTCAGCATTATTACTTTTATTAATGTTTAAGGTGTGAAATTCTTGGTTACCAGATACTTGTACATTGTCAATTCCAGCAAATTCAAATACTCCGTTTGTCGCTTCAAATCGACCTTGATTAACAAATTGACCTTTTAGAATGATTGTTCCACCCATTTGTAAAACACTGTCAGTTGCTCCAATCTCTAACTTACGTAGAATTTCAACATCGTCTTGGAAATGAGGATAAATATAAAAATCAGTACTCTTAGCAATGATTTCTTTGACGCGATGTCCTCCAAAATTGTTGTATAATTTGTTGACGGGCGCAGCTGGATTTAGTGGACGTACGAAATTAATGCTAGCAGAATCTGCATTAATAATTGCCGTATTCGCCCAGTCAATAGTGGCGGTGCTTGGATCACTATTTTGGCCACCAAGTTTAACTTCTCCAATTAAGTTAGCGGTACTTGTTCCATCAATTTCGAAACCAGCTGCTGCCGATCCAGTGCCAGCCATTTTTGCACCAATTGTTCCGTGCTGGAGCGTTATCGTACTACCATTAATTATTTCGAGTTCATCCGCGATTTCAACAACACCTGTATCAACTAGCAGCTGACCATTATTAATTGTTAAATCAGCAAAAGCATAATAATCATTTGGGTCAACTAGGGACAAAGTGCCCGTAGATTTTACGTGAATCGTACCACCATCAGTAACGAGTATTCCACCATTTTGATTAGCGTATTGCTCAATCTGACCTCCGATTTCAACGACTCCTTTATTGACCATCTTTGCTGTACCATTCAACGATAATGCTGCATTTTCTTCAATGATTAAACCCTTACATTGATAATCTCCGGTACTCCCATCGTTGATCCTAAAACTCCCAGCAGTAAGCTTCGGATAATGAGTAGCACCACTCGTAATACTCACTTGATCTTGACTGGTTGGCACTCTGTTTTTATTCCAATTCAAAGGGTTATTCCAGTTCTCATCTTGGTCACCAAACCAAGCTAAAGTACTTGTTTCGAGTAATGCGTAACCTTGTCCTGTTCCTCCCCGAAAGATAGAATTGCTAGTATTGAATTCCTGAAAAGTATAGCCTTGCCCTACGCCACCCGTATAGATGGAAAGATTCAAATTGATGATTTCTTGAAAGGCATAACCTTGTCCTTGACCACCAAAGAAGATGGAATTACTATTTTCTAACTGCGCGGCAGTATAACCTTGTCCCGTTCCTCCTTTAAACATTGGATAAAGATTAGGACTACTACCTAACCCTGGGCTTTGTACAAAAAAACCAAGACTAACCGGACCCAATCCTACGGGTAAAACACTACCAAAAAATGAATTGTCAAACGAACTAAAACGATATACATAATCCCCAAGTAGACTAGTTACATAAAAAGTATTCGTATTCGGTACAGGGGCTATTCCTCGCGGACGAGTGATGCCTCCAATGGTCATGAAATTCGTATTGGTGCTAGTATTAATAATCGAGATAGAATTATCTGTAGTATTCGTTACGTAGAGTTGTGCACCACTTTCTTTGAGTGCTAATGCAAACGGACCATCTCCAACGGGAATCGTTGAAATCACTGTCTGTGCAATGGGATCAATCACAGAAATATTATCTGATAATTCATTTGCTACGTATACTCTTGTTCCATCACGATTACTAATGAGTCCTACGGGACGAGTCCCTACATTGATAGTTGCCGGAGGTAAATTCGTTTCCAGAAATACCATAGAAACCGTATTATCATTATGATTAGATACGTAGAGTACGGTCCCATTAGGACTGAAGGCTAAGCTATAAGGACCACTACCAACCGTAAGGGTCGCCGTGACGATATTCGTAGCGACAGAAATGACAGAAATTGTATTTTCTCCTCGATTGGTGACATAAACTTTGCTACCGTCAGGATGAACAGCAATTCCCCAAGGATTATTTCCTACGGTAATTGTGGTTGTTACGGATTGACTGGCAGTGTTAATGACGGAAACGGTGCCCGCTCCAGAATTGGAAATATAGGCTTTCGTTTCGTCGGGAGTAACGGCTACTCCTACCGGACTTGCGCCTACAGAAATAGTTGAAGTGACGCTGTAACTCGCTACGTCAACCACTGAGACGGTATTAGAACCCGCATTGGCAATGTAGGCAGATTGTGCATGCAACGGAGTACTCAGAACAGTAAGCACAAGGCAAAGTATACTTAATTGTATATATTTCATAAGGAAGAATTTGAGGCTTAGATAATTTCGATTGAGTATAAATCGTATTGCATTGTAAATTATCTTACCCCTCGCCCTCCAGTGAAACTAACTCGATCATCCATAGCATTCAAACGAAATGCCCCGGTATGAGATAGATAAGCCCGCTCTTCGCTAAAATTACTTACTGGTATATTATTATAATAACCGCTAAAACCTCCTGTTCGGAAATGTAAATAGTTAGTATTAAAGTTGCCCCAATCATTTTCATCACAGCTTCCTTGTAGAGATAATTTACCATCTCCCCAAGCACCAGTATAGTTTTTGCCAGAATTTCCATTGACTGGAATTATCGTATATTCAATTACATTATCCCCTAAGTTCATGATACCATAATAAGTAGCACCACTTTGTTCTCTATTACTCGTTGTGCTTGCTGCAAATCCAACTCTGGCAGGACCGTAAAATCCACCGTTACTAGGATCTGCCATTCCATTGGTTAAACCATTACTATTAAGATTACTGAAAGATTCTGCATCGGTTCCTGATCCAGTAAGTCCGCTGACAACGGTAAAATTTTTGGTACCCCAGACGAACTCTTTGGGAACGGGATTAACGGGACCTCTAGCGGATTTTTCAAATTCAAAATCACTCATTGGTCTCAACGCGGCCCAGTCAAGATAAGCGAAAAGATCGTTTTGTGATAAAAAGCTACAGGCTAGTGCCATACCATCGGCTGCTTCATTTCCATTACCATTGTTATTTAGGTCGCAATAAAAATTAACGGGACCACTTGCCGGAAGATTAGCATCACAGCGAATAGCTTGGCGTCTAAAGACAGATGGATTATTACTCATAACGTAGGTATTAGTAATAACAGTACTACTGATGTTAGTTGCGGTACGTGTATCTTGTTGCTGTCGAGTCAGTGTATTTAAAAAATCAACATATTGCTGTTGCGTAACTTCGTATTTCATGCAATAGAAAGCTTGGTAGCCTTTTGGGAAACCTGCCGGTACATCTGAAATAATAAAATTAAAGGCATTAGTATTGATAGCTAAAGTACCATTGGCAATTGCATTTTCGGAAGTGACTTGATAGGAAGCATTGATATTACTTGCTTGCGAATATCTAAACTCTGCACCTCCGGCACCATCGCCAAGGTAAAAAGCATCCGTAGGAACGTAGACCATTTCCATTCCGAATACTTTAAAGTCGGGAAAGCTACCTTGTAGATTGGTCAAGTTCATAGTAATGGTTTGCTGAGGTGTATTACCAATGAAGTCTTGGTCTAATTTAATAAAAATGCCATTTTGATCGCTTTGAGTTACGATCTCAAAACCACCGTTAGCCGTAGCACTTGCCACTTGTGCATGTGACCATTGGCTACTATTACTGGGACGGTATTTAACAAAAAGCCAAATGGCATCGTGCAGCTCACCTGCCTGCCAAGCATTATCCCAAGCGACATTAAACGTAATTTGGTTATTACTAGGATTGGTAAGGTTAGTGATGCGAAGATTATTAGCGTTCAACGCAAAAGTGCTACCAAGTAGCAAGAGCAAGAGTATTAAGTTTTTCATTGTTTGATTTTTTAGTACACGGTCCCGAAAAATATTCGAAAGGAAGCGTTATTTGAATTAGAACTTGCTCACAAAGTTGCAGGAAATTAGGTCAGTAGAAAACTAGAATGAGTAAGTGGACGGGTTGACTGAATATTTGGACAATAATTCGTCAAAAGGAGGAAACAGTCACTTGAATTTTGAAGTAAATGACCGAAAAAGTTATAAGCTTTGTAACTTTTGCAGTAGTGTTGCTAAGGTCTTTTGTTGGTCAAAATGTTGCAGTACAAAGGCGCGACCTGCCGCAGACTTCTGTTGCCGTACAGCTGGATTTTCTAAACAATCTTTTAGGGTACTTGCTAATTTTTTTGGCGCGTTAGCCGCAACGAGCCATCCATTTTCACCTTGATTCATAATTTCAGGAATGCCACCAACGTGAGTGGTGACAACGGGAATGCCAGCGGCCAACCCTTCGATATTAGTGACACCTTGCGCTTCTTTGATCGCAGGAATGCAAAGGAGATGATGCGTTTGGAGGGCCGTGAAAACTCGCGCTTGTGTACAATTTCCTAGAAAATTAAGTTGGACATTATTTTGTGCAGCTACCCATTTTTGGATTTCATTGTGAGCACTTGGAAAAGGACCAATAACGGTGAGCTGGAATTGATAAGCTAATTGACCTAAGGCTACAATCAAATCTGCTAAACCACCGCGAGGATAATCATTTTTTACAAAAAGAACTTTAATCACTTGCGTTAAATCTATCGGACGATTGCTCTGAAAAGGAATGCATTGCACATCAATTGGAACGTAAGTCTGGTACAATTTTTTTGGATGAATCGAATACACCTCTTGTACTACTTGCTGCAAATATTTGGTATTGACAAAGTTAGCGTCTAAGTAACGCATCGCCCATTTTTCTACTTGCCGGTAAGTTGCACGAATGAACCATCTTTTGCTAAAAGAAAATTGCTGTAAATTTTGCGTAAGCAAATTATCATCATGTAGAAAACCCACTACTTTTGTAGGTTTAGAAAATCGAAGGGCACTCCAAATTCCCGTAAAAGCATGATTGAAGAAAATGAGGTCAAACTGATGTGTTTGGTGTAATTCCTGCGCAGCACGATAATAACTAAAACTCCGTAGAAGCATCCCAAAACCTTGTAACCAACGAGGATAATCAATCGTTATCGGATGGCAGCGAACTTGTTTTTTATCCAAGTCTTCCGACAAAATATGAAGTTCGTGCTCTGGGAATAATTCATTAATCCGAAAAACTGTATTAGCAAACTGACCCGCGCCGTTGTGCGTTTGTGCAAAAAAACTAGTACAGAAAAGAATCTTCATAATATTGTCTTAAATCCCGAGCATTCCTCTTGACCATTGGATACGAACCAGCCAATACATCCACCAAACCGAAAGCATCGAATGCCCAAAGATAGGAATATTTTTAGCGTTCATCTTTTTCTTAATGGTAGAAAAATACGGTGGTCGAGCGTGATACAACGCTTGCCAAAAGTAAGTCCCCCACCCTAGCTTTCGCGCAAACAGTTGTGCTTCTGCTTTACCATCTCGATAAGCTGCCTCCAAAAGAGCTTGTCTTTTTTTTGGTGGATAAGTGACGATCGCCTGTGCTGCATAATGAACGTTTTTACCCTTTGCTTTGGCACGTTCTGTCCATTCTACGTCGGCACCAGAGCGACTGTTTTCTAAGTAAAAACCAATGGTGTCGAAAGTATTTTTCCAAGTAAATAAATTTCCAGTGAGAGCGGCAGCACTTTGATTTTCTTGTGGAGCGATGGAGAGATAAATAAGTGCGTAGACAATCTCTGCTACGCTCGTGTTTTGATCAAATTGGCAAATAATATTCCCGCCGACGATATCTATTTTCTCGTTTTGTAGCGCTCGGTAACCTTGTGCCAGCCAGTCGGGATGAGGAATACATTTGGCGTCAATCAGTGCAATGAGATTACCACGAGCATTTTGGATGCCAAGGTTACGGCAAGGATAAGGATTTTTTTGTGCGGTATATTGGAGTAATGTAACTGGGAATTGTTGAAGGATCGTTAAGGATTGATCGGTGGAACCATTGTCAACGACAATAATTTCGAAAGTAGATTTTGCCTGCGTTTGTTGCATTAAGGCTGCTAAACATTTTTGTAAATGGCTAGCATTATTATAATTAGGAATGATAACGGAGATAAAATCTTGAGCCATCAGTGCAATTTATACCTTTAGACAATTGTTCGACTTATAAAATAAACTGGTGCAAGTAGTATTGGTATAACCGGCTTGCAATCCCCAAAAATCTAAGCGTTTAAAACCAAGACTTTCTAAAAACTCCAACGCGGGTAAATATTGCGACCGATCAGAGTTATCAAAAATGAGGACACCATTATCTCGCAGTGCCGTCACGGCGTGGCGCGTACAATTATTTCGATCTCGACCATCAACAATAATAATATCGTATGCTTGCTGCTGTTGCAGAATGATTTTTGAATACAAACCATCATATTCTAATGCCTCAAAAAAGAGCGTTGCGTTGCTAGGAAGTTGTGCTTTTACTTTTTCGTACCAAGCTTGATCGTGTTCCACGGAAGTAACACTAGCTACTTTTTGGGAGAAATATTGCGTAGAACTTCCCGCACCAAATTCAAAAATGTGCATCTCCTTTTGTAAGCGATTTTCGATAAAACTGATAAAAGGATAAGTTAACCACGGAATAGGATTTCCTGCGGCATCAATGATCTTTTCGTCGGTGACGGATTTGGTCCAACCGATTTCCTTGAGGTAACCGTATTTGGTAAAATTGAGTAAATGCTTTTCGACTTTCGCTAGCACCAATTTGCGTAAACGATAATCGTCATTCACCAAAAAGCAAATGCACTCAAACAACCACTGTTTTATCTTTTTTTTCAAGTAGACTTAATTTAAGTATTGATGCTGTAATTTAATAAAAAAGTACCTTGCTTTGCGGGAGGTAGTTTTCCGGAAGGATAAAAATTACCCGCCTCTACCGTAAAGTTGAAAGCGTCATCCAACCAATCTAATACCCTACCATTCGCCTCCGTGTAAAGTGTCAAAGCATAAGTGCCGGGGGCAAAAGGGAATTTTGGAACTTTAAAGTAAACGATTTTTTCTTCATTTGCCAAAAATTGAATGCTTGTCGCTAAAACCATTTCAGTACTTAGCCACGCGATACGTTCTTTTCTATAATTATCAAGCCCCAAATCAATCCGCACATTTTTGATTGGTGTCGATTGGTGATTTTTGATCGTTAACGCGATGGTTACGCTTTGCCCACAAAAGATATTTTCTACCGCTTGTTCATCAGCATTAAGGAGCGCAATGTTGACAAATTGAAGTTCGCCTTTCCCTTTGCGATCTTTGCGTTGTACAATATCAATTTGCGCATTTTCATCTAGCTGCTGCAAATACTGCTGGACAATTGCTTCCGTTGCGCCGTCAGCAATAATTTTTCCTCGATCTAATAAAATACTGCGTTGACAAAGCTTTAACACTGCCGCCATATCGTGACTCACAAATAAAATGGTACGACCACTTTGACTAACTTCACTCATCTTACCCAAACATTTTTTTTGAAACTGTGCATCTCCTACGGCTAATACTTCATCAATGAGTAAGATTTCTGGCTCTAGATGCGCCGCTACGGCAAAAGCCAAACGCAGCTGCATACCGCTAGAATAATGCTTGAGTGGTGTATCGATAAACTGCTCAACACCAGAGAAGTCTACAATTTCATCA
>JBGCFY010000100.1:0-7312 GCA_045110315.1 Saprospiraceae bacterium
ATTTCGCCTAGTGGTTTAGGGATCGTACTCCCTTCAAGCGTTCCACATCTAGGTCTTCTTTCTATACAAGCCATAATTTTATTTTTAAGTTGATGTTGGTAAATTGAAAAAAAATAAACTTTCATCGTAGCGAATCAAGGAGGTAGAACGATTTATCAACTACGGTAAAAGTGCGGCATTAGCCGAATAAATTATTAAGCCGACAAAGGATACTTCCGACAAATATTCCGATGATCATTCCAATGAGCCAAGCTAGAATAAAAGCGTTGAGATATCCAGCAATGTAAACCGTTAAAAAACAAGTCAGTAAACAATTAAACAGGGATGGTAGAGCAACGGAACGGAAGGTAAGTTTTACCAAAAAACAAAGAATTGATAAAATAACAATCCACGTAAATCCCGTTAGGATCAGCGAAATTTGCGTAGACTCCGTTGTACTCAGGACTAAGCCTCCTTGTCTTAAATCTAAGAAGCTAAGTAAGAGTCCACCAATAGCACCCGCAAGAAAACCTACCGCTGCACAAATACCCATGCGCTGTGTGTAACGGCTAAAAAAAGTGAATAAATTTACAATTGTATTCATGATATATTAGATTAGTTTAATAGACTTTACAGCCAATTTTTTAGCATAAAGTCTAAGGATGGAGTTGATTCAGTTGTCAATTCGAAGTAAGCGAGTAACACCGCCGATGAGTTCGCCACCGGACAAACGACCGACTACCGTTACGGCTCGGTTGAGGACATTATCTGGAGCCCCACTCAAAAAGTTGGGAACCTGAATCGTCAGGGTAGCGATAATTTGTTCTCGTGCCGCGAGGACGCGTGTATTGGGATTAATGCTAGCAATAAGGTCAGTCGGCATGATACTTAAATTGAACTCTCGCGAAAAATTAGAGTCATTGTAAACAGGGACTTGAACCGAAAAACTTCTTCCTGATTCTGAGGTGTATCCACCATCGTGGACTTGTGATCCCGCGTTGTTGATTAAACTCGGATCGTGTGGATGTTCGATTAGAATGTGTACACCTACTCTTGGATCTCCTTCTAAGGTTGACTGGTCTAACGGAAAGTTTAAGTCTACTTGACTATTCGGTGCTAAGTTGATCACTTTTGTCAATTTTCGTTCTTGGCGAGTCCCGATACCAAAAGGAGAAATTGCATAGTGAACTAAGGCACGAATTGCTGGAACAGTAGGAGAGAGATTTCTAACGGTTACGCGAGCTTCCTCCATTAGTCGGAAAGGTCGCCATTGATTGGTTGCAATATCTGGACTATCCCAATTGGGAATATCTCCTTGAGCTAAGACTTCTACTTGACTGTAAATAGCCAAGTCAGGTTTTTCTACGGGAGAGTCGGTGACAATATTTTGGCAACCCTTTTTTCCGGGTGTTTTTCGGACGCCACCGCACTGACAACCTTTCAAGAAAGATTTCGTTTGGTAACTTGGAACATTGGTTTGAACTTTTGATTCCATTAGATTTGATTTAGTGAGTAATGAAGGATAAGTTTGGAGTTGAAACAACTCCTTCTTTTTGTTTGCTGGTTAGCTTATTTTTCTAGGTGTACATCGTATTAGGTGTACATCGTAATTCTTTAACTACGAAGCATTGCGGTACAGTAAAGCACTAAAGAATTAGTACCCTTGGCGTGAAGTTCTCGGTGGTTATTTACTATGGCTATTTCTTTTTCTTTTTTTACAAAAAAATCTAGTTACAAAGAATAGCTCGAACGGTTAGCTGAAATCAGGACCGTTACTTAGTTAATCTTTCAAAAAGGAAAGTCGTTAGTATATTTTAAAAAAAAATATTAAAACAATAAAATGTTTTGAGGTAAGTGTGATGGAGAGACGTGCTAGGATCAAGCGCTGTCTGGAGATGACAAGCTACCGGATGATCTGTAGAATGGGAAGAAAATTGAACTTAAGCTTTATTGGATGATAATTTTTTTGAGCGTAGTTTGACCGGCTTCTTCTATTTTTAAAAAATAAATGCCGTTTGGCAATTGACCTAATTCCCAAACGTAACGATATTGACCGATGAAGGAAAATTGTTTGGTAAACACTAGAGTTCCCATCGTTTCGTACAAACTTAAGACGACGTCGGTTGCCTTGGATCTTACCATTTCAATCGACAAACGATCGGCTACTGGATTGGGATAGATATTTACATTTTGTGCTTGTGCGGGCTCGAAAGCATTGCCTAATCGCAAAACGAATAATCCACCTTTGGTATCACTCGCCAACAAATTGCCGGAAGGTAAAAAAGGATAAGCACCCCAGCAACCTCGCGTACCCAAGTAAACGTCGTTTTCTCGCGTATCGTAATATCCAACGATGAAAACTTCCTCCGGATTAGAAATATCAAAGACGACTAAGCCATCTTCGTAGTAGGAGACGTAAGCATAATTTCCAAGAATAAAAGGATTGTGCGGTGTATTGCGATCATCTTTAAAAGTTAATTGTGGAAACTTAAAAGTATTGATGATTTTAATTTCTCCTTCTTCCATCTTTTGTAAATCAAAAATTCCCAAGGGTACACCGCTAGGTAATTCTTCGGCGTAAAGCGCATAGTTACCATCTTCGGTAATCCAGCTACTGTGGTTGTAGCCAAAAGTAAGTGCGTCGGCGATGCGTTTGGGGTTTTCAGGGTCGGCAAAATCCCAAATGTAAAAACCATTGTTACCATGAGAGCAATAGGCAATATTATCTTTTACAAAGACGTCGTGAACATATTCACCACCTTCTAAAAATACAGTAGAAAGTAAAATGGGTTGATCTTTATTGGTCGCAATATCAAAAACGAGCATCCCGAGCAACATCGTGTCTGATCCCGCTAAATACAATCTGCCGTTAGGTTCATCAATAAAGATGTTATGGGCTTTTTTAAAAAATTCGTTGCTGTGGTAAGTTTTACTAACGGAATTGGGCAAATCACTGAGGTCAAAAATCATCATTCCTTCCGAAGAATTATCCGCAATGGCGTAGGCGCGATCTTCGTAGGTTTTCATATCTCGCCAAATGGTCGTATCGCCACCCGCAAATTCGTCAACCAAACTTGGTTGTTGCGGATTCGTTACGTCGATAAAATGTACGGAAGTGGTAGAACCTAAAATCGCATATTCTCCACTCTCATCGGCATAACCCCAAATTTCATTGTAACGCACGCGATTGTTGGCCGTTGTAGGAATAGATTCATCTTCCCATTTCCCCAGTAAGTCAATGTTAAAGGCATTTTGTGCCGAAAGGCTTATACAAATCAGACTGAAAAATAGCAAATTGCTTAATTTTTGCATTAACTCAAGGTATTAGATGAATAAGGAATAAAGTCCCTAAAATTAACCGCTATTGCTGGATTTTACCCAATTTATGCGGTAAAATGTTTAGCCAAAGACATAAGGAACGGACTAAATGAATGATTTATTCGTTTTAGGAAGCAGAGTTCCATAATTTTGCGTGGCTTGTTGGTATACATATTGTATTAGATAGAAATATATTTATGGCTATTTTTGCGGTCTAATACCAAGAAGTTGCACTTCAACTAAAGACTTATTTCAATGACATCACGATACAAATTTCTCCTAGTTTGTAAGAATTTTCTTTTTTGTGCCCTTTTTCTCGTGGGTACAAATGCGCTTTACGCGCAAAAATACAGTAATGAATTTTTGTCGATCGGTGTAGGTGCCAAAGGTCAAAGTCTGGGCAACGCAGTTGTGGCGGGCGTTGACGACGTAACGGCGGGTTTTTGGAATCCTGCGGGATTGATGAATATAGATCCAAATGCGGGGGTACAATTTGGAGCGATGCACGCGGAGTGGTTTGCGGGCGTTGGGAAGTATGATTATTTGGGTTTGGCGATGCCAATTTCGAATAAAGAGAGAGCGTTGGGCTTATCCGTGATTCGTTTTGCGATTGATGATATTCCTAATACCTTGAGTTTGTACGACGACGATGGCACGGTCAATTACGATAATGTTGTTCCTTTTTCCTCGGCAGATTATGCTTTTCTATTGAGCTATGCGCAAGGTGTTTATACGGATTTTGGTAAATTATCAGTAGGTGGAAACATTAAAGTGGTTCATCGAAATATTGGCCCTTTTGCGACAGCTTGGGGATTTGGTTTAGATGCGGGCGTACAATTTCGGACAAAAAACTGGCATTTTGGTTTTATGGCGAAAGACTTTACCAATACCTTTAACGCTTGGCAGTTTGAATTTACAGAAGAAGAAAAAGAAGTATTACAATTGACGAATAATGATATTCCGATCAACTCTTTGGAAGTGACGCGACCTCAATTCATTTTGGGCGCGGCGTATCAGCGCGATTTTGGAAAATTTGGTTTGATGGCGGAATTAGATTTTACCGCAAGTTCTGATGGATTTAGAAACACCTTGATTCGTTCGAATACCTTCAGTGTTGACCCTTCTTTTGGAATCGAGGCAAATTATGGTAAATTTGTATTTTTTAGAGCGGGGATTAATAACTTTCAAAAAGACCGCGATTTTGAGGAAGAATTCTGGACCGTACAACCCAATTTGGGCGTTGGCTTAAAAATATTCAACCTTTACATTGATTACGCATTTACAGATATTGGTGACCAAAGAAATAAAACTTATTCGCACGTTATTTCTTTAAAACTAGCCATAGATTTTAAACGCTTTCGCAAACCGAAAAAGAATCAATAGCAAAACAAATTTAACCGCGACTCCACCAGTAGTAGGTTAATTTTGCCCTCAACCTTGTTTTAATTTCATTCCGTATGAAGCATCGATACACTTATTTACTGATTAGCTTAGTTGTTTTTCAATTCCACACGGTATTGGGACAGACCACGAAATTGAGTAATGACTTTTTGGCGATTGGCGTTGGTGCTCGGGCGCACGGTATGGGCAATGCACAAGTCGCGAGTATTGGCGACGTAACGGCGGGGTATTGGAATCCAGCAGGTTTGGTACACATTGACTCTGCTTTTCAAGTTGGAGCGATGCACGCAGAATGGTTTGCTGGAATCGCCAATTATGATTTTTTAAGTTTTGCAAAACCATTACGTCGTTCTCGAAAATCAGCGATCGGTCTTTCTGTAATTCGCATGGGAATTGACAATATTCCAAATACTTTCAATCTTGTATCGCCTGATGGCACCATTAACTACGATAATGTAACGGAATTTTCTGCGACGGATTACGCCATTTTATTAAGTTATGCGCGCCAGCTTAAAAATCCAAATTGGTCGGTCGGTGGAAATGCAAAAGTAATTCGCCGGATCATCGGAAAGTTTGGTAGCGCTTGGGGATTCGGTTTTGATCTTGGGGTGCAATATCGCAAAGGGAATTGGATGTTTGGTTTGGTAGGAAGAGATATTACTTCGACTTTCAACGCATGGACTTTTAATTATACAGAAAATGAAAAAATAGTTTTAGCAAATACAGGTAATGACATTCCTACGAGTAGCCAAGAAATTACGGTTCCTCGCTTCGTTTTGGCAGCAGCTTACCAGCGCCAATTTGGACAACAAGTCAGCTTACTAGCCGAAGTAAACTTTGATTTTACCTTAGACGGTCAACGCAACGTTTTGATCAGTAGCAAAAACTTCAACGTCGATCCACATATGGGAATTGAGTTAGGCTACAAACAGTTTTTATATTTGCGTGGTGGAATTAACAATATTCAAAATGCGTTAAACGACATTGACGGCAAGACAAAAGAATTAACGATGCAACCCAACTTCGGCGTTGGTCTTCGACTCGGAAGATTCCGAATTGATTATGCCTTAACAGATATTGGCGACGTTTCTCAAGTGCTTTATTCGCATATCTTTTCCTTGGTTTTTGACTTGAAGCGGAAGAAAAGGAAGAAGCGAGCGGTGATGCTTTCGGAGTAAGGGGATTTTTGAATTTTGAAGGTTGGAAAGTATTGTGGTGTTGTGACCATTAGTAAGCCAAGTATTCTTCTTAATCTTTTTTTGATCAAACTATTCTACTGCAAACTCACCTATTCGACAACTGATTCTCAATCATCGCCTGATGATGTCGCTGAATCACCGCCTTAATCTGCTTTTCCAACCTAGCCTTTACTGCTGGCAATTCCTCCTTTAAATTCTCCTTCAACAACGGATCATTTTGGTATTGATACAAACCTACCGTTTCAAATTCATCAAAAAATAAGATGTATTCTTGGTCTAGGATTTGGTAAATGCCTTCGGCGAGCATATAGGCGTAACGTGGGGCGAGGGTATCAAAAACGCTCGTTCCGAAACTGGCGTACGGTTCGTCGTAGCCTACGTAGTCCATGATGGAGGGAAGGAGGTCAGATTGTTGAATTAATTGAGGAGCTTTGTCTTTCCAAACAAAACCTTTAGGATGGTAAAAGAAGATTGGAATCCTGTATTTACCAACTTTTGTCTTGTAACTTGCTTGCTTAGATAAACCTACATGATCTGCCGTGAACACAAATAAGGTGTTTTCAAACCAAGGCATTTTGCTAGCGGTTTCAAAAAAGTGGCGCAAGGCATAATCGGTGTAGCGGACGCTACGATACAAGTCTTCTTCGTCGGGATGTTTCTCAGCAAACCATTTTTCTACCTTATAAGGATGATGCGAAGTCAAGGAGAATAACTGTGCAAAAAAAGGTGGCTCAAAAGTATTGAGTTGCGCTGCCGTATACTGGAAAAAAGGATCATCCCAAATGCCCCAATTACCATCGTAGTCTTCGTCGTTGTTGTAATCACGGCGATCAAAGTAATCTTGGAAACCCGCTACTTTTGAGAAGCGTTCAAATTCCATCGAACCTTCATTTGCGCCGTGGAAAAACGCAGTTTGATAGCCTTTCTTTTTAAGTAAACCAGCAATGCCATCCACGCGATTACTTTGGTACGCCGAGAACATGAGTGGATCGTCCATTAGTCCTGGAATACCCGCCGAAATGGCGACAATGCCTTGCGTAGAACGTAAACCGTTTGCATAAGAGAAGTCACTGTAATAGCTTTCGCCCAATAGGGAATCTAAAAACGGCGTCGATCCTGCGTAGTCGTTGAAAAAGCCAGTATACTCTTTGCCAAAACTCTCTAGCACAATGAGCATGATATTTTCTTGGCGTTGTAAGCGGTCTTGGTGCGGTGCTCTTTGGAGCGAAAAAATTTGATCCAACGCTTTGGGGCTAAAATAGGTCTTGCGTTTTAAATGCCGTTGTTGAACAGAAAAAAGTAACCCTAAAGTTGTATTCGTCATTAAGGGAACGAAGCGCATATCGGGAACGTACTGCGCCGCCGTAATGGGCATAAGCGGGCGCAATTGAAAACCACCCCGTAGTAAAACTACA
>JBGCFY010000101.1:0-12581 GCA_045110315.1 Saprospiraceae bacterium
ATCAGTTTAGTAATTAGCTAGTGAAAGACAAACTCAAGATTTGCCTTAGTACTTAGGATAAACTAACTAGATTGAATTAAGTTTAGGAAGTGTACTGAATTTAACAGTTCGAAGGGTAATAACTTGACTTTTGATGGAGTCTTGCTACCCGTTGAGGGCAATGGCAAACCAGAAAAATAAAAAGAGATTAATGGGCGCTTTCATTCGCGAATTACTTAACTTACGGTGTACGGAGTAATTTTATTAATTTCCATTCCTTCTCTAATTAGCTGTTCAATTTGCGGTCGTTTTTTTGTTAAGTTTATTAAATGTTCTTGTACTTCGAAGGCTAAATTTTCATCCGCTGTAATTTCTAAAACTTCCAACAAAAGCAACCATTCCTCGGCGTGATCCGTTTTTATGTTACGGAAGAGCGCTCGTAAGTTTCCCTCCGTTGCAGTTCCCGTTTCGCGCAGTTGGCGAACAGCTTGATAATACGTTTCTAATTGCTTAGCTGCTTCTGATTTGACTTGTTTTCTAGTGGTCGTTTGGGATACATCGTATAAATTAGGAAAAGAACCGGCATCCGCTGCTCCCGCAAAGGCAGAGACAATTTTTTTACCGACTACCATGTTGAAGATTCCTTGTTCTGGCAAAAATAAAACTTCTTTTCGGTAGGTGACGGTGCAGTCTTTCAACTGAATTAACATCAACTTTCCTTTAATATTTCTGATCCCCGTTACGTTGAGTCCTTCTACTTTGATGCCACTTTCAAACTCAAAGGCAAGCCATTTTCCATCATAAAAATTGTAAGCTTTCAAATCCACCGGTCCCATATCTTCAATCGCTAAATTGATGTTTTTCAATTTTCCAATTGGAGAGCTAAAACCTTCGATATGATTTGTTGTGCCGTGTCCGATGAGTTCTTTTTCGCGGTAAGCCAATGCTGTTGGTCCATCCGTTTTAAAAAAGATCACCTCATTATCCTCGTTGACAATGCTTTTAGAAAATTTTCCAGAGACCTGTAAACCCGTGCTTAGCTCAATGGTGCCAACCATTTTAGAATTGATCAATCTTTTTAGTCCTCTAGTACCTCCTTTTCGAACACTCAAGGTGTTAGAAAATTCTTCCAACACCTGCATGAGGAAAGAAAAATCTGGCGTAACAAACAACTGTGGCTGTGGTTTTGTAATATCAAATGCCTGATAAGCGGCTTCAATGGAGTAGGGGATTTTTTGCACCCGTTCACTCCGGCAAGATTTGCTTTCTCCGATGGAGGACAATAATCCAGCGCCGTAAATTTTAGGATCTTCCAGCGTACCAATCAACCCGTATTCCACTGTCCACCATTGCAGGTTTCTAATTTGTGCCATTTCTGAGAGTTCCACTTCCATATCTTGCAGTCGATTCACTTCTTCTTCCGCCGCAGTAATTTCTTCTGGAAGGCTTCCCTCTGCTTCTTTAAGAATGGATAATTTTCTCACAGCTTCGTATAGTTCCATATCATAATCTGACAAGATCGCTTTGGCTCCAATATCTCCCAAACGACGTAAGTATTCCGCATAATCTGGATTTGCAATGATCGGTGCGTGTCCTGCCGACTCGTGAATAATGTCTGGTGCAGGAGTATATTCGATGTGTTCCAATTGTCGAATATCGGCGGCAATGACTAATACTTTAAAGGCTTGAAACTCCATGAAAGCGTGTGGCGGGATAAAACCATCTACGGCTACCGCTGCCCATCCGATCTCTTTCAGAATACGATTCATACCGTACATACTCGGAATTTGATCAACCTCAATTCCTGTTTGTTGTAGACCACTGAGGTAAGATTCGTGTGCCGTTTGCGCAAGATAGTTAACATTTTTGCGCATGACGTATCTCCATACCGCCTGATTGATTGGCGTGTACGATTCGTAATCTTGTGGCTTAATAAATTGCTTTAAATGCTTGGGCAGTCGGTCAATTAATTCGTTGCTTTCGAAAGCGGTAGTAGTATTCATAATTTCTTTAAAATTAATGCGCGGAGTATTATTTGTAAAAGTACGAAACAATGTCGATTCCTTACCGATCTACATCGTTATTTCGCTTTTTTACCAAGGAGAATTTAAGTGATTTAATTGGTATTTATTGGAAGGCGTTTTATTAATATATATGCTAATACCTAATAGTAGTCAATTGTTCTGGTAGTGGTCTCGACGACGACGTGGCTACCATAGAATTTTTCTTTTTTGATCCAATTGCGATTTTGATCGTATTCGTATCTATAAAAAGTAACTAAGGGCATTTTGGACTCGGACTATTCGTTGTTTTTGAAAAAGTGAGTACCATAAATTTTATCCGAATACTGTTTTGACTTGAAGAGCAGGTTTCGGTCATTAACTTCGGGAATTAGTCCAACATCTTCCCCGTTAGTTTTGGTAATGGGCTAATCGTTTTCATCAATCACAAAATTTTGTCTTAGTACTTAAATTATTAAAATACCTGTAAAACCAGGAAATTTACCGCCTTAACCTTTAAGTCAAAAGTGAAGAATTGCAACTTTTTTTTAAACTGGTAGCTTTTTAGAAAATTTTTTATGCTAAATAGGAAACGCAAGTGAAAACAATAAATTTTACATTCGGCAAAAATTAACCTGTCTTTTTCGAAATTCTTTTTTACCGAACCAAGGTTTGAGATCGTTTTCAAACAACTTGCCTTAATCCAAAGATAAAAACGAGTGCTCTTACCTTGAAATCAAGGAAAAACCTGTACCTTTTCGGCGGCAAAAAGAAGCACGTGCTGAAGCCCGAAATCAACCACCGTATTTGGTGGCAGGGGGCTAAATTTACTACATGGCTAAAGATAAAATATTTCGACCTGGATATCGGATTCGAAAAGCGTATTGGGTCGCTTTTCGAGTACTATTGAGTTACTTGTGGCTCTTGCTGAAAACTAAGTTCTTAGGAAAAAAATACTACCAGAATCATATTTTTGAGGTCCATGTACGGAACGCGGAGCGCGTCAAAAAAGCGATTCTTCACCTACAAGGCTTATTTATTAAGGTCGGGCAGCTACTTTCTATCTTAAGTAATTTTTTGCCCCCAGCATTTCACGAACCGCTCGAAGCTTTACAAGATCAAATTCCTGCGCGACCATTTGAAGAAATTCAAACTCGCCTTAAAAAAGAACTTGGTGGTCTCCCAATGGAGATCTTTGCCGAATTTGATACGACACCTTTAGCTTCTGCTTCGATTGGACAAGTACATCGTGCCGTCCTCAAAACGGGAGAATCGGTCGTGGTAAAAGTACAACACGCTAATATCGAAAGTATCGCCGAAGTAGATCTGCAAGTCATGAAACGCTTGGTGCATTTGACGGCGTACTTCTTTGATATCAATGGCATAGAACACGCTTATACGCAGGTGCAAAAAATGATCGAAGAGGAATTGGATTTTCACCAAGAAGCAAGTTCCATGCAAACGATCGGTAAGAATCTTATGGGCGAAGATCGCGTTTCGGTTCCTAAGTTTTATCCTGAATTTTCTACTCAACGTGTTTTAACGAGCGGCTTTTGCGAAGGCGTGAAAATTAATGATATCAAACAAATTAATACTTGGAAGTTAGACCAAACCGATATTGCCAATCGTTTGGTGCACGCTTATTGTAAAATGGTTTTTGAAGATGGTTTTTACCACGCAGACCCGCACCCTGGGAATATTTTGATACAGGAAGATGGAACGATTATCTTCTTAGATTTTGGTGCCGTAGCAGAATTGCCAAGTGTGATGCGGACGGGATTTTTGTCGTTGATCGACGCGGCGGTAAAAAATGATAACGATAAAATTATCAGTTCCTTACGGTCAATGGGTTTCTTAGCTGAAAATCAAGATGTAGAGGCGACTGCAGAAAAAATGATTGACGCTTTTCGCTTTTTTATTCAAAATGAAGTACAAATTAATGGGCTTAACTTTGAAGAAATAAAAGTCAACCCTTTTGAAACAAGTTTGTTTAGCTTATTGCGCGAACTAGGCGTTCGGGGAATTACCAATACGGTGCAAGTTCCTAAAGAATTCGTACTGCTCAATCGAATGGTAACCTTATTATTAGGCATTTGCAATACTTTAGATACTTCCATGAATCCAATTGAAGTGTTGCAACCTTACTTGCAGAAGTTTATTTTGGGCGAACAAGGCAACTTTGTGCAATTCATCACCGAGTTGATCAAAGGAAGTTTGACCAATGCCATTGCCTTACCCGGAGAGTTACAAAAAACGCTTAAGTTACTCCAAAAAGGAGAATTGGCCATTGAAGTAAAGGGCACACGGGAGCGAAATCAACTGTTTTATGTACTCGGTCAACAGCTCATTTACGCCGTTTTGTTGGTTGCTGCTCTCAGCTTTACCTACTTGTTTGATCAAAATGCTGCCGCAGATCTTCGCTACTATAGTTTAGGCGCTGCGGGCTTATTTTTACTCCTGCTACTGCGTTCGAAGTGGCGTAATCGCAAGCTCCTTCAATAAGATAATCTTTGATTTTAACGACTTTTTGATTTAAAAAAGCCTACCTTTGCCTCAAATTTAATGAATAATCCCATTGAAGTCTTTAACGTAAGGTTCAAAAATGGGAACAAAAATGTGATGTGTAATGAGATTTGAAGATTTAGAACTAATTGATCCTATTTTAAAAGCTTTAAAAGATAAAAAATATACCGAGCCAACTTCCATTCAAGAAAAAGCCATTCCGAAAATTTTAAACAGAAGAGATGTATTGGGTTGTGCCCAAACGGGAACGGGTAAAACGGCTGCCTTCGCAATTCCAATTATTCAGTTAATCCACCGGATTGAAAGTAAAGAAAATGGTTTTCCTAAACTGAGAGCACTCATTGTAACTCCAACGAGAGAATTGGCGATCCAGATTGATGAAAATATTGAGGCGTATAGCAAATATACTAAGGTGAGACACGCCGTGATTTTTGGTGGGGTGAAACAAGGCAGACAGGTAGATCAGATAAAAAAAGGAATTCATATTTTGGTTGCAACGCCCGGTCGTTTATTGGATTTGATCCAACAAGGTTATATTAATCTTGGTTCCATAAAAATGTTTGTACTTGACGAAGCCGATCGAATGTTGGACATGGGATTCATCAATGACATCAAAAAGTTATTGAAGCTACTACCATCGCAACGACAATCCTTATTTTTCTCGGCGACGATGCCAGAGAATATCGTTAAGCTTTCTCGTACAATTTTGAAAAATCCAGAGAAAATTGAAGTGAGTCCCGTTTCTTCTACGGCAGAAACGATTCAACAATATCTTTATTATACCAATCGTTCCGACAAAAAAGATTTGCTCTTGCACATTCTGAAACAAGAAGAAATCGGTCAAGTATTATTGTTTTCCAGAACGAAACACGGTGCGGATCGGGTAGTAAGAAATTTACTTAAAAAGAAGATTAAGGCAGCAGCGATTCACGGTGATAAAGCTCAAAATCAACGACAAAAAGCCTTGACGCAATTTAAAGAAGGTACGATTCGAGTGTTGGTTGCAACAGATATTGCCGCGCGGGGTATTGATATTGATAAACTTCGTTACGTGATTAATTATGACGTTCCTAATATTGCGGAAACCTATGTACATCGTATCGGTCGATCAGGAAGAGCAGGAGAGGATGGTATCGCTATTTCAATCTGCGAGCCGGAAGAAAATGCACACGTACGCGCTATCGAAAAATTGATCAAGCAAAAAATTGAAGTGATCAAAGATAATCCTTTTCCACAAACGGATAAACCGATGACAGAAGCGGAAAAGAAAGAGTGGAACAAGGAAAAGCAACGTCGTAAACAAGCATTTTTTGCCGATCGAAAAGCGGCAAAAGCACGAAAGTCTTCCAACCGAAGAAGAAATTAAACTTGGATAGATTTATCCTAGATTTTAGAATTAAGGCTAATAAAAGCGGTCTTTCTTTGCTAGCAAAGAAAGACCGCTTTTTTAAGGTACGAACAGGAGAATCAATTATTTCAGTTCAAAAGTCTTCACCAATACTTCTTGAGAATTAGTACCAACTTGTACCTCAAAGCTTCCTGGCTCGACGATAAATTTTCCGTGTGTATTATAGAAACCTAACTCTTTTTCCGTAAGGATAAAGCTAAGCTGTTTAGCCATTTTAGGTGCTAAACTAAATTTTTGAAAACCCTTTAATTCCTTTACGGGGCGCGCTACACTAGCTACTTTGTCGCGAATATAAAGTTGCGCAACTTCTTCTCCAGTACGGTTGCCAACGTTGGTTACCGTTACCATTACTTTTACCGCTTTAGGATTGCTGGCATCAACGGATAGCGCTGAATATTTAAATTGAGTATAGCTCAAACCAAAACCAAAAGGGTAGAGGGGCGTATTGTCTTGGTCGCTGTAATGAGACCAAAATACATTACCTTCTGATACCGGTCTACCTGTACTAAAGTGGTTGTAATAAATTGGAACTTGTCCTACACTTCGAGGGAAAGTCATGGGTAATTTTCCACTTGGATTATAATCGCCGTAGAGTACACTCGCAATGGCGTTTCCACATTGCGTTCCCAATTGCCAAGTCTCTAAAATGGAAGGAATATTTTCTGCTGCCCAAGGAATTGCCAAAGGACGACCATTCATTAAAATCAAAACGATGTTAGGATTCACGGCGTGGACTGCTTCTAATAACTCTTGTTGTACGCCGGGCAAACCTAATTTCGTCCGACTTCTTCCTTCTCCACTTTGAAAGCCATGTTCTCCCAAAACCATTAAAACAACGCTTGCATTTTTTGCAAGTTCAACCGCTTCCGCAAAACCAGAACGATCCGTTTCATTCACCTTTACTTCGTCCAAGAAGTTTGCTTTTTCAAGCGTTAAATCAGCACCTTTAGCATAAGTGAAATTTTTGCCATATTTAGTTAGCCCTTCGATTACTGAAATTGCCGTACCATCATCGGAACCCATTCGCCAGCTTCCCAGCGGACTATTTTTATCATTGGCTAAAGCGCCAATCACTGCAATTTTTTGTTGCGTTTTAGCAAGGGGTAAAATCTGCTTTTCGTTCTTTAATAATACAATTGATCGCTTAGCCATATCTAAGGCTGCGGCGTTGTGTTCCGCCGCGTACAACCAGCGTTTCTCTCGCTCTTCGTTACAATATAAATAAGGATCTTCAAAAAGGCCCAACTCCATTTTTACCGTTAAAATTCTTCTCACGGCATCATCGACCAGGCTTTCCTTTACTTTACCTTCTTTTACCAAAGCCTCTAAGTGCGTAACGTAAGCATAAGATTCCATGTCCATATCGGAACCTGCTTTGGCAGCTAATTCGGCAGTATGTTTTAAGTCTTCTGCGTGACCATGAATAGCCATTTCTTTGATCGAACCCCAATCCGAAATGACGAAACCTTTAAAACCCCATCTGTCTTTGAGCATTTCTCTTTGCAAAAAGGAATCTCCAGTAGCGGGAACACCATTCAAAATATTAAAAGCATTCATTACGCTTTTTACATTGTTTTCAACCGCCGCTTTAAACGGTGGAAATACAATATTGTAAAGCGTATTCGTTCCTACATCTACCGTATTGTATTCTCTGCCTGCTTCGGCAAATCCGTAGGCTGCAAAGTGCTTCGCCGTACTGGCAATCGTATTCGGAGCGGTTAAATCTTCTCCTTGAAAACCATTAATTCGAGCGACGCCAACCAATGCACCTAGGTAAGGATCTTCTCCTGCACCTTCCATCACTCTTCCCCAACGGGCATCTCTAGAAATATCTACCATTGGTGCAAAAGTCCAATTGATGCCCGCCGCAGAAGCTTGAACGGCGGCATTTCTGGCAGAACGTTGGATTGCTTCCAAATCCCAACTTGCCGTTTCTGCCAAAGGAATGGGCGTTAAGGTTTTGAAACCATGAATAATATCCTGACCGAAAATTAAAGGAATACCGAGCCGAGATTCCTTTACTACAATTTCTTGTAGTTTACGAACATTTTCTACGCCTCTCACATTTAAAACAGACCCTACTTTTCCTTGCTTCAAATGTTCATACTTCATTTTTGAATTACCAACCTTTGGAACCGGACCGGTAACATCCCAAAAGCCATTATATTGATTCATCTGACCGACTTTCTCCGCTAAAGTCATTTTATTGAGTAATGTCTCAACGCGAGAGGCGATATCCTGCTGACCAGAAAGCTTAGTCGTTGAAAACAAGCTGAGGAAAAAAAGCATTAGGCACGTTTTTGTTAAATTGCGAATCATTGGCGTAAATTTATTTTTTATTTTTAAACAATTTCTAGGAAAAATAGGCATAGATACAAATTACAATCATGCAAATAATGCCTCCGAAAACTTTTACTAAAGAATAACTTTGAATATCAACTTCTTGGGTATAGGGTGCTTCGTAAGCGGTTGCCCGTGGCTTCCATTTTCCAATGAGCAACATCATGATGACATTGATGACAAACAAGACGGCCATGACGTGGAGAAAATGCCAGTAGTGTTCCTTCCCAATTACGTATGGCTTCAAGATAAATTGACTGATCGAGTAAAGCACAACGCCTGCGACGAGTGCAATTTTTGCCGCTAAGGCGGGAACATTTTTCGTTAAGTAACCAACGACCATGACGGTAAGAATGGGAATACTATAACAGCCGTTGACTTCTTGCAAGTATCCAAATAAGCCATCGGATGCGTAAGCAATCAAAGGCGCAACTAGCATGGCGATGATCGCTAGAAAAATACCGAAAGCTTTTCCTTTTTTAACAATGGTTTGCTCATCTGCGGCTGGATTTAAGTGCGTTTTATAAATGTCTAAACCAAACAAAGTGACGCAACTATTTAGTGTACTATTAAAAGAACTTAGAATCGCACCAAAAATTACCGCCGCAAAAAATCCGACTAAACTAACGGGCAATACTTTCATGACCAGCTTTGGGTAAGCTTGATCCGCTATTTGAATTTGACCTTCAAATATATGGTAAGCAATGATTCCCGGTAAGACCACAATTAACGGGCCTAAGATTTTAAAATATGCCGCTAATAATAATCCTTTTTGCCCTTCCTTTAAATTTTTTGCCGCCAAGGCACGCTGAATGATGGCTTGATTGGTGCCCCAATAGAAAAGTTGTACCAGCATCATTCCCGTGAAAATAGTAGCAAAGGGAACGGTTGCTTTTGGTCCTCCAATCGCATTGAATTTTTGAGGATAAGTTTCCATTAAAGTCGATAATCCGGTTGCAATAGAGCCGTCTCCAACGGCGAGTAAACCAAAAAATGGAATCATCAAACCACCAATCAATAAGCCTATCGCGTTGATCGAATCGGAAACGGCAACAGCTTTTAATCCACCAAAAATAGCGTAAATAGAACCAATAATTCCGATGGTCCAAACGCAGATCCAAATCGCAGCATTTAAACTTATGCCTAACAGGGCTGGAAGATCAAACATGGTGGCAATGGCTAAAGAACCGGAGTATAAGACCGTAGGCAAGAAAATTACTGCGTAGCCTGAGAGGAATAAAGCGGAGGCAATTGTCTTAGTCGTTTTGTCGTAGCGCCGTTCTAAAAATTGAGGAATAGTCGTCAAGCCACCTTTTAAGTAACGCGGTAATAAGAAGATCGCGGTAACGACCATCGCAACGGCGGCCAGTGTTTCCCAAACCATCACTAATATGCCTTCGGTATAAGCTTGTCCGTTGAGACCAACGATTTGTTCGGTGGAAAGGTTGGTAAGTAGTAAGGAACCCGCAATAACACCTGCGGTCAAACTTCTCCCACCAAGAAAATAGCCATCGGCAGTTTGCTCTGCTATATCCTTAGTTTTCCAATAGGAAATAATGGCTACTAAAATGGTAAATGCTAGAAAAGAAAATATTGCCATTCTCGTTTATTGAAATACTCTAATGTAATCGACTAATAAATATTGTGGAAAGACGGTGCTTGCATCTGGATTGCCCGGCCAGTTTCCACCGATTGCAACATTGAAAATGAGGAAGAAATTATTATGAAATTCGCTAAATTCATTAGCGGTAATGGCTAGCTCATAGTAAGGCTGATCGTCGAGTAACCATTCAATTTTATCTTCCCTCCAAATGATGGAAAAGACGTGGAATTGGTCACTAAAACTTCCCGTTGCTAAAGTGGTGGAGCCACCAACATAACTATGACTTCCTCCTTGATTCGACCAATGTGCGGTTCCGTGGAGCGTATTCGGTTGATGACCAACTACTTCCATAATATCAATTTCTCCACATTGCGGCCAGCCAGCCGTAAAAATGTTATCGCCGAGCATCCAAAGTGCAGGCCAAATACCTTGTCCGTAAGGTAAGACTGCCCGAATATCTACTCGACCATACTGAAAATCAAATTTGTCTTTAGAAATCATCCGACTAGAAGTGTAAAGACTTCCACCATGATTTTCCTTTCTGGCTTCAATAACCAAATGATTTTCTTGGAGATAAGTATTTTCCTTAAGGTAAAACTGTAATTCATTATTGCCCCAGCCATTATTTCCAGTTTCAAAAGTCCAGAACTCGGATAAGTCTTGACTGCTATTAAATTCATCTTGCCAAATGAGTTGACGGTCAGGGTAACTCGTTGGACTGACAAATCCGGTGGTTGGAATGATGAGTTGATCGTTGTCGTCGTCGGTGAGTAGAGTAATTATACCATTGGCTTGACCAATATAAGCATTCTTGACATCACTGATTTTTAAAGAGAAACTTTCACTGGCTTCAAATTTTTCGTCACCTAGAATGGTAAGGGTAAAAGTTTGTTCCAAGGTTCCCGGCGCAAAAATAACTTCTTGATCTTCTACGACTTCAAAGTCCTCGTAGGCGTTAGCCGTACCATTCTCACTATTTAATTTCAAGCTAACTACTTGAGTAGAGGAGGTAGATAAGCGTAAGACTAGGTCAATGTTACGCGTAACATCTCCTTCTTCCACGGAAATAGCATCAATGCTAACGAGCGGTAGCGTATCGATTGGTGCAGTGACCTCTTTCTTTTTGGAGGTACAAGCTCCTAAACACAGACAAAACAATAGTGTTTTCCAACAAAAAAGTTGCTCATATTGATTTTTAGTGGCTAGACTTACTTTTTGCAAAGCATTCCTTTTAAAATGATGAAACATAATTCAAATTTACGTGGAATCGTACAAAATTGCACAATGTAAGTGTGTTTTGAACACTAAAACGAAAGATACTAAAAAAATAGAAAAACAACTTACTTTTGTAAGGGGACTTTCGTTAAAAGGAGTTAATGATTTTGAAGCTTTTGGCTTATGCCAAAGAAAGTATTTTTGGAATGGTAAGAAAATATTACGGTGAATTATTTTAAAACAACTTCCTTTTTTGTGTTTGCTAAACCTTGGATGAAACAATTTTGTAAAGATTAAACTATCTTTACCGGATGAAGAAGGACTCAGGCAAAATACCCCAAGCAGGTACTAATCAACCTAATAATCCGCTACACGGTGTGAAATTAGCAGATATATTAGAATTTTTAGTAGAAAAATACGGATGGGAAATACTCGGTGACACGATTAACATTCGTTGTTTTACTTACGACCCTAGTATTAAATCTAGCCTCAAATTTTTGCGAAGAACGCCTTGGGCACGCGAAAAGGTAGAGCAATTTTACTTAGATTCGATTTAGAATTTTAAAAATTGAAATAATTAATCGTCTCTTTCAGTTTCTTGAAAAAACGTAGTGATTTCCTAATAAAAAAGATTTACCTTTCCTAATCTTCTGATTTTAAGCTATTTGTATTTTTGTTTTTAACTTATTATTATTATCCACTAACTTACCAAGCACCTATTACACCTTCCGAAACGCTTTATTTTTAATTTTTTTGAAAAGTCAGGCAACCCTTTTGGGCAATCAAGACCATATACAAGCAGACAAAGCAATTACATAACTTGGAAAAACTGCTAACATTAATTGAATTAAGTATCCGAGGGCAAGAGGAAGCCCAACGAGAACTGTACTTAGCGTACCGTACAAAATGGTATATGCTCTGTCTGCGCTATGGCAAAAATAAATATGAAGCTGACGATATTTTTCAAGAAGGATTAATTCAAGTATTTAAAGATTTAAAACAATTTGATGCTCGACGAGCTAGCTTTGATACTTGGTCTTCCCGTTTGATGTCACACGCTGCTTTGCGCTACCTTAAGAGAAATAGTTGGAATCAGAATTTTACGACTTTAGAGGAAGTCGAAACGGCTACCGAAACTAACGAAAATATATACGATCAATTAGCTGCCAAAGAATTAACGGCACTCATTCAGGAACTACCAACAGGATATCGAGTAATTTTTAACCTTTACGTTTTAGAAGGTTATCAACACAAGGAAATTGCGAAACAACTCAAAATTAGTGAAGGCACTTCTAAATCTCAATTGTCAAAAGCAAAGAAGATGCTGCGCGAACGTTTAGAATTTCATTTAACCGAATTTTAAAAAAGAATGAAACAAGAAGATAACATCCACCAATTCTTCCAAAATAAACTGGGGCAAGCAAAGCCTACGGAAGAGGATTGGAATACGCCCTCGGAAGACATCTGGAATCGAGCGAAAACGGAGTAAAAAAAAAAAAAAAAAAGAAAACCT
>JBGCFY010000102.1:0-42461 GCA_045110315.1 Saprospiraceae bacterium
TGGGTACTGATTTTTTCCTTGTGGTAATTCAATCACCGCATCTGCGTCGACAAGGTTCGCCAAATCACCAGAACCATTTCCTCGGATGGGCAACGCTAAAATTTGTCCTTCTGGACTATAGCTAATTTTGACCTCCAAAAAATACGTGAGATCAGGCTTAAAGTCGATACTTTTTTGTAAAACTGCAAACTTAGCGGGAGCAACGGGTAAACCCACGGACTGCCGCAGCCAAGGGAGAAAATAGCGATGCGTGCAAAGAAAAGACGAAACGGGATTACCCGGTAAGGCAAAGACTACCGTTCCACTAGGATGTTGTCCAAACCAAAATGGTTTTCCGGGACGCTGCTGAATTCGATGAAATAACTTTTTGACACCCAATTTTTCTAAGGCGGAGGGTAAAAAATCAAACTTTCCTTTAGAGACGCCACCACTCAGCAAAACGACTTCGTAATTTTGTACAATCCTTTCGAGCTGCACTAAAATTTCGTCTAGCTCATCGTTCAAATGAAAAGTATCCGCGGTAATTTGCTGCGTTTTTAGAATCGCGGCAAGCTGATGAATATTGGATTTTCGAATCTGGTGCGCCAAAGGTTTCTGGTCGATTTCAACTAATTCATCTCCCGTAGAAATGATAATTGTCTTTGGTAAACGGCTCGTTTTTAGATGTGTTTTTCCGATGGTCGCTGCTACGCCAATTTCTGCCGAAGAAATGATTCGCCCCTGCGTAACCAATAAATCTCCGCGTTGCCGATCTTCTCCTTGTCGGTGAATATTTTGTCCTTTTTTTACAGAATCTACCGTCAAGTGCGCGACTTGATCCTCAAGGTTTAAATCTTCGTAGCGAATCACCGTATCTACGCCTGCTGGCAAAATGCTTCCAGTCATTACTTCTAGGCAAGTCGCGGGATTGGCAAGGCTGAGCGGAGGAGCGCCTGCCGCTGCAATTCCTGCGATGGGAAAACTGCGACTTCCTTGATCAAAGCTATCCCAGTGAATTGCAATGCCATCCATCGTCACTCGATCGTAGGGTGGAAAATCACGATCTGCCGTCAAATCTTCTCGTAAAACTTTACCTAAGGAGGCGGCTAAAGGAAGGCTTTCTGTACCAAAATCTTTGGTGGTGGAAAGGATAATATCTTGTGCTGCTGCTACTGTAATCATTGCTTATCATTTAGCGCTATTAATGCCGTAAAAGTAGCTTTTTTCTTTTAAAATTTGGATATAGTTATGATGTTGATTTGTCCGACTCCAAAAGCTTAGGTAATACATTGGAAAGACCAATTGGTGTTCCTAATAGGAATTGCCAAACTAGAAAATCAAATTCTTCTATCTATGGCTACAAAAAAAAATGGAGCTTCCTTTTGAAAACCAAGCGCTTACAAATAATTTCATTAAAAAATGACCACCGAAGTTAAGGCGCACTCGCGGTTGATTTTCTTAGGACCACTCGTGTGTTAATTAACCACCAATCGTCGCCATTGACTCCGAAATCGGGCGATCAAATTTACGATTTTCCTCTGCTTCGAAACCATCTTTGGCTCGATGTGCTAAGGCTTCTGTAAAGCTCGTTTTTAGTTGCTCATCCGTGGCGCCAGCGCGCATTAAATCTCTGACGTTGAAAACACCACCATCGTACAAGCAAGTTTTAAGCATTCCCTGTGGCGTCAAGCGAATTCGGTTGCAAGTTCCACAGAATAAACGACTGTAGGCTGCGATAATTCCCACGGTTCCTCGGTAATTCTTCACTTGATAATTAAAAGAAGTCGAAGAGACGGGATCTGTAATTTTGTGGAGTGTTGGAAAATGGGTCTGAATATAATTTAGGATCTTATGGAAATCCCACAAACCTGTTTGCTCGTGTGCGCCTTTGCCATTGAAAGGCATTTCTTCGATAAAACGCATCGCAATGGGCTGATCTTTGGTCAAATTTACTAATGGAATGATGTCTGCAAGGTTATGATTTGGCATAACGACAGCGTTGATTTTAGTGGTAATTTGATGGGCTAACAACGCTTCTAGAGTTTTCATTACCTGTGGAAAAACATCTCTTCGGGTAATCTTAAAAAAACGTGCTTCGTCCAAACTATCGATGCTCAAATTGACGGAGTGAATGCCAATCCTTTTTAATTCGGGGACGATATCGGCGGTTAAAGTGCCGTTGGTGGTGAGGTTGATTTGCTTTAATCCTTCGATCTGGGAGAGCCGCTCCAAAAACTCTAGCATTCCTTTGCGTAAGAAAGGCTCTCCGCC
This sequence comes from Saprospiraceae bacterium, assembly GCA_045110315.1. Classification (GTDB taxonomy): domain Bacteria; phylum Bacteroidota; class Bacteroidia; order Chitinophagales; family Saprospiraceae; genus CALFBG01. The sequence continues at coordinate 2,251 of JBGCFY010000102.1, forward strand.
CGTAATTCTAACTTTATTGATACCTAAAGGAACTAATAACTGGACGAGCCTTTCCATCTCCTCGAAGTTCAACAACTCTTTCTTTGGTAAATAATCAATCCCTTCTGCCGGCATACAATAGAAGCAGCGCAGATTACAACGATCCGTTACGGCTAAGCGCAAATAATTAATTTCCCTTCCATGATTATCGTATAGCATGCTACGAATTTAGATCGCTTTTTTAAAATAATTTCAAGGCTTTCGTCTCAAAAATCGTTAGAAACCGCAATTGTTTTCTCTTTCGGATTCCTAGTTGAAATATAAACCCTAAATTAAGAAATAAATACTATTTTGCAGTTAAAATTATCACTTTACCTATGAAAATAGACATTCTTGCCTTCGGCATTGCCAAAGACATTTTAGAAACCCAACAATTATCCTATGAAATCGAGGATCGGAGCTCGATTGCAGCCTTAAAGGAGCAACTTTGTCAAGCTTATCCCGCATTCGAAAAACTACGTTGCCTTTCCATTGCGGTCAACGCAGAATACCAAGAGGATGATTTTATTTTGAATGAAAAAGATGAGATTGCCATTATTCCTCCGGTGAGTGGTGGTTAGTGGATATCTAATTTTTTGACGGAAATCGATATAAAAAACCCGCCAAGCAGTGTTGAACTACCGGCGGGTTAGAATTAGAACCTAAATAAATCTATTCTTCTATATTTTAAACAATTGCTTCGTTTTATTCTTGAATCACGAAGGATTTTGCGATACGATTTTTTCCAATAACTTTCAGAAAGTAAACACCGACAGGTAAATCCCCTACTTCAATTCGAACAGTATTCCATTCTTTTTCAACTCCAAAATTAATCTGACGTAATACTTCTCCATTGATATCTGTAATCATAAAACCAGTTTCTTCTACTGAGGAGAAAAACTTTACGTTAATCACTGGATCACTAATGGATACTGGATTCGGATAGACGGCAATATCATAGATTTCTTCGCAATCCGTGGCAACAAAAATGATTTCGGAGTATTCATAACTACCATCTAAGTCTACCATTTTCAAACGGTAATAATTATCGGTAGAAGCTTCGTAATCTGTGTATTGATAGGATTGTCGACGATCTCCGCCCACACCTTTAATCTTCTTCAGCGTTTCAAAATTGATTCCGTCGATGCTTCTTTCCAAATTGTAATAATTGAAATTCTTTTCTAATTCAGAAGTCCAAACCAAGCGGGTATTACAACCTTCCGTTCCTCCCATAAAACTAGACAACTCAATTGGTAGCGCACTTTCTCCCGCGCCCCACGCTGCGGTTCCTCCCGTAGATCCTTTCAAACCAGATAACTCCACGTAGTTTCTACCATTTCCAATTGTTGCTGCACTTCCATCCGTTTCTGAAAGGCCCGTTGTCGTATTAGCTTCTACCGCAGGAAATAACTCTGTAAAGCCAGACAAATTGGTTAGATCCATGGCATTGGCATTGATGGTAGTTGGATCGTATCCAATCCAACCTGCCGTTTCAAACCATTTTACATCGGGCGTGTCAGACAAATCATAAGTGTCTGCTTCCATATCTGCTGCTTGGTAACCGTTGGTTCCAAAATCACTGCCTGGGAAAAAGAATCGAGCATCTAATTCTCCGGTGAGTGCACCATCTATTTTAATAAACCAGTCTCTACTCATAATTCGAGAATAGGCAGAACCAGTATCTCCTGCTTCTCGATCATCGAAATCCTCTGCACTATTCAATTCGATGTAATCCAGTTTATCTAAATCTGCTGCGTCGCCGCTCAACGCAAATAATGCTTGACTAGGATTTGCAGGATTGTAATAATATCTCCAACCTCCAATTTCACAATAGTTGTTTTTTTGTATTCTGATGGTACCAAAATTATCCGTCGTCGTAATTAATTTCTCTGTACCAGCATCATAAACGTAACTCGTCGTTTGGTTTCCAGTACCATCTTGCATCGCGTAAACCATTTTACAAACGGCACAAGGTCCTTGTCTCCAATCCCGTTCTGCACCGGCATCGTCGGCGTCGGGATGAGACAGTGGTTCCAAATCATCGTTGGTTGCATTGCGTCCCGTTGCTAAGGAAGTATCGTTGTCGTATCCATCCAATAAACCATCCCCGTCAATATCTGCTGTTCCGCCAGCAAGTCCCGTTCCTGACTTTGGATTATCACTAGGCGTAATAAAACCATCTCCATTAGTATCATGACCTTCCATCGAATCACTATCTCCATCGTTATCTGTATCCAAATCTAAATAATCAGGTTCATCGAATAAATCGGTATTCTCGGGGATAATTCCTTCGCCACCAAAGCCACTTAAGGCATCGTAAGCATCATCAATACCATCGCCATCCGAATCCAATTTGTCTGGTGCCACGTAGTTGAAAGTTGCTTGTGCTTCCGTATTATCTACAATACCATCATTGTCTGCGTCGATGTCTAAGAAATTAGGTCGAGCATCACTATCTTGATTTTGAGTATCATAACTATCTGGGTAACCATCATTGTTGGTATCGTCTGTAGCTACGGGAACCGTACCACCGTTTGCACCATCATAACTATTACTCCAGCCATTATTATCTGAATCGTTGGTCAAGGCATCGTCGGCAATTCCATCTCGGTTGCTATCGGTAACGTTAGCTTCTACGACATCCAAGATACCATCGTTGTCTGCGTCCAAATCTAAATGATTCGGAACACCATCGTTGTCCATATCTCCACGATCAAAGCCATCGTCCGGCGCTCCGTCCAGGTTGTTATCGACAGTAGTAAGTACTAATGGGTTGGTTCCTACGTCTCCCGCAGTGTCATCGTTATTGCTATCGCTATCGTACCAGTTGGAAAATCCATCTTGATCATCATCTCCGCTGCTTAAAAATAAGCCAGTAATTGGATTATAATTATCAACAACACCATCGGCATTTTCATCCGCACCACCAGCTTCTACCAAATCTTGAATACCATCATTATCCGCATCCAAATCCAATTGATCTAAGCGACCATCTTGATCTGTGTCGCCAGTTGGATAGCTATTGGGAAGCCCGTCATTATCACTATCAACGCCGGTAAGTTGCAGCGCTTGTGCGGTATTTTCGACACCATCGTTACCAACATCTCCATCTACTTGGTCGTTAAAACCATCAGAATCGATATCGATAAAATTATCGGCAAGACCGTCTCCGTTGGTGTCCGTTCCACCAGCTTCTACCACATCCGCAATTCCGTCGTTGTCGGCGTCTAAATCTAAAATATCTTTAATTCCGTCTCCATCGGTATCTAGGTTTGGAATAGACATTCCTCCAGTTGCAGGATCATAGACATCTGCTACACCGTCTCCATTTCGATCAGGATCATCTGCATCTTGAATGCCATCGCCATCGGCATCAGGACCTCCTTGCGCAGCATCACAAATACCATCATTAGGAGCAGTATCTTGAGCACAGGCGATAAAATCAGGGTCAACAGAATCCGGAATACCATCGCTATCTGCATCGAGCAAAGCATCGACAGTTCCATCACCGTCTGTATCCGTTCCACCCGCTTCTACGAGGTCTGGTATTCCATCATTGTCGGCATCTAAATCCAAGTGATCTGGTATTCCATCTCGATCGCTATCTTGCGGTAAACAATAGGCAAAGTCGCTAATGAAAAGCGTTACATTTCCAGCATTTCCAGTATTTTTGTAAGCTTTAAAGATAATACTATCAACCGGTCCTGCGAGTTGAAACTTGAAAGCTTCATCGTAGGTATTATAATCTACCGTAGGATCGTTGGCACAGCTAACAATGTTAGGACTAGTAAAACTTAAGTTGGCTGGATTAAAAACTTCGAAATTATTTTCGTCTAAATGGATTGGATTACCTTGGTAGTAAGCCGTCGTAACGATTTCGTCAGCATTATCTAAAGATCCAAAGTATAATTCAACGTTGTAGACCGTTGTACTAAAGTCCATCATCCAATCCAAGCAATTATCCGCATTCGTAGAATTGGAACCTCTGAAAAATACTCCTTCGGTACTGTTTCCTCCAAGATTATTATTGATTCGGAGGAATTCCGTATTTCCAGTTCCTTTTTCTACGGCGGTAAAACTTACATTTGCGGTGCTTACCGTGGCGGAATTATTAATACTCGGCGCATAGTTTGTATTTCCTACCGTGTAAATTCCCGTTGTCCAATCTGACATGCCACAGGCTAGTAATTCTTCGCTATCTGGAATTCCATCGTTATCATCATCCAAGTCTGTAAAATTATCAATCCGATCTTGATCCGTATCTGAGCAAACAAAAACATCATCGTCATCGGTATTTAGAATGGTAATTTCTTGATTGGGTACTGAATTAGGAATTACAGACTTACTGATAATTTCTCTAACGCCATTGACATAAACGTAATGTACTTCTACGATGTAGGCGCTCGTTGGGTCAACCCCAAAGTGTGCTTTCTTTTTATGTTGTGACCCGTGTCCTTTTCCTCCGTTAATCGGTTGGATGGACAAAATTTTATCTTCACAATTTTTTAAAACTACATTGGCACCAATAGCATCTCTAGTTGAGCCATTGCCATTATCATACAAAGCATTTACCGAAAGGAAATTCTGATTATTTGTATTGTTTTCCCAAAGCTGATTAGCGGCACCACTGACTAAAACGTAAAGGTCTAAATCACCATCGTTATCATAATCAGTGAAGGTGATACTTTCTGAATTGGCACTGATGGCTAAATTACTTGGAACAAAGGACAAACTTCCACCCGAAGTCGTATTTTCTAATAAATAACTATTTGAACCAGAACCTCCCATAACGATATCAATATCTCCATCGTTGTCATAATCTCCACAATCACAGCCATCAATATTGATTAAGGTATTAAGCGGGCTACCGGGAATTCCAGTTGCCGTCCAGGTATTGCTACCATCGTTTCTCCAAATCTGATTATTACCGTTTGAAGTCCAGAATAAGTCTAGGTCGCCATCACTGTCAAAATCGCAGAACATAGTTCCTCCTTTATCACTTTCTGAAGAAACGATATTAGGGTTTGCTTGGGTCTGAAATTGACTAGTTGTAGGATTGAACCACCAATAATTGGATACATTGGTTTTACGACCATAAAGATCTACGTAACCATTATCGTCAATATCTGCTGCCGTCATGTAATCTCCATCACCCACGTGGTCTGCAGGGAAGCCCGTTTGACCAGCTCCTGTTCCTGGAGAAATGTAAGTAAAACCACCAGATTGATCATTCTCCCAAATATCATTTCCTCCGCCATCATTATCTATAATGATATCTAACCAACCATCTTGGTTCCAATCTACCGCTACGATTCCTTCTGTGTTCCATTCCATTCCATCTCCAGGCGCGCCTATGATAACATCTGGTTGTTGAGTAGAAGGAAGACCAAAAGTATAACTTGGTGGACCATCATTATAGTAAATTTCAATATTATTGCTACCACCGAATCCACGTAGAATATCGTTGTAGCCATCATTATTAAAATCTACAATCAACATTTGTCGACCAAAAGAGTGTGCATCATTAAAACCATCAATCCTAGCCGTTGTTGAATCCGAAAAAGTATAATTCGGAGCGCCACTATTAATCAATAATTTGGAAGTAGCTGTATTACCAGCATCAGCAACGTAGATAATAAGGTCTTCATCCCCATCTCCGTCTAAGTCGCCCCAAGCTTGACCATTGATGGCACCACCACTAGCGTCGTCTGCGCCTTTAGCACCGGGAATCATCGTGAATTGAGCTAATAAGTTAGTGGAAAATCCACCAAGAAATAATAGACAAATGAGAAGCGTATAGCAACGCAGGGTAATTTTTGTAGAAATTCTGTCCATGATTGGGTAATTTATTGAAATAATTCAAAATAGCCATTGGTAATATGATTTTACCAGACGTATCATTTATTTTTGGTGGGAGGTATTCTTTGAAAAAAGTCAGGGAGGAAGGCATTTGAATAATACCTATAGACATTTAGTAGACAAAAACGATGCCGTAATTACAATTTTGAACAGTCACAGATAGAATCCTTTTTATAGAAGCTTTCTGTAAACTTTTTTCTTTACTTTTTGAAAATAACTGTGACAGAGAACAATGAAATAGTACAATTTATTTCCCTATAAGATTGTTCTTTTATTTACAGTTTATTCTGAGCTTATTGTGCTGAAAAATGTTGCCAATAGCTAGACGGACAAAGTCTTCTTCTAAGTTTGAACGCTTCATCTATCTTACCTAGGCATTGATTTTAAAACAACTTCCATCTTTAATTATGCTCTTCTTTATTAAGCAAGGCTGAGAGCGGTTTTCTTGCCTCTATACTGATCAAAATCTAAGACAGATTTAATGACAATGTAATTTTTAGTACTTAGAAGCTGGAAAAAAGGTGATTTTTGTTTAACCTTACCGTTAAAACTTATTCTTATGATTGACATCCAAATAAGCGAAGCTCCTTTACTGACTCAGACTTGTCTTGATCGTGTAGCAACAGACGGTACTGGTGGAATTGCAATATTTGTAGGAACGGTGAGAAACCAAACGCAGGGCAAAAAGGTTTTGCGGTTAGCCTTTGAAGCGTACGAAGTGATGGCTATTTCAGAAATGCGAAAAATTGCAGAACAGGTACAGACGCGGTGGTCCGCAGAAAAGGTAGCGATTCATCACCGGACGGGGGTTTTAGGAATTGGGGAAATTGCCGTGATTATTGCCGTGTCAACGCCACATCGCAAGGCTGCTTTCGAAGCTTGTGAATTTGCCATTGATACTTTAAAAGAAACCGTACCAATTTGGAAAAAAGAGTTTTTTGAAGATGGCGAGGTTTGGGTAGCAGCACATCCGTAGCTTTTTGCTCTTAGATCTAAGCTACTGTCGGTTAGTCTTCTTGCAATTTGAAATCTCTTTTGCCGCCCGTTTTTTCTACGAGTCGAGTTGCTTTGATGCAAATATCATGAGAAAAAGCTTTGCACATATCATAAATCGTTAAGGCGGCAACGCTTGCTCCTGTCAGGGCTTCCATTTCTACGCCCGTTTTGGAAGTGACGATAGCTGTACACTCCACAACAACCTCTTCCTGTTCATTTAAGTTAATTTCAATCTGACAGTCTTCCATGCCGATCGGATGGCACAGGGGAATGAGTTCCGCCGTTTTTTTCGCACCCATGATACCCGCAATAATCGCCGTTTGGAAAACGGCACCTTTCTTCGTTTGGATATCTCCTGCTTTCAGGTGTTGCAGAATTTCGGCGTTCAACTGAACGATCGCTCTTGCTTTTGCGAGTCGGCGAGTGATCGCTTTTGTACTGACATCAACCATGGAAGGTTTGCCAGTTTCGTCGAGATGGGTAAATTGAGTAGACATGGGCAGTATTAGGATTAGTACATAAAAGTTTAAGTCCAAAGTTAGTCAATTTCAGAGGCTTTTACAAAAAAGTCTGCTTCGACTCAACAATTAAGCGCTATGAAAAGAACTTGTTTAAAAACTTCGATAATTGTTCCTTCATTTCCAGTTAAAATGCTAGCTTTGGTATTAAATAAAATAGTACTTTATGAACAAAATAGTAGCCAACGCAGAGGCAGCCATTGCCGGGATTACAGATCACATGACCTTGATGTTGGGTGGTTTTGGTCTTTGTGGGATTCCTGAAAATTGTATTAGTGCGCTTGTCCAGCAAGGCGTTACAGGTTTGACTTGTATTTCTAATAATGCAGGCGTTGACGATTTCGGTTTAGGCTTGTTGCTCCAAAAGCGGCAAATCAAAAAGATGATTTCTTCTTACGTGGGAGAAAACGACGAATTTGAGCGGCAAATGCTTAGTGGGGAATTAGAAGTTGATCTGATTCCACAAGGTTCTTTGGCGGCGCGTTGTCAAGCGGGTGGTTCTGGGATTCCTGCGTTTTATACGCCAGCTGGTTTCGGAACCGAAGTAGCCGAAGGAAAAGAAGTTCGATATTTTAATGGAAAAGCACATATTTTAGAACATGCGCTAACGGCAGATTTTGCGATTGTGAAGGCTTGGAAAGGCGATCGATTTGGAAATCTTGTATTCAAAGGAACCGCACGCAATTTTAATCCGCTAATGGCGATGGCTGGAAAAATTACGATAGCGGAAGTTGAGGAGCTCGTAGAACCCGGGGAGTTAGATCCAAATAATATTCATACGCCTGTCATTTTTGTACAAAGAATTTTCCAAGGCACGGATTACGAAAAGCGCATTGAGCAAAGAACGGTTCGTCCTCGATCTTAAGCTATTGGTTACAGTTGTTAGAGTATACTGATCTTTAAAATTTTAAATTAATCTTCATGTTAGATAAGACAGGTATTGCGAAACGGATCGCGCAGGAATTACAAGATGGCTGGTACGTTAATTTGGGAATTGGTATTCCTACTTTAATTGCGAATTATATTCCCAAAGGAATCAGCGTTGAGTTTCAATCCGAAAATGGTATTTTAGGAATGGGCCCTTTTCCTTTTGAAGGCGAAGAAGATGCGGATCTTATCAACGCGGGTAAGCAAACCGTAACGGCAATGCCCGGCGCTTCTATTTTTGACTCTGCTACGAGTTTTGCCATGATTCGTGGTCAGCATATTCAACTTACAGTACTCGGTGCGATGGAAGTTTCTGATCGCGGAGATATTGCCAACTGGAAAATTCCTGGCAAAATGGTCAAAGGAATGGGAGGCGCGATGGATTTGGTGGCTTCCGCGGATAATATCATCGTGGCGATGATGCACACCAATAAAAAAGGCATTTCAAAACTCTTAAAACACTGTACTTTACCGTTAACGGGCGTGGCGTGTGTCAAAAAAGTAGTTACGAACTTAGCAGTATTAGATATCACGCCAAATGGCTTTAAATTATTGGAGCGAGCACCTGGTGTTTCCGTAGAAACGATTAAAGCAGCTACGGAAGGAAGGCTAATTATTGAAGGAGACATTCCTGAAATGCAAATTGACTAATGGCTCCGCTCCAACAGTATTTACAAACTTATTTTGGGGTGCAATCCGATCAGCTTCCTGAATTGAGTTCATTATTTGTAACGGAACAACTTGAAAAAGGAGATTTTTTTGTCCGACAAGGCCAATACTGTCGGAAAATGAGTTTCGTGAAATCGGGCTATTTAAGAATTTCTGCACAAGTCGAAGATAAAGAGGTTACCCAATGGATCGCGGAGCGCGATTACTTCGTTACAGACTTGGCCAGTTTTCTTCTACAAACTCCTGCCAGGTGGCAAATTCAAGCCTTGACGCCCGTTGAGCTATTCAGTATTTCTTTTGATCACTATCAAAAAATTCACGAGGTACTTCCCACTTGGCCGCAAATTGAAAAACAATTTCTTACCCACTGTTTTATTACATTAGAAAATCGAGTATTTTCCTTTCTTTCTATGTCTGCACAGGAAAGATACGAACAGCTTTTTCAAGAAAGTCCTACCCTATTTAATCATGTTCCACTCCATTATCTTGCCTCCATGCTTGGTATGACTCCCGAAACATTTAGTCGAATTAGAAAAAATCTTAGTGCTTAAACTCAATTCTTGATCTATGTCAAGGCGAACTTGCTTTAGAAGCTTGATCTTTGTTTTATCAAAAAAAACAATATCATTCTTCAAATTCAAATCAAATGTTTCAAGCCAAAATCAGCACACAAATTCAAATCAAAGCAAGCCCCGGTGCAGTGTGGGACGTCCTCACTAATTTTCAAGAATACCCCAATTGGAATCCCTTTTTGACGGAAGTCAGTGGAACTTTAGCCAAAGGGGAATCACTCAAGATCAACGCGGGAGGAATGCGTTTTAAACCAAAAATATTACGGTTAGAAACTTCAAGGGAGTTACAATGGTTGGGTCACTTATTCTTTACAGGATTATTTGATGGCACACATCACTTTCTATTAAATGAGAATTCTGATGGGAGTACACAATTCATACATTGCGAAAACTTTTCTGGAATCTTAATTCCACTGTTCCGAGGAAAACTACTCCGCGACACGAAAAACAATTTTGAAAAAATGAATCGGGCGCTGAAAAACTTAGTAGAGCAAAAAAATAATACGCAAACGTAACTAAACTTTATACGGACTTGCAAACTCCGAAGCTCTTTTGCATCCCATCCGCAAGCGGTAAATTCTATTCAGCATTTATGCAGCCATAGCTGCGGTGACGAGAAATAAGGGGAAGTACTGGATTGCAATGTTTTAGCTCTAGGTATTAAGATCTATTTTAAAACAACTTCTCATTTTGAAACGCTTTTTCCAACAATTTTAGGGGTTAAACAATTCAAAAAAAACACTTTTGGGGTAACAAGCCGTACACAAAAAAGTAGTTTTTAGGGTAAAGTGAACACTCTTTAGTCTAAAAATTGACAACTATTCGCTTTTTTCTTGATTAACTAGTATAAATCTACTACTTTTACTACATCGAAGGTCAATCCTATCACTTTCTATCCGATAGAATTGCCTCTTTTATTGTAAATAGTTTTAATTTTTCATAATAGTACAAAGCCGTCAAATTCTGAGCAATCAGATTCTGGCGGCTTTAGTTTTTTTAAACGGTCGTATTTTTGTGTAAAATAGCTGTGCAATTCAACTACTAGTTCATTTTAAATGACGGCTACAATTATAGTTTTGAAAGTTTATCAATGATAAGGTCGACATCGACATTTTCTCGAATGAGCTGAATCGCCCGCTTAGTTTTCCAAGGCGTATGCGTATTAATTTTTACTTCGATACGACTAACTTTTACAACTGCACCAAAAGTATCTAAAGTAGTAGTGATAACGGGCGTTTCGTGCTTAATAATGTATTCTCGGGCACGCTCGGTTATTTTCAAACCTTCTTCGTGAACGCCGTCACCAGTAATGATAATTCCAGCCAATGGCGATTCCAGTTTCTGGATTTTTGCAATTGAGCTAATCTTTTTAATGGCTTCGTCTAAACGCTTTGCGCTCACCACGAGCATCATATTCTTATAAGTTGAAATTTCCTTTACGTTAACCAGAGAACCTGCTACGATGTGTTCGATTCTGTTGTACAGTTTCAATTGATTAAATAAAATTTTACCTTGAATAGCACTCATTACCGTTTCCATCAGAGGAAAAGACATCCGTTTATCGAAGGGCAAAGTTCCAATTAGATCCAAGTTCCATTGTTTTAATTTTTTGCCGACGTAATATTGTACCTGATCAATTTTATCGGGAAAGACTTTATTGACAATCACGCCTAAAATTGGAATATTGAAATGTCTAAATTGTGCGATACTCAAAGTCAGCCGATCAATGGTATTACCAATTCCTCCTTCCGCAATCATCAAAACTCCTGCATCAAGGATTCTAGCAACTTGAGCGTTGGAGACATCAGCAACGCTTCCGACACCGGGATGCCCCGTACCTTCGTAGACAACTACTTCGTGTCGCTCCGTCAAAATTTTAGAACTGGCAATGATCTGCTCGTGAAATTTAAAATTCTCAGGATGATCAATGTAAGCTTTGGTTACCCCTTTTCCCATAACTACGGGACTATGTATACTTGCATCTACTTTGAAGTCCAACATCTCCGAAAATAGTACAACATCTTTATCAATAATTTGTCCATCTACCGTGAGATGACTCTGCCCTACGGGTTTGCAGTAGCCAACATTTTTACCTTGCAATAAAATATTACTTACGAGACCCAAGGTAGAGGTCGTTTTTCCAACGTGTTGTCCAGTGGCAGCGACGTATAGTGGTTTCATGTTTTTGTAGTATTAAATAGGTTGTTGCTTAGAGCAGTAAGATAGGGATATTTTTCAGTCTTCCCGAAAACTTTACGCCTCTTATAAGAAAAAAATAAGATAGGTGAAAATTTGTCGGTGCGTTGGTGATTGATTTTCTAGTATGGGAAATCTGTTGTTCCATAAAATAGAAATCAAAGAAGGATTAGTAATAGATTCTACCATTTTCAAAATCATTCACCAATGCTTCGTTTGCGGTAGTTGGAGTTCCTTCGTCCTTCCAAAACTACCATTGTATTCATCAGGTAATACTTTAAAAATATCAGCTAGCTAGCAATAGTCGTAAAATATTTACTCGGTACAAGATTTACTTGGCTCTGCAAGTAAATGATCATTACTCCATTGCATGATCTCAGTAAGGATATGCTCTAAGGATTTTCCTTTATCTGTCAAACGGTATTCAACTTTGGGCGGAACGACGGGGTAGGATTTTCGAAAAATGAGTGCTTGTTGTTCTAAACCTTTCAGTTGTTGCGATAGCATTTTTTGACTAATCCCATTGATGGCCTTGTTGAGTTCATTAAACCTCATAACTTCTTTCCGTAGCAATAACCAAATAATCACTGGCTTCCATTTACCACCAACTTGCGTCATGAAGATGGTAATCGGGCACTCTTGCGCTTCGTCGTATTTTTTTTCAATTATTTTCATTTTTTAACTGCTTGAAGATCAGTAATTCTGAGTAATAAGTAAGTAAGTTACCAAAAAGTAAGTACTTGTCCGAAAATTAATATTAATATAGTTTTGTACAAAAAAATTATGCATCAGAAAACAATTCTTATCACGGGAGGTACTTCTGGAATAGGCTTTTCCTGTGCCGCTTACTTACTTAAAAGTGAATATCAAGTGATTATCACGGGACGCAACGAAGCAAATTTAGCAACGGCGTTGCAGCAACTTGGTCCTAAGGCTAGCGGATATTTATGCGATACTGCCCTACTTTCTGATATTGATCAACTGGTAGCAAGCTTAGCTGATACCAAACTTAATGGTTTATTCATCAATGCTGGAATTTTTAAAGCAGCCAATTTTACAGAAACTACCGAAGCTATTTTTGACGAAACGATGGACATCAATTTTAAAGGAGCTTTCTTTACCATTCAAAAAATGCTTCCTTTACTGAAAAATCCAGCAAGCGTCGTACTCAATACTTCCATCGTCGTTTTTAAAGCCTTTGCCCAGACGAGCGCTTATACCGCGAGCAAAGCCGCACTAGAAGGGATTGCTAAGGTATTAAATATCGAGCTGGCAACCAAAGGAATAAGAGTCAATATCATCAGCCCTGGCGTCACTAAAAGTCCTATTCAAAAAAAATCGGGTATGAGTGAGGAAGCGATTCAAGAATTGCTTACCCATTTTTCAAATCATTCTCCAATCGGTAGAATTGTGATGCCAGATGATATCGCTCCGATGGTAGAATTTTTACTCTCTGATAAATCTTTAGTGCTTAGAAATGAAAAAATTATTATTGATGGTGGAACTACTTTATAAACCGAATCTCCTAACTTATTTATTTCTAATTTGCTGTAGTCTATGTATTTCGCTTAGCAGTTTTGGTCAAACTAAAATTGAGGCTAGCCAGACGAATGCGATGCGTTACGAACAAGGCTTATCGGCTTTGAATAAGTTAGATAGCAATGGTATCAATAAAGTCCTTCGCAGCTTAGAAGAAATTGCCCCTGAATTTGGAGACTATATTTTGACTTTTGCCTATGGGGACATTCACACCAAAAGCAGCTTGAGCACAAAAGAAAAACAGATTGCCACCATCGCAGCCCTAACCACAAAAGGCCATGCACTTCCTCAGTTGAAATTCCACATTCAGGCAGGTTTAAACCTAGGCTTAAAAGTAGAAGAAATAAAAGATGTGATCCTACTAATGTCTGTCTACGCTGGATTTCCAGAAACCTTAAATTCACTGATGGTTTTGAAAGAAGTGGTCGAAGCTAGCAAATAATTTTAAGAACAGCTTATATAAAATGCAGCAATAATAAAAGTTATTTGAAAAGTTATTTGGTTAGCGATTTGAATTTGTCCAGCCCGGCTTACCCTGAATGACTGCCTGCAAACTAATACCTTTTACCTTGCTCTCTAACCAAGCAATAATATCGAGGTAAACAAAGGCTCGACGCTCATAAGGATCCTCTTTAATTTTGAGGAACGAGGTCAAATATTTTTCAAATACTATTTTGTGATCCGATATTCCCTTTGACTTCAACTCATTAAACATATTCATGGTCTCTTGTAAAAAAATATTAAGTTCCGATTTACGATCAAAGTAATTGGAATTATTATTAAGCAAGTATTGAAAGATATCAAAACTCCCTAATTCATAATGGCAAATGAGTTGCAAGATTCTAGCATAGTTTTGTAAATCCTCCCTCAGTTTTTTGAGCTCATTATTAATAATTTTATTTAGATATCGCAAGGCTTTTGAAATATTTCCAGCGCCTAAATAAATCCAGGCAAATTTAAAGTAAAATACCATAATTCGATGATCGTCCAGCATAAATTTGTAGCGTCGGATGCGATTAAGCGATTTGGGAATTATGGATTCTGACAAGTTAAAATTTCCATTCAAAATTATATTATCCAACCTTCCAGTATGAACGTAGAGAAAAGACAAAATTTGGGAATTCGTATTAAATTTACCGTAGGCACCCTCTCTAAAAGCTTCAAATTTCATCAAGTATTTAGAATGTGTTTCTTTATCCTTAATGTGATTTGCCGCAGTCAGCACATAATGATAGCCCCGCATATACAAATCAACATCTCTCTCAATCATATTAGGATTCCGATGGAGCAAGTCAGTCCATGCTATTGCATATTTAATGCAAGCGTGAAAATCCAGTAGAATATAGTTATACCAAACCCGAGATTGAACGTAATAAATACGCTCCATCAGACCAAGTTCTTCTAGGTTAATCTCGTCGATTTGCTCGTGGTAGTACGCCCTAATTTCGGCGGCTTCTTTACTGCTTCGAACGTGACCATATTGCAAATACTTACCGTGCATTTTGATTCGCAAATTACTCAATCGAACCAAATGGTTGGCATCTCTTTGGATCAAAGCACTCTCTTCGATGAGCATTTCCGCTTTATTGTTACCACTACGCGTGATATGGCGAGATTCGATCGTTTTTTCAAATTCAACAATCGTAAGTTGCATATAAATCAGGTGATGTTTATTAGCCAAAATACTCGCCTTTCGCAATAATTTAAGCGCTTGCAAATACAAGCCTTTTCCATAGAGGATATAAGCGTAATCAAGATATTCCCTTACTTTAAAATTAGCTCGTTTTTCTTTATGAAGCATTCTCAGGCTAGCGATAATTTGAGCATAGAGATGCCTTTTAAGGTTAGAAAATTGTCCCTTCCCAATCTGCCCGAGTTGCGTCAGTATTTCCGTTTCCTTCAACACTTTTTGCTTATCCATAACGTCAAACAACTGCAAAAACAATAACGCTCCATTATCTTGAATTCGCTTCGCATAAAGCCGAAAATTCCGCTTCTCCGCTTTGGTAAGCGACTTTACTAAATTAAAAACCTGATTTGATTGTGAGATAGGCATAACAAATAGATCTAAACTAAATAGCTATTAATCAATAATTTACTAGTTAATTATTTAATTAACCGGTAACATTTTTTTTATAAAATTAAATATTTAAGCGTAAATCTAAACTTACCTTAGATAATATCACCAAAGAAAAGCAAAAAACCAAAACCAAGATGAAAAAAATCGAAGCAATTGTGAGAGCCTCCAAGTTTGAAGAAGTGGTAGCGGCACTGGCAGAAAAGAAAATCTATTTCTTCACTTTCTATGAAGTCAAAGGATATGGACACGAAAAAGGAGAAAGTAGATCTTACCGAGGTACCGTTTATGATGTTGGATACATTGCTCGGATCAAATTAGAAATTTTAATCAGCGAAGAGTTTGCCAACGATGCCATTACGGCCATCGAATCTGCTGCCCGAACAGGTGAAAAAGGTGATGGTTTAATCTACGTCACTGAGTTAGAAAAAACAATCAATATTAGAACAGGGAATACTGGTGCAGCAGCGATTAATTCTTAACCCAAAGTAAAAAAGGAGAAAAAATGAATGATCCACTAACCATCGCTCAACAAGCACTAACAGCAGCCAACGAGGCCAAATTTGTAGCTAATAATACCTGGATGATGATGGCTACAGTACTCGTATTTATGATGCATCTTGGTTTTGCAACTTTAGAGTCCGGTTTTGTGCAAAGAAAAAATGTAGTCAATATTCTCTTCAAAAATATATTGATCGTATCTATTGGTTTGTTGACCTATTACTTCGTAGGTTTCGGTTTGATGTATCCAGGTGTAGACGGCGGCTATTTAGAGTTTGCTGGTTTTGGATTAAATAATCCAAAAGGTGCGGCAGGATTAATCGCTTACGCAGATGGACAATATACTTATTACACCGATTTTATTTTTCAAGGAATGTTTGCCGCTACTTGTTGCACCATCGTTTCTGGTGCAGTGGCCGAGCGAATCAAATTAGTCCCATTCTTAGTTTTTTGCTTATTCTTTGTAACTATTGCTTACCCCATTACGGGATATTGGAAGTGGGGTTCTGGTTGGTTACACACGCTAGGTTTCTACGATTTTGCGGGATCCACTTTAGTTCATTCCGTAGGAGGTTGGGGAGCACTCGCAGGTGCTATTTTGTTGGGCCCAAGGCTAGGGAAATATAATAAAAGAGGTATTAAGCCAATTCCTGGACACAGTATGCCACTAGCTACCATGGGCGTATTTTTACTCTGGTTTGGCTGGTTTGGATTTAATGGTGGCTCTGTTTTATCTGCCGATCCGGGATTAGTTTCCTTGGTTTTTGTGACGACCTCCGTCGCTGCTGCTGCCGGGTGCATCGGTTCCATCATCGTATCGAAGATTGTATATGGTTCTTTAGATTTAGGAATGGCTTTGAATGGCATATTGGGTGGTTTGGTTGGAATAACGGCAAGTGCCGACGGCGTAGCCGTTTCCAGTGCATTGCTCATTGGCTTGATCGCGGGAGCAATCATTCCCCTCTCGGTGGGTTTCTTCGATAAGATTAAAATTGATGATCCTGTGGGAGCAACTTCGGTGCATTTGGTCTGTGGTATTTGGGGAACAATCGCAGTTGCCCTATTTGGCAATTATAAAGAAGGCGTCGGCACTATTGGGGTTCAATTATTAGGGATTGCGGCCATTGGTGCTTTTACTTTCCTTTTTGCCTTTATCGTATTTTTCCTCCTTAAAATAACCGTTGGAATTAGAGTAGAGAAAGAAGAAGAAATCAAGGGACTCGATATTGGGGAACACCAAACGGTCGCTTACGCCTAAAAAACTGTTTGAATTTAACAACATTTCAAACGCCAAATCCTAATAGCTGCTAAGTTCCCGAAAACTTGCCTCTATTAAACAATCTCTTTGTTAAAATGCCTCTTAAACCAGTCAGTTATTCTTTGATCATTGCTAAGTAATGATCAAAGAATAACTGAGCTGCTGCTTTTGACTTCGTCGAAAGGTAAAGTCCAGAACTAAGTAGCGTTAGTTTCTAAAAATTACTTTGTAAAATAAATAGTCATGACAAAAAAAACCGATGCGCAACCAAGAATGGGGCTTTATACACCTGAACTCGAAAAAGATGCTTGTGGTGTAGGTTTGCTATGCGACCTAAAAGCTACTCCTAGTCATTATATTGTCGATTCTGCTTTGACCATTTTGGAAAACATGAAACACCGTGGAGCTTGTGGGGCAGAAAAAAACACAGGCGACGGCGCCGGCATCCTTACCCAAATCCCACATCACTTTTTTGTAAATATTGCTCGCGCCACAGGCATAAATATCCCTGAGGCCAACAACTATGGCGTCGGTATGTTTTTCTTTCCCAAAGATCCGATTAAAAAGCAATTTTGCGAGACCATCATTAAAAAGCATATCCACTTTTACGGGATGGTTGGTTGCATGAAAAGAGCGGTCCCTGTAGATAACTCAATACTTGGTTCAATGGCATTGGAGACGGAGCCAGAGATGGAACAGTGGTTCGTAAAATTCAAAAAAAAGAATGCTGCAGAAGTATTAGAAAATCAATTATTTTTCTTGAGATCATCTATCCTAAACGACGCTTATCAGCAGGATACGAGACTCATTGATGATTTTTACATCAGTTCTTTTTCTTCTAAAACGATTGTTTATAAAGGTCAATTATCTGCTATTCAACTCCGTTCTTACTTCTTAGACCTACAGGATCAATCTTATACTAGTGCTTTAGCCATTGTACATAGCCGTTTTAGTACTAATACGATTCCTAAGTGGAAACTCGCGCAACCGTTTAGGTGTATCTCTCACAATGGGGAAATCAATACCATTCAAGGTAATATCAATTGGTGGCAAGCTAGGGAAAAAAGACTCCATCTTTCGGATACCTTTGATCCTAAGCTTAAAAATATCTTACCGATTTGCGATCCTTATATTTCGGATTCGGGTAATTTTGATAATGTCTTAGAATTTCTGTTACGCAGTGGTCGTTCCTTAGCACACGCTATGATGATGATGATTCCAGAAGCTTGGCAAAACGATGAAGCATTACCATCCTACAAAAAAGCATTTTACAAATTTCACGATGCAATCTTAGAACCTTGGGATGGTCCCGCTTCAATTTGTTTTACGGACGGTACCGTCGTCGGTGCCGCGCTAGATCGAAATGGTCTACGGCCTTCTAGGTATACGATTACCGAAGATGGAATTATTATTCTGGGAAGCGAAGCAGGCTGTTTAGGCTTGGATCAATCTAAGATTATTAAAAAGTCTAGACTTCAGCCCGGCAAAGTATTACTCATTGACCTCAATAAAAAAAGGATTATTTCGGATGAAGAAGTCAAAGAAACCATTTGCAAAAAATTCCCTTATCAAGAGTGGATCGAAAAACATACGCTTGATATCAAAGACTTGGAAAATAATAGTGCTAAATCAAAAATATTAGTAAGTTCAGAAGAGTTACATCAAAAACAAATTGCATTTGGTTTTTCTAAAGAAGATGAAGATCTAATTGTTAAAACCATGGCAACGGAAGCTAAAGAACCTATTGGTTCAATGGGTGCAGATATTCCGCTCGCGATTTTGTCGAAGATTGCCCAGCATCCTGCCAATTATTTCAAACAACAATTTGCACAAGTTACGAATCCTCCGATTGATTCTTTGCGGGAGAAATTTTTTATGTCGTTGCAAACCTACTTGGGAGGCACTGGCAGAATAATTACGATTCGCCCACAAGAAGCTGCCGTACTGAGGTTGGACTCTCCCCTACTTTCTACGGAGGTATTCGAAAAAATCCAAGGACTCAAAAAAGAAAAATTCCACTTTGCAAAAGTCTCGCTAGTCTTTCATCCAACGGAAGGAATTGAAGCCGCACTCAACCGGATTAGTAACGAAGTAGAAATGGCTGCTTTCCATTCCAATATCATTTGCTTGAGTGATCGAAAAATGGATCAAGATCATCTCCCAATGCCAACCTTATTAGCCGTTGGCTGTATCCATCACTTTCTTATCGCTTGTGGAAAGCGTAAGAAAATTTCCCTGATTATTGAGGGAGGAGATATCTGGGAAACACATCATATTGCTACCTTATTATCTTATGGTGCCGATGCCATTTATCCTTATCTTACTTTAGAGTGTTGTAAAGTTTTAGCTAGGAAAATGGGACATATTAATGCTTCTACTTTAACAAAATCCTACCTCAAAGCTGCTGAGAAAGGCCTGCTCAAAATAATGTCCAAATTGGGTATTTCAAGCCTCAACTCTTATAAAGGTGCACAAACTTTTGAAGCGTTGGGAATCAGTCAAAAGGTAGTAGATAAATGTTTTAAAGGTACGATCAGCCGCATCGGAGGTATTAGCTTTAAAGGTTTACAAAAGGAGCTTGAAGTAAAACACAAACTTGCATTTGCAAAAAAAAGCAACTATTACTTACCAGATCTTGGTTTTAACCAATGGAAAAAAACGGGAGAATTTCACCTCTTCAATCCACAATCTATCCACTTGTTGCAACATGCAACTCGCTTAAATCAATATCAAACTTATAAGTTATTTACAAAAGAAATTGATCGAGTTGCTAAGAATGCAAGCACCTTGCGGTCATTTTTAAAAATAAAGAAAGGAAGCCAAGCCATTCCTTTGAAAGAAGTAGAACCAGTAGAAAAAATACTGCAACGCTTTGCTACGGGGGCGATGTCTTTTGGTTCGATTAGCCAGGAAGCACATAGTACTTTAGCCATTGCAATGAACCGAATTGGTGGAAAAAGTAATAGTGGTGAAGGTGGCGAAGACGAACGTAGATTCGATGTATTGAAGGAAGGAGACAGTATGAAATCTGCTATCAAACAGGTTGCTTCGGGGCGGTTTGGGGTGACGATTAATTACCTAACCAATGCGAAAGAATTGCAAATAAAAATGGCGCAAGGAGCGAAGCCTGGAGAAGGTGGTCAACTTCCGGGTCATAAAGTAGATAAAAATATTGCAAAGGTTAGACACTGTACGCCGGGTGTTGGGCTGATCTCGCCTCCCCCACATCACGACATTTACAGCATAGAAGATCTTGCTCAACTAATTTTTGATTTAAAAAATGCAAATCAAGCGGCTCGAATTAGTGTCAAGCTTGTTTCAAAAGCTGGTGTTGGCGTTATTGCTTCTGGCGTTGCGAAAGCTCATGCGGATCATATTTTAATCAGTGGTGCAGATGGTGGAACGGGGGCTTCTCCACTCAGTTCCGTTCGTCATGCGGGGCTTCCTTGGGAGTTAGGACTTTCGGAGACGCATCAAACGCTCGTTAAAAATAAACTTAGAGATCGGGTTGTGCTACAAGCAGATGGACAAATACGGACGGGAAGAGATTTGGCGATCGCGACGATGCTAGGTGCAGAAGAATGGGGAATTGCTACCGCTGCTCTCGTCGTAGAAGGTTGCATTCTAATGCGTAAATGTCATTTGAATACCTGCCCCGTAGGAATTGCGACACAAGACCCTACACTCCGTAAAAAATTTACCGGAAAGGTAGAACACTTGGTCAACTACTTCTATTTCCTAGCGGAAGACTTGCGAGAAATCATGGCAACGGTTGGGGTACGAACGGTAAACGACTTAGTGGGTAGGACGGACTTATTAACAATAGATAAAATTGACAAACATTGGAAAACAAAAAACCTCAACCTAGAAACACTATTATACCAGTTTGATCCCGGAGAAAATCAAAGTTTATACGCGACCAAACAGCAAGATCACGAATTAAATGCAGTCCTTGACCGAAGCATAATCCAGCAAATAGATTGGACTTGTCCTAGGGATAGTCAACTGAATGAGGTTTATGAAATAAAAAACACCAATCGTGCGGTAGGTACAATGCTTTCTCACGAAATAGCAAAAAGATACGGCTCTCAAGGATTACCAGAAGATAGTATCAAGCTTCAATTTAGAGGAAGTGCGGGACAGAGTTTTGCAGCTTTTGCGGCGAAAGGACTAAGTTTCTTTTTGGAAGGAGAAGCTAACGATTATTTTGGTAAAGGTCTTAGCGGGGCAAACCTGTGCCTAGTCCCAGATCGAGATAGTGTTTATCCTCCGGAAGAAAATATTATTGTAGGGAATGTTGCTTTATACGGAGCGACTGCGGGGACCGTCTTAATCAAAGGTCTTGCAGGAGATCGATTTTGTGTGCGCAATAGTGGTACCGATGCGGTCATTGAAGGAATTGGTGACAACGGTTGCGAATACATGACTGGTGGTAGCGTTGTCGTATTGGGCAAAATAGGAAGGAATTTTGCGGCGGGAATGAGTGGCGGATTTGCATTTATTTATCGCAATCAAGATAATTTACTAGCTCATATTAATCAGGATATGGTGTTGATCGAATCCCTTGATGAAGAAGATAAAATGTGGATTCAGCAAAAGATAAAACTACATTTTAAAATGACTTCCAGCAAAGCAGCATTCAACATTTTGAGTAACTGGAAAACGGAGCAATCTAATTTTGTCAAGATTTTTCCAAAAGAATTGAAGGCTATTTTAGCTAAAAATAAAACTCAATCTGCAATTGCTTAATAAAGTTGTCTTAAAACGATGTTAGCAAGCGAATATAAATGCTTATAGGTCAGGACGCAGAACTACTTTAAAACAACTTCAATTTATTCAAATTTTATTCGAGCCACAAGGCGATCAAAAAAGAAAAAATATGGAAGACCAAAAAGGATTTCAGCAATACCATCGAGCACTGCCGACCAAAGAAGCCGTGGATCACAGAATTGGTCATTTCAAGGAATTCTATCTTCCTTCACAGCAAGATCTGCTGACGCAGCAATCTGCACGATGCATGGATTGTGGCGTTCCATTTTGTCACCAAGGATGTCCTCTTGGTAATATAATTCCAGACTTCAACAAAGCGGTCCATAAAGAAGATTGGAAACTCGCCTACGAAATTCTGTCTGCTACAAATAATTTCCCAGAGTTTACCGGTAGAATTTGTCCTGCGCCCTGCGAAGCTTCCTGCGTCTTAAATATCAATAGTGATCCCGTCACCATCGAGTATATCGAAAAGTCAATCATTGAACGTGCCTTTAAAGAAGGTTGGGTACAAGCTCCAAAAAATATTAAACCCAATGGCATTTCTGTAGCCGTGGTGGGTTCTGGTCCAGCAGGAATGGCTTGTTCAGATCAGTTAAATCAAATGGGTTATTCGGTTACGCTTTACGAACGAAATGATAAAATTGGAGGCTTACTAAGATATGGTATCCCTGATTTTAAATTAGAGAAAGATGTTATTGATCGTAGAATTGCCGTGATGAAAGCAGGAGGAATTGCTATGCAGACCTCAGTCAACGTCGGTTATGATCTTCAGGGAGATGAACTATTAGAAAAATACAACGCGGTGGTATTAACTGGTGGTGCAACGATTCCGAGAGATTTACCGATTAAAGGTAGAAATCTTAAAGGCATTCATTATGCGATGGATTATTTAGAGCAAAAAAATAGAATGGTCGCGGGAGAAATATTAAACGAAGCAGCTAATATTGAGGTGACTGACAAAAACGTAGTCGTCATCGGCGGCGGAGATACTGGTGCAGATTGCGTAGGCACCTCTAAACGACTCAAGGCAAAATCAGTTACCCAAATCGAATTATTGTCGAAGCCACCAACCCAGCGAGCAACTGATGATTTGTGGCCGAACTGGCCGATGGTTTTGCGTACAAGTTCTTCTCACGAAGAAGGATGCGACCGCCAGTGGGCAATTCTCACAAAAAGATTTATCGCAGCCGATGGTGTGCATTTATCTGGGATAGAAATTGTAAACGTAACTTGGAAAAAAGGAGAAAATGGGAATAATAAGCTGATGGAGATTCCCAATTCTCAAAAGATTATTCCGTGCGAACGTGCATTTTTAGCCATCGGGTTCGTACATCCGCAAAAAGAAGGTTTGTTAAATCAATTAGGGGTAGCCTTGAACCAACGGGGTAACGTAGAAACTCAGAACTATCGTACCTCCGTCGAAAATGTGTACGCAGCGGGAGATATGCGTCGGGGGCAATCTTTAGTTGTCTGGGCGATCGCAGAAGGAAGAGCAGCAGCAGACGCACTCCATCAAGATTTCTTTGGTAAAAAGTGCGTAAACCATGCCTCCGTTTTTGCAGTTTAGGATTTCCTAAAGAATCTAATTTTCGTTTCCGCAACTTAAAGTTAAACGCTGCGAATTGAGGAATGATTTCAGCTTTTTACTTTTTTGAAGCGAAAGAAATTCCAGTTACCAATTCAAAGGCGATAATACTCGTGGTTTTATCGGTTCCTAAGGCTTCCTGATTAAGTATATTGGTCAGTCCTTTTTTGAAGCGAAATTCTAAATACCACAACGCATCAATTTGTACGGGAGCATTTTTTCTGGATTCCGCTACTTTCATAGAAATGCCTACCGAGGAAGATACTAAAAGGTTTACCCGATTAAAAAAATTAGTCTCTTTTACGTTGTAAATCCGTTCGTCTCCGTTATAAGCACTTCCATAATTCCACAATAAGTAAGAAAGCTCGGGACCGGCAGAAAGATAAAATAGTTTATTAAAAAAATACTTAGGGTGCACCGCAAGATTGAGAAAAGCCGAGGTAGATTTTATTGTTTGATTTTCTAGCGAACCTACGGAAAGCGTGAACTCCCTTTCATTACCAGACATTCCAACATTTGGAAAGACGGTTAATGCCCACTTTGGACTTAATCTTTTTTGAAATTGAATTCCGCCCATTGGGTAAAAAATACGCTTAGCGTCTCCTACTACACTTTCCTCTAAATCAAACCCAGAACTCCCAATGCCCAAGGATAGACTGGTAGTGAAGTTTCTGTTTTGGGCAACCGCTTGGCTTGAAAAAGCTATTGCTATTAAAAATAATAAAAGTACTTGTAAAAAAATATTTTTCATGCTAAGTATTTTAGGAAGTTTTTTAAAATAAATTTACGATACCTGCCAAAAATCAGGAGGGAGGTAAAGTGCAATAAAACCAAGCAGCGCGAAAAAAATTGGAAACCCATAGCGCCATCCCATTGAATTAATCCTCGCTTCACTGGAGTCTTCAGGGTTGTACAAAATAGGAATTTCTTCTCCTTCTTGGTAAAAAAAACGATTGGAAGATTGCAAAATAGTAGCGCTTGATTGTTTTCCTAAGTGATTGGTAAAAGCCACGATTGGATAAAATTGATTTTTTTTCTCGGGCCGAGCCTTAACTTCTACTACAATCCCCGTGGTCGCATTCCAGTTGAAGCCCAGGAATATATTATTAGCTAAATAAATCATTCCAAAACAAATGAAGCTATAGCATACTAAGGCAGGGAGTTTTATTTCTCTTTTCATCAACTTTATAATTAGGAATTGTTACAACTCCTTTTGCTTTTCATCAAACGACATCGCTAGTCGCTAAATCTTATTCTTTCCAAAAAGCGTGAAGCTGTAAAAGATACGGCACCCATTTAACATTATTTACGCGATAATATAAGTCAAACTTTTCACTCAAGGAATAATTACATTTTATCTGGACGAACATTTCAAACTTCGTTCCACCGTTGTTCTTTAATTCAAACGTTTCATTTGGATATTCGCGGCTTATTTTTTCCGTAAGGAAAGCGATCGTTTCTTCTGAATAATCCAAACAATTACCGAATGGACCATCCAGACAGTTATACTCAAAATTAAAGCTACCTTCAAAATTTAGTAAGTGTGGATTGTCTACACACAGTAAATTTTCATCCAAAAGGATACGGTCGAGATAAGCTCTGGCGGAAGTTAATGTGTTGAATGAAACGGTTTTAAATATAGCGTTTTTGAATTTACCTTGATCGAGATATTGCTTAGTCTTACCTTGACTCAAGTCGATGGCGTGGTTAAAATAGTCTATTTCTCTCCCTTCTCTACATATCAAAATATGATGCCGAGACTTCTTCACTGTATCCACCGCAGCACTCGTAAAAGTCCATTCCTTTTTTACCTGATTTAGCATCTTGATGTCATCAACATACCAATACACCGTTGAATCTTTCCACTTCATTTTATGTGGTGAGCTAGTCATTTGTCCTAGAATAGTGTATCCTTCGTCTACAAAAACATAGTTTTCTAAAATGCTAGTTTGGTAAGACACTAGGCCTTTTTTGGAACTAGCACATCCCAAAAAAAATAAGCTTGCTATCAATGCTTTACCTAAGTTCATTTCTGTTTTAAGTAGTTTGCAAAATTATTTTACCATTAAATTGTGTTAGATTTTGGACAGTATTGAGGCGCGAAAGCCTTCCTAAGTCTTTGCTTAGGAAGACTTTGAGCAACGAAGAGACTGTTCAAAAGATAGCGCAAGTTACTTAAGGCTTACTTTTTTACACACTTCGCCTAACAACAGCCACTTCCGGGATCACAACTATTTGATTTTACGACCAAATCAGCAAGATTCAATTTGGGTTTACTTGCTGGAACAGCACATTTGTCTGGCGCTAAGCAATCGGTCATTTTGTTTGTCAAAACAAAATTATTATCCTTGAATTGTAAACCGTACTTTCCGATGGTTGCTGCTTGGTATTCCACTTCAATTTCAGCGTCCTCAATACCTAGTTGTTCTTCTGCCAATTTAAGGATTGCTAGTATCTTTTCTGGTTTGAGTTGATGATCAACATCATCCGAATACCACAATTGAAAATTTACCACTTTCTCCATTCTTATCGTCCCTCCGCAGTCAATAAAGTTCTTGGTAATCGAACCAACCTCTGTGATGTGATAATGATTTGGAATTGATTCGCCGTTTGGTAAGTCAAATTTCACGACGTCAAGTTTTTTTACAATGGCTTTAAATGCTGATAATTTCATGTTCTTATTTTTTTCTTAATTTCTTAATTTTCTGTCTTCTTAATAGCAATCTGCTTGAATTCTGATATTATCAAAATTCAAGTTTTTTAAATCTTCTGCTAAGATAAAAAAATATACTCTTCCCCAGTCTCCAATGCTGAGTTCGAGCAGATCGTCTGAATCTATCTGTAACAATAGTTTCCACTCCAAGGCTTGATCTATTTCGGCGAGCGTTACTTGCTGAAAATCTTTGATTGAAACAAAATTCAACTCATAAGATTCGTGTTGAATCCCTTGATAAGGACCTAACAAATGATGATTGGAAGTTGTTTCTGATTCTCCATCCTCATATTTAGCGTCAAAAATTGCTTCGTCGAAGGCATCGATTGGTTTAATGTCCGTTTGACTTGCTTGGTAAATTCGCTCTAATCTTAAAGCATCCCAACCAGGAAAATCATAAGCTGGTTCAAGCTCAACGGTACTTTCTTTTAAGATACGTGGCGATATTTTTTTGTTAAATATTTTTTGCCAGAAGGTCTTTTTCTTTTCCGTAAATTCAGTTGGAGGAACACCTTTCTTTAAGTCTTCTTCTTTCACTGAAAAAATCACACTTCCCTCGTCTCCTGAATCTAAATTGTAGAAGAAATACAACATTCCCTTGGAAGGCAATAAATTAAGTTGATCAAATGCCTTGGTTTCTTTAAGGTTAATTTGTCCTAAAAAACTGAAATACTGTCCATCTTTTTCGTTTTTAGCCCAATTTATCCGCGTGGGCAAATCTGGACATCCACCCAATTTCGTACCCCCAATTTTAGGGCAGGCTTCTCCCTTTGTTCTTAATCTAATGGCAGGCTTCAATTCCTTAATCATGGAACTCCGATACGGTTCTACTACATATTTTTTAATAACTTCAATCAACGCTTGTTTATCTTTCATTTTCTTTTGCTTGATCTGTTTAGTAAACCGTTTTGTCTGAGCATTTAAATCACGTAACTTTTTTGAAATACTTTTCTTCCGTTAGTTCAAAGTTATCTCGATGAAATAAGATACTCTTCATCACCCACGCAAGCGGTTCCAATTTCATTTGTCTAATCGAATGTTTATCCCATTCATTTTGAACGGCGATGGTGATATTCATTCCTCGCAAATTCATTTTTTGTTGGTAGACAAAACGAATGACTGTTTTGCATTGATCGACAAGAGCATTGACTAATGCGGGTTTAATCGTGCCCTCAAATTTTATGGCGATTTCATTGGTTTTATAGCCTTTACTATTGCCCTCAATTTCGATGGCTAAAACTCCTTTTTTGTTATCTTCAGGGCTATCGCCGTAGATGGCTTTAGTCTTCCAATGTCCGTTGATCGCCAAGGACTTTGGATACTGAAAAGGAAGGGATATACTAATATCTCTTTCAAAGTATTTATATTGCTTTTCTTGTTCCGTTTTAAAGCTTTCGAAAAGTTTATTTTTAGCCGTAAATCGAACGATGGATTTTTCAAAGTGATTTGTTGCGATCAAACGCAAGATAATTTCCTTTACGGGTAATTCATAGCCAATCGGTCTAGAATCAATTGGATGGAATCTACCACAACTAAGCTGCAGGTCAAAACCAGCAAATCCAATTCCATAATAATTAATCGTCGCAAGGATCGAATCTAGTGCATTACCAACACCTTTGGCAATGGTATCAATGTGAAAGGATTCCTCGGCTTCAATTATAATATTGATTTTATCAATACCATTTGGTGTCAACTTAATCGCGAACTCTGAAAATAGTGGCAGTCCACCAATCATCATTTTCTTATAAAATTCTTCCTGCGTTTCGATTAAACGGAGCAATCCAAAATTTTGTTGCTTCAGCTTTATTTGTAAATGCTTAATCATCTATCGTATTTAAGAGTAAGTACCAATACAAATTATTTTACTTATTAACTTGATCCATTTATTTGACCATCCAATCTATTAAAGAACCAGCAATGATTAGGATTACAATGAAAAATATTAAACCCAAAAAATAACTAAGTAAGGCTTTAAAGAAATTTGTTATTTTGTTTCCTTCAAAAAATTGACCAATTGCCCAACAAAAGTAAATCATAATCAGGATTGCTCCCCCATTATCAATTAAATTGATATTTACCATACTTCCTGCAATTCCAAAAATCGAAAACAAGATCATTTGAACGCCAAAAATGAAGTATAACAAAATGAGAATTTCAAAGAAGTTGTAGTTGTATTTTCTAAAAAACAGTTTCAGCCAAAGCGCAACGAAAGTTACTAGCAGAATATTAACAAAACCGTAGTTTTTACTGACCCATTTCATGATGGAACCAATACTAGAGTGCTCCCACCCAAAATCATTGTAGTTGATGTAACCATCTTCGAAATGGAAAGTTTGTTGTGCTATCGTGTAGATTAAAGAGCCTAAAATGATAAAACTTATCGGTTTGACGAGTCTGTTTCTATCTTCTTGAATAAAGGTTCGAACGCTTTTACCGGGCTGGAACAATAAAGCTTTTAAGGTAAAAAGAATTCCCTTTTGAAAGTTTAAGACACTTCCGATCTCTCCCACTACAAACGATCCATTTATTCTTTTTAACTGCTGTGCTTGACCGCAGTTTGCACAATAAGGACCAGTTAGCTTCTGATGACATTTTTTACAGCTATTCGTGTCTATTTCTATTGGCATTTAGGTGGTATTCCTCACAAGTTTTAATTTGCGATCTGAAGTGTTTGCAATATAGCCGTACGGGCAGGAGAAAGATTTCTTGATCACAGAAGTCGATTCTAACTGTTAGGTCAAAGTTATTAATTGGTTTAGATATTCACAAGGAATCTTGGACTTTTCCTGCTACGATGGCACGTCTAGTCTATCAACTTTTAGTTTGTCGGTTGCTCCAACTCAGCAAGAAAAATAAACTTAGCCGTAGGATTGATTTAACGTTTTCCAAGGTTTAAAATTTTAGGATAGAATAGCGTCTACTTATTCTGCTATTTTATTCGTTTTAAATTCCCAGTGAATAGTTTGGTTTTTATAGCTCGTTCTTTCCCCTTCAAAATCAAATAATAAATCTGCTTTAATGAGATAAAAATCTTTTTCTGCCTTGATCACTAGCTTTTTTAGCTCAACTAGATTGTGTACATTTTCAACATAAATAGAAGCGGGGTCGATCTCTTCTTCTTGAAATTCGTAACCCTCTTTAGAAAATATTTTTCGCGTTAAGGCTGGATTACAAAAGCCAAGGAATTGCAACGTTGTTTCGGTATAATGTTCATCATATAAAAAAGGCATCAAGTTGATGGTTAATTCTATTTCTGAATCTTGCACGTCTTCAATCGCTTCCGTTATTTCAAAGAAAGTGCTTGCTATTTTTAACTTTTGAATCGAAAAGTTACTGGTAAGGTCTGGTACTTTACGATGCTTTTCATCTTTCGCCTCTTTTTCTGCTTGATAAAGATCACTTGCAGTTTTCCCTTTTTCAAATTGATCAAATATATTTTCTATGTAGGCGGTTGGTGCGCTTGCTTTTGCTTCCCAAAGTGCAAATAAAGCACTATAGTTAACCGCACCAAAAATGGCTCTTTGGCACAAGGAATAGCCATATTCATCCTTTCGATTCACCTCTAATCCTTGAGCAATCAACTCCGCTATTTTTCCATCGTCATCCTTGAGTTGAGCACAGCTTCGTGCTGCCGCGTATAAACTATCTTTTTCTGCTGTTGTCATTTTTTTAAGTGGATGTGAACGTTTTTCTTTTGTCCAAGTGGGTATTTGATTAATTATAGTGTCTACCGCTACTTCGGTTTGCCCAAATAGGTTTGCTGATATCGTAAAAGATAAGCTGGTAAGTAATAATAACAGTTTATTCATTTTTTGAGATAATTACATTTCCTTACTTTTATTCAATCCTTTTTGATTCAAGATACCAAAATCAATTGAGATATTTTCAAAAGAACAATTGGATCAGTTCTGATTAATTTATTTAAGGATCAAATTTGCTTCCAAATGATTGGGAGATTCTTAATGAACCTGATATCGATGCACAATAATTTTTTCTTTAGGGTCATAAAAAACGTAGATCTCTTTTCCACAGAAGTCGCTCGCGAAATCAGTAGAGTCAAATTGACCGATAAACTTTAATTTTTTACCTTTTTTGTTTTTTGGCGTTGCTTTTCCTTGCATCCAATCTGGCTTTCCTCCCACTTCAATGGCGGATTGATAATTGAAGCGAGCTTGCTTTGTGATAAACTCTTCTTTAGAATTTTGATATCCTTTTTTAGTTTTTTTCAACCATTCCTTCCACTTTTTGCTAACGCTCATAAACTTTAGGTTGGTCAACAGCGCTACCTTTCCATTATTTACCGCAAAGCCGATCGTATTATCCTTACAATAGCGATTGAAGTATTTAGTTGTTTTTTCATTATAAGGATCTTCGTTGAACAGTAAAAAAGGAA
Organism: Saprospiraceae bacterium; assembly: GCA_045110315.1. GTDB lineage: Bacteria > Bacteroidota > Bacteroidia > Chitinophagales > Saprospiraceae > CALFBG01. The sequence continues at coordinate 32,842 of JBGCFY010000102.1, forward strand.
TCGTACCTTCCCATTTCGGATTTATCTTTGCTAAGTCAACGGTACAAATTGGGAAGAAATATTTTTCCAAGTCTTGGTTGGGCTTTTGAAATACTTCTCCGATTTCGGGGAACATTTTTTTGATCATAAACTTTATTTAATTCCTATATCGTTCTTGTACATAATTAATGACATCTCTAGTCTTCTTCATTTTCATATTCTGCGGTCCGGTTCGAACAATAAAAAGCTCTTTTTCTTCCCCCGTAGTGTTATTGACTTCTTTATAAAAAACAGGCGTTTGGGAAGAGTCACAATCTATTCTTAAAATATTCTTACCATCAATTTCCTCAATATCAAATGATATATATTTAGTAATAACAAAACCGATTTTTCTTCTTGCTTCTCCCAAAATCATTTTCTTGAATTCGTCAATTTCCTTTAAAGTATTTTTCAAACCAACGATTTTACCATTATCATCTTCCACTCCACAGAAAATAGTTCCTCCATTCAAATTCATGAATGCAACAAGTGCCCTAACGATACTACTTCTATGCACCTTTGAAATCGAACCTTTAAATTCAATGAAATCATTTTCCCCTTTTTTGATTGATTCTTTACTAGAAATTAAAATATCTTCATCAAAATACGCAACTATTTTTTTAGTAAGTGCTAATACTAATTTTAAAACTAAATCTTTTGAGAGTATTTTAGAATTAAATAGTTTATTCCTATTAAAAACGAGTAACATAGATTCTTCTACAGCTCTAACAGTCCCAAATCGGTAAGTATTTCCTAGGATAGCGACCTCTCCAAACAATTGACTTTTAATGTACTCTTTCCCTTTATTATTTTTTAGCCTGAGAAGAAGTCTTCCTTCAAGGACAACAAAAAAATTCTCGCCTTTGTGGTTAATCGTAAATATTTCTTCTCCTTTCCGGTAAACCTCTATTTCGCCAACTTTCATTAAACTTAATAGATCTTCCTTGTTAATGTCCTTTAAATCCTCGCATCTTTTTAATACATCTAATACTTGAAGTTTTTCCATGATAAAGTTTTTTGGTTAAAACTCTAATGTAGGATAATAAGAAATAGATTTCCTACCCCTTTGTGGGGAAAAAGAACTACTCTTTTCTCAGTATAAGGTCTATCAATAGTCTACCTAAAGGGTAATATTTTAGCACTAAAAATAGAAGAATACGATAATTAAGAAAAAAGCCCATAAATTACCAGGTAAAGTTTCTACCTTCGCAATTCAAATTTGTGAATCAACGCTCCATCTTCCACAAACGCTTCCTCCCATACAAAATTCAACTTCTCAAGTACTCGTTGAGATTGCTTATTTTCTGGTAGAATAAAAGCGACTATTTTTTCTAATTGCAAATCGTCAAATCCGAATTTAACCGACGCTTGCGCAGCCTCCGTTGCTAATCCCATGCCCCAATATTTCATTTTCAGGCGATATCCCAAATCGACTTCGTTGGATACTTTTAAGAATTTTAATCCACAAAAACCAATAAATTCTCCCGTGGCTTTCCATTCTAACGCAAATCTACCAAAACCATATTCTTGGTAATCTACCTCAATTAAAGTTTCAAGTAGTTCGGTTACTGCTGCTCGGGTTTTGATTCCGCCATCATTGGTATATTGATTAATCGCTGGATTTTGTTCCATCGCTAAGGTTGGTGTGATGTCTTTTCGCTCGAAAGGTCGGAGGAGCAACCTTTCTGTTTTGATTATGGTACTAAACATTACAATAGTTATTTTTGATTTTCATTCATCGAAGTTGTTAACTACTGAAGTTGTTTTAAACAATTTCTTTGATAGCATGACTTTCTTGCTGTAACCAAGAATAAAACGTTTTAGTTTCTTTTGGTCATTAACTTTTTACGAACTTGTTTTAAAATGAGGTTATAACAAGTTCACATTTAAAACCCTCTAAGTTATTTATCTGATGCTTCAATAATTCCCTGATCTTTCAACCAAGCTTTCATCGTTGCATAATAACCATTACAAGCATCCCAGTTTGAGGCAGATAAATCTTCTTGATAGGCACAGGTAATGCATTTTTGTAAGCTATGATTGCATTGCGGAAAGACCTTCGTCGTTAAGATGGAATTAGCATCCAAGCCTATGGTTTGCTCGTATAGCTTTTTTGTTTTTTGCCAATCAACTTGAGAATCATTTGCTCCAAATAAGGCAAGCACGGGACATTTTATTTCTAATAGTATTTTGTCAAAATCCTTGAGGTAAACCCACAAACCACTTTCTTCGTCAAAATGACCTTTGCTCGTGTAGGTTTTTTGATTTAAGGTATAGGCTTCCCGAGCAGCATCGGTAATTTTTGTTTCGTTTTTATATCCAAAGAGTTTCCTAGACGTACTGTCTTGACTTAAAGGTTTAATCGCTTTTAGATAGGTTTCAAAATTAGCTTGCGTACAAAAAAGTTGGTGTCCTTCCTTCCAGGCTTGAGCTAAAACTTCAACTTCTGTTTCCTGCTTTCCCGCAATCTTTAAATTTTCTGCTAACAAGTAACCAAAGTTTTCCTGATCATCGGTCCCACTCACCGAGATCCAAAAATCAATTGGAAATTGGGCATTAATCAGTGGACAAATCCAACCCGCACGACTGATTCCCCAAAGTCCTATTTTATTTGAGGCGGGCAAATTTAAAGTTTGGATCGCTCGGATGGCAGCAATAGCTTCCTCCGCAGAATTTTCGACTGGCTGTTGCGCATTAAAGACTCCGTCACTATTCCCACAGCCCATTTTATCCCAAAAGCAAACCGTTAATCCGGTGGCAACTAGCTGGTCTCGGAGCCGAGAGAACCATTGACCTTCTACAAAATTAGTCTTACCATATCCTGGAATGAGGATTATGATAGCCGTAGATTTTTTATCCTTTGGTTTTTCAATTAAGCCACGTAGCGTTTTTTCTTCAAACTGAAACTCGAAGGGCGTTGCTATCTTCTGATCCGTTTGCCCAAAGGAAGTTTGCCCAACTAAAAAGCAAAAACTAAATAGAGCAAAGATATATCGTATTGATTTCATTAAGAACATTTTAATTTATTATGACTAACCATTTGCGCTTCTAAACGCTGCTGACCGTATCGTGAATACTTAACGCGCATGATGGTTAAGCTTTACCAACTCAAAGGGTTTAACTTTTCCTGCTTGAATCCTGTAGGTACTTAGCGATAAATTAGAAGTGTTCTTTTCATTGGGTAAAAGCGCAAAATGAGCAAGGTTTAAGGTATCGCTATTCTGCGTGAATAGGATTCTATTTTTAAAAAATATTTCTATCGTATTTTGATCTTTATGATAAACCCAGCTTCCTTTTTCTACCCGCGTTACCGCTTCTTTATGGTAAACCTGCAATAAAAGTTCAGTGGAATCTTTTAGTTCAAACGCAATAGAATCTTTTCCATTTAACGCGGCACTATATTTTCCATTAAATGCATTAAACTTCCCATTCAGGGTATTACTATGCGCCAACCAATCTTCAGGATATCCTCCCTCGCCTTCTGTCTGAACAATTTCTAACCATTGAGTATGTTCTTGATCACAACGTTTTCTTTTATAGCTAATTGTGCTATAATTCCCGTCAATATTAAACATCGTTTCTGATCCATTGTTGCCAAAATAGGTGATATTACAGGATTTCGAAGGATCTTTAAAGTTCAAATTAAACCTGATAAATTTAAGGGATCTAAAAGCATACGTAGGTATAGAACAGCGGTAATTGAAATCTGCTACTTTTAGTTCAAGCTTCATCTCTTTTCCAGATTCTGTATCTGGTAGATCGCTATTTGCAATTAGTCCCGTGCAGTAATTATAATCTATTACTCGATCATCAAAAAATAATTCACCTTGCTCCATGAATGCAAGTGGCGCTTTCAACTCGATACTGTAAAAATAGATTGGGGAACTGTTCCAAACATATTCATCTTCCGAGCAGTTTGCGTCAAATACCAGTTCTTTCTCCAAAGGAAAGATTGCCTCGTACGGAATCATATAAATGGGAGAAGAACTAAGTTGATTTTTACATGAAAGTAAACTTATCAGCAGCAGAAATGAGATTGTTTTGATCATATTACGTTACCCTAATTAAGCGATTGTCTAGAGCTTAAACTGAATTACAAAGGATTATAGTTTTTATCGAAAAAAATTAACTATAAATTTTATTGCAAAAAAATTAAGCCTTTTCATCTGACTATTTCAGCATTGAGCTTTTCAATTCTGCGATACCTTCCTCAATACTAATTGCATTTTTATAGCCCAACTCCTGTCTTGCTTTTTCATCAGATACAGAAAATTCATGTCCCATTAATCTAATCATTAGCGGTGCAACGGGTGGTCGAGATTTTATCCTAAATAATTTCCAAATAATCTCTATTGACTGTGCCGCAAATTTAGCAATCCACAAAGGTAATACTTTATCGCCAGGATTTAATCCTTGTGCTTCTAAGACTCCTTTGAAAAAAGATTTCATAGATCTTCTTTCTCCATCCGTAACGAAGTAAGCTGCTCCGCCTAGATTAGATTCAAATGCACAAAGAATTGCATTTCCTAAATTTTTGACGTGAATAGTTGATAAAATTTGTTCTCCGCCACCAATCCATCTCCAGTTTCCTGTCTTTACATTTTTCAGTAAATCGTTGTAGTGATGATTATTGGGTCCCCAAATCGCTGGTGGCCGTAGCGAAATCGTTAAAAAGTTTTTGGCGTTGGCCGCAAGTACGGCTCTTTCTGCGATAGCTTTAGTTTTGGGATATAAGGCCGAAGGTAACTCATTGCCAGCTTTTGCTTCGGTCAGGTTAATCACGGGAGCATCGGGAACCACCGGAGCTGCACTGATATAAATAAACTTCTGAATACCTGCAGCTTTTGCCAGCCTTAATAAGTTGTGCGTAGCATTTACATTTAATTCCAAATAAGGTTTGGGGTCATAAGTGAAGTCCATGTGTGCGGCTGCGTGTAAAACATAGTCGCATTGCTGGAGCGCATTTTTTGTTGTGCTGGATAAAATGGTTAAATCATCTAGCACTGCCGTTGCGCCGAGTTGTTCTACGAATTGGGCAGACGGATTACTTCTCGCAATTGCGTAGACTTTATACTGGTTTGCAATTAGAATTGGAATGATGTGTTTTCCTACAAAACCAGAGCCGCCGGTTACAAATACTTTCTTCATTGAAATACACTTTTAAGGTAAATAAAGGCAAGATAGGCGTTGTGGCAAATAATCGCTCAACCCTAAAAGTCGAAAGGCTTACCCGAAAGGTCTTTTCTACAGCTTGGAAGGCGCACTACCGAAGTGATTTTTGAAGGCTCTGGTAAATTTTGAAGGATCTGCGTAGCCTAATTCGTAGGCAAGTTCTGTAGATGTTTTTTGCTGTTGTTGAAGTGCGGCTTTTGCATATTCCATTTTTATTTTTTGGTGATATTGCTTGGGAGCGCGTCCAAATACTTGTTTGAATATTTTTTTAAATTTGGTTTTTCCCATGCCTGCGCGCTTCGCTAATGCTGTTATTGTTGGCAAGTCTTTTGGCGTAGGATTTCTTAATACAGAGGCGACTAAGAAAAGTTGTTTGATATCTTTTGGATGAATATTTTCATAACTTTTGGGGGATTCTCGGGAACGAAGTTTATCAAAAAAGATGGAAAGAAAATGGAGTAAGTCGGCGTGAGACTTTAGCTTATTGGTAGACCTTACTATTTTCCGGAGCAGTTCTTCTGATTGAAAATCCAGGTCTTCGTAGATGATCGTATCTTTTATCTCAAAAATAGCATTTTCGTTCTCGGGGAAATAAGTTCGTAGCAAATCCTTATGAAATCGAATTAAAACAATTTCAAATTTAGTATTAATCGGGCTATTGCTAGTCACATTAATATTGGGTGGATAATACAAAATTCCAGAGGGTAAATATTTCTGTAAGTCTAAAACTTGTCCATTAACTGTCTTTTCGACGGCTCGTTCGGAGAGATTTATATTTAGTAAAAGATAATCACTATCCACAGGATTTGTGGAACTCAGTGGCAAGGCTATTTTTAGCTTAAAGCTAAAATGGTGAAATGCTAATTCGTTTGGAAATTGCACGACGCTAATCTTACCTTCTCCAATATTAGAAGCTAAGATTAGCGTATGCCCTTCTTTTTTGCCGTTCAATTGGCTAGTGAATTGACTTAAGATATCATCTGCTATATTTATTTCTAAGTTCATCTATTTCTTGACGTACTTTTTAAAAGTATCAATATAGTGATCGTCAAAAGTAACTTTGGTAATTTTCTTAAATTTTATTTTTGTAGCTTCCTTTTCGAATCTTCCTCGTGCATCAAAATAAAGGATAGCAACTGATTTTTTGTTGACGGCAGTAATTTTTCCAATCACAAAATGATTTTTCTCACTCCCCTCACATTCAACAATGACGAAACTACCAGCTTTTTTAAGTGACTTGAAAATCGTTTGCCAAGAAGTTACCTCAACTTTCGTTTTAGGTCCGATTAGTTTTTTTGTACCTTCCGCTTTCATGATTTTATCATAAAAACGATCATTTTTATTATTGCGAATTTCTCTTATTGTGGAAGTTTTAAAAATAACACAACCCAATAAACGAAAGTCTTCCGTTTCTTGCAGGACGACAAATTTATCGGTAACCTTTACTAAAAATCCGCTACTGATAACGTAATCTTGTTTTGAAATGGCTCTAGTAATTTGAGCAAATTTGTGCTTTTTATAAGTTTTTAAAATTTTGTTTTTCACTGTGATTATTATTTTATATTGAGGTGATTTGAATAAGTATGGATACAAGTCAAAATCTAGTTGTTAATGTACAACATCTTCTGAACAGTCGCCTTATTCTTCGTCATTTTTTCCATAAACTTCTTACTTACTCTTCATCCATTTGCGCCAGTCGCTCATCAACGAAGCTATAAAAGCTTTCTTCGCCGGAGATTTCCCAAGTTTCGTGGTCCCAATCTACGGTAGTAGTATTCCCCGTTTCTTTCCTTAAAAAGCATTGTGCATTACCTGCCCCATCTGGGAAAAACTCTAGGAGGTTATCATAACGATAGTCTTCTGGTCTAGTATTCAATTCTCGACAAATCGGATTCATCATTTCACCTTTTATCACTAATTGTTCCTGATTAAGAATGCAACCCGCATCGTTGATTTCACCAAATCCATTGTGAATCATATAAAATTCTTTCAAATCAGCCGGTAAGGTCCAGCCAAATTTGAGTAAACTGGCATTCGCTTTAGCTTCGGCGATTGGCATTCCACCAGTATAGATACGGTAATAGTCTCTTTGATCGTATAGTTTCCCTTCCATAAGATAATGAAGCTGCCATACTTCGCTATTTTTTTGCTCTGCAAAGATAAATTTACATCTTTCTTGCATAGCTGCGAGTAGCATTGGTAACCGCTGCTGAACTAAGGAAAAGTTACTTTCAAGGAATGCTTGGATCGGCTGATCATTGAATTTTGCCCAAGGACAAGTGATTGGAAAATCTCCAAGGGCAAAGTAATTTGCGCTATTCCTATTTTCAAAAATGAGCTGAATGCCTGCAAACCCAAATTCATCAATGAGTCGCTTTTCGAGATTAGTCGTTCGATTAAACTCTTCATCAAATCCTTTTTCGGAATCTAGCACTAGGGCTTTTCTGAAAATTGACTTTTCTGGTTCTTGTAAGGTTTTATATTTCATTTTGTTTTTTTATAATTGTTGCGATATTCAATTGATTGTCCTAAGCTATTAGAATGGCTGAAATTGATTCGTTGCTAATGTAGGGATTATTAAAATAAAATTATTTTGCCTTGCTACTTAAACCATTCGGATAGAATTGATCTTATCACCATTTATTCACAAATTTCGTTCAACCATTTTTGGTCGATCTTCCCTCCTTCACTGATATGAAAAACGGCTCCAATTTATAACATCCAAAAATAAAAAAAGGCAATACAAAAAATAAGCTTGATCACCGATCATTTTTGTATTGCCTTAAATTAGTTATTTTTCATCTAAGTAAGTACCCAGACTAATTATTACGAATAAGCGTAACCCTACCCGTATAAAAATTAGTTGCCGTTTTTACGTGATAGAAATAAATACCGTCTTGTAATTCGCCGAGTCTCATTCTTGCACTTGAACTGTTGAACACTCTGCTTAAAATTAAGCGTCCATTCGTATCATAAATTTCAACAAATTCAATTTGTTCATCCTTACTTACTTTTTCAATAGTTATAAAATCAGTCGTAGGATTAGGATAAACTTTTAGTTCACTCGTTTGAAGATTAAGATCAGTCGATGTCGGTTGAATTAATCTATTTTGACTGACCGGTGGTGCTTTCGTATTTACTGGAATTGTACAGGAAGTAAAACAACCATTTTTCACACAGGTAGGAATCTGTACGCCACAAAAAGATTGCGTCCATTCAAAATAACTCACGTTGTCTTCATTATCAATAAAGAAAACTTTTGTATCATGTTCACTAATATCAATACTTTGAAGGGCCGTGATTTGATCTTCCTCAACGTCTAATGCTTTGGCTACAACATCACCATTCCAATTATAACTATTAATTTCATTGGTTCCACTATCAATATAAAAAGCTGATCCATACTCATTGTTTCTTGCAACGATGTGATGATCTTTTGCGAGTCTTGCATAAGTATCCTGTTTTGACCATCCTTCTCCCGAGGTATATTCCCAATAAAATAATTGATCCGATCCATTTTTATAATAAACTCTTGGTTTATTATTCGCTATACAAAATTCAATAGCTCCATAGACGTCATAATCCCCAGAAGGACCAACGGGATATCGTACTCCTACTCCTTGAGAATTGCTGTATGCATATTGATACAATCGTTTATCGATGGACTTATAAAATAATTTACCGGTAGACTTTCTAATATCGTAACCTCCAGCAGCAATATTATTAATTACTGTTTGATTGACGACCCAAGTATTGAATCCAGTACTTCTAGCGTGAGACAAGTTAGTTCCATTTCTGAAATAAATTCTATTATGATATTCATCAAATTTTAAGTCTCCTGATAGGTTTGAAGTTCCTGATATTTGTAAACCATTTACACCATTATAGAACCAAAGATAATTGTCGCTCCCTTCGTAAAATACTCTTCCGGTATTTTGATCAATCGCAATATCACTTTCATAGGCTAAATTATCTACGCCGGTGTTGACAAAATTCCAACTTCCGCCACTTTGATGAACATAGCAGAGAAAATTTTTAAATATCGGAACTTCTATTTCTATTGGCCAAGGAGATCCTGGACGCTGAATCTTGACCGTTTTGTAAGCTACTATTTTTCGTAAGATAAAATATGCTTTGAGATCCTGTGGTGTATTGCCATTATAAACAGAAATGCTATGCGGGGAAATTGATTCTCCTGAAGCTAATGTATTATTATTTAAAATTACACTTTTATCCCAATCTCCAGTATAAGTAGGCATTGGATCTCCCTGATAATTAGCGGTTTTAGGTTTGGGAGCTGGAGGTACAGGATTATAATTTTTAGGCTTATAGACTCTGACGTAATCAATCAAAAATTTACCCGGCTTAATGATAAAGTTGTCGTAGTCATAATCAAATTCGTCACATTTTCCTTCATTATCCCAGCTAAC
>JBGCFY010000103.1:0-11538 GCA_045110315.1 Saprospiraceae bacterium
TTTTTAAAAGTTCTTGTTTTAAATCAATAAGTATGATGCAAATATAAAACAAAAAGTTTTAAAATGTCAAACAATTTAAAACAATTTTATTCAAAAATATGGGCGATTTTTCCAGTACCGTTGTAAATCAACGGTTTAGCTTAGTATACACCGCTTTAGAAAACAACAATTTGATTCGAGGGAAGTCTGACCTCGCCCAAAAACTTGGGACTTATAATCATGTCATAAATAGTATTCTGAAAGGTCAGCGCAACGTAACCGTTGAACAACTCAATAAATTATTTGACTATTACGAGGTCAACGCTAACTTTGTTTTTGGTCAGAGTGATACTATTTTTTTGAAAAGAACAGGGACGGGAAGTATTCCTACGAGGGGAATGGAAGAACAATCTTCGCAAGGGCGCAAGAATATTGTCTTGGTGCCAGATCGCGCTACAGCAGGTTATGCGCTAGCACATCAAGATGCGAGTTACTTAGAGAATCTACCTCGGTTTTCGATTCCAGGGATCGAAGGAGGAGCATTAGTTGCTTTTGAAATTAGTGGAGATAGTATGATGCCAACCATCACAAACGGTGATCTTGTCGTCTGTGAAAAAATAGAAAGGGGAGAACCACTTCGCGATAACCAAGTCTACGTGATCGTTTCTGACGTCGTCGTCGCTAAACGGATTCAACAAATCAAATCTAAGGATCAATTGCGACTGTTATCCGATAATGCAACCGTATATCAAAGCTACACGATAGATTTTGAAGACATTCGACAAATCTTAAAAGTAAAATGTAGATTGACGACCCACGCCATTAGCTAAAAACTCGCCTTTGTAGAAAAAAAACATCTTTTTTTACTTTCTTTTTTTTCTTTTCAAAATTAAAAACCGCTTATGCACTCGAAATTGCATTTGTAGTGATCAGTTAGTCTGTAGATTATAACTGAAAAATAATTATTATGCATCTTTTACCATTTTTCCGGTATTGTCTTGCGGGGCTTTTTGCTTCATCTTTGTAATGTAATTAAAAACAAAAACAAGTTTTTTAATTTACTTCCCACAAAAAACTTCCTCCTTACTTCTTCTATTTAGGCGCAACTTACAACATTGATTTTATCTACCTCCACCTAAGTGCAAAAAACGAATCTTACAATTTTTACCAAAACAAACGAATCTTACAATTTTTAATCACTACTTATCGTTTTTGACCACATTACTTACAACCAAACCAAAAATCAACAGATGAAAAATTCAACAATCTTCTTCGCGCTTTGTTTCTGCTTAAGTTTATTAACTACTTCTTGTACAAAAACTTGCCACGGTGGCGGATGGTACGGCAACCGTAACTTATCTTCTATCGACATGAAAAAGCCAGTAAAGAAAACGATCGCTACTCCTTCTGTGACAAACGAAGAGAATAACAGCGAAATTACGTGCAGTAAGTAAGCTGCCAAAAGACTAATGACCACGAAACTTTAGCGAGTTTTAACCAACTTACAACCAACTTACAACCAACTTACAATCGCTAAAGTACCATTTGTCATAGCTTGTTTACCACAAACTGTTAGTACGAAGTTTTGAATTCATTATCCGCGTTTTACACTTGATTAATAAAACTAACGCATCTTTTACCACTTTTCAGGTATTGCCAAGCGCACGAATTTATCTCATCTTTGTATTGTACTTAAAAAGGGAAACCAACTTACAACTTACAACAAAAATTCCCGCAAATTCCCAGTACTACTTCTTATTTGGGCGCAACTTATACCATTGACATCAACCAACCTCCCACCAAAGTCTTAAAGAACGAATCTTACAATTTTTACCAAAACGGACGAACTTTCATCGTCTCAACCAAAAAAACGAATCTTACAATTTTACCAAAACGGATGAACCTCATCGTCCAACCAAAGAAACGAATCTTACAATTTTTACCAAAACAGACGAATCTTACAATTTCTAATCATTACTTATCGTTCTTGATCACATTACTTACAACTTCTTCAACTAAAAACCACTGAATGAAAAAATCAAGCATCTTCTTCGCGCTTTGTTTCTGCTTAAGTTTATTAACTACCTCTTGTACAAAAACTTGCCACGGTGGCGGTTGGTATGGTAATCGAAATCTTTCTTCCATTGAAATGAAAAAACCTACTAAAAAGACAACCGTAAAAAAAGCAACAACAATTACCGCTAAAGAAGATCTTGAAGCAACGACCTACGGAAAATAAGCAGAAGGCGCTGACTACAAGTCCTTTGCTCTTTCCTTCAGTTGAACGGCAATCTCGAATCGTACTAACTGTTCGAGATTACTATTCCTACGCAAACGGTATTCTCATTTAAACAACTTCCATAATTTTTTTGAACGACTAGCATAATTATCTTGAACTATTAGTTACATTAGCTATGCAGTTAGCGTAAAGCCACTGTATCTAATTGATCAATAAAACATACAACTCGTTCAAAATGAAATTACTTCAAGATAAAATCGCCTTAGTTACCGGCGGTTCCCGAGGAATAGGAGAAGCTATCGTTCGCAAATTTGCCGCAGAAGGCGCTACCGTTGCCTTTACATATTTATCCTCACAAGCTAGAGCCGATCAACTCGTTGCGGAATTAGCAGAAAAAGGTTTTACTGCCAAAGCTTACCAATCTGATGCTAGCTCTTTTGACCAAGCGGCGGCCTTAATCAAAGCAGTCCTCGAAGATTTTGGAAAAGTAGATGTACTCATCAACAACGCAGGAATCACCAAAGATAATTTGATGTTGCGAATGTCAGAAGACCAGTGGGATGCTGTTGTTCAAACCAATCTAAAATCCGTTTTCAACTTAACCAAACACGTCCTTCGTCCTATGTTGAAAAATCGTAGTGGCTCAATCATCAATATGAGCTCCGTCGTAGGGGTATTTGGAAATGCAGGACAAGCAAACTACGCCGCTTCAAAAGCAGGAATTTTTGGGTTCACCAAATCTATCGCCAAAGAAGTAGGTTCTAGAAATATTCGTTGCAATTCCATTGCACCTGGTTTTATCGAAACGGATATGACGGAAGAATTAAACGACGAAACGCGCGAAGCTTTCTTAGCAAGTATTCCTTTAAAACGATTAGGAAAAGGCGAAGAAATTGCCAATGCTTGTTTATTTTTAGCATCTGATTTATCGAGTTACGTTTCTGGACAAACCATTAGTGTTTGTGGTGCTCTTAATTGTTAATTCACCTTTAAGTTTAGCTGATGCCTCCATTCAAAACAATTTTCTTTGGTCTCGTAATGGTACTCTATCTCTGGGTACCTTATGCTATGATTAGCCACCAAGAAAAAATCTGGACAGAAGGAGAAGTACACCGGTTTCGGCTTGTTCCTATAGATCCTTATGATGCTTTTCGTGGAAATTACGTCGCTTTGACTTTTGGTCTCATTCAATTTGATAAACCGGCATCAGAAGCAGCGTACGAATCAGGGCAAGAAGTTTATTTATCTATTGGGAAGGATTCTCTAGGCTATAGCTATTTTTCCGGCTTGAGCCTAAAGGTTCCCACCGAAGAAAATTACGTAACGAGTAATATTGCTTACTCAAATGATACAAAAATTACGGTACGCTTACCCGAGAATATGCACCGATTCTACATGAATGAAACGCTTGCACCACTCGCCGAAACCCTCGCCCGCCGTCAACGTCGTTTTAATCGCAACCCTGATGAAACTGTTATTCCCGTTTTCGCCGAAGTTAGTTGCCTCGCAGGAGAAGTACAAATTAGAGATATGTACTTCGGCGAGCAACCTATTGCTACTTATTTAAGGGAACAAATTGCTTTGGAAGCCAAGGAATAACTAAGTGCGGTCGCACAATTTTTGTGTTAAAATACTTTTGCTTAAAATAAGCGGGAGGAAACACCCTCTCCGTTTGATAAACGAAATAACTTCGTCTATCTCCTCCCATTTCATTGCTCACCTATGCTTTAATACTGCGTCCAAGAGAACGTAATAATAAGGTAACGAGCACCTGCTTTCATAGGGAGAGTGCTACCAACCACACAAGATGGAACGTTGTTTGATCTATACGATTATTGCCTTACGGTAAAACGGCTATTCCGTTTTCAATTGAGGAATTGTATTTATCGTAGATTCAGACATAATTTTTTAGAAACAAACTAAAGAGAAACTCCCATGCAAGCACTTGTACTATCTCCAGAGCAACGTTCTGCGCTCACCTTGACTAGTTTTCAACATTTAGCTGGTTTTTTAGTCGCTCCCACCGCTTACGCCCTAAAGAAAGGACACGTTTTTGAGCTATTCAAACAACGTAAAACAGTTACCGTAGAGGAGCTACGTTGGGCCACCGAAGGAAATGTAGCTTATCTACAACTAGCTTTAGATCTGTTATGCGGCCAAGGATGGGTACAACGAGCTACACATCAGGGGCAAATTACTTTTACGCCAACAACTAAAGGGTTGATCGCATTTGATTTGGTAGATGTTTACCGAACGACTTTGCAATGTTTACCCATTGGCATGGAAATGAATGAAAATTGGCAAAATGGTTTCTTAGCTAATAATTTCGAATTATTTCGACTCTTAATGCAACACCACGAAGAAGATTGGCACGTCGGTGCTACACCAGATCCGTTGACGCAAGTGGTACAAGAAGAAATGTTGGATCATCTAGAAGGCATGATTGTAGGACCGATCTTGGTTGCTTTAAGTAGAAATGGTTTTTTTGAAAAAGTAAACGCGGAACACGCTTCTTTTAAACTAGCAGATCACACCAATAATACGGAACAATGGCAGGAAGTTTTTGATTTTCTGACGAGTCTAGCCTGGTTCACCCACGAGGGAGATGCGTACCAGCTAACCGCAAAAGGATTGTATTTGTCGGAACAAGCGCACACTTATGGATTAGTAGTTTCTTATCTACCGAGTTTTACTTGCATGTCAGAATTGTTATACGGTCATCCTCGAAAACTTTGGGAAAAGTCGGAAGAAAGTCCGAATCAAGTACTACACCGAGACACCCGTTTATATGCTTGGGCATCTGCCAAAACGGTGGATACGCCACTACAACAGCGAAGCGTCTGCTTGACCCAATTATTTGATCGACCACTAGTGGAACAAGCGCCGGATGCTACGAATTTCCTCTTTTCGAATCAAGCACAACAACGCAGTTATCGACAACAATAAACTTTAAGATATAGCTCTGTGCAGCCGGGCGTAGTTACCTGCTTACAGGTGATTACGCTCCCGCTGCATTTTTTATTTCAAAGCAATTTCAAAATTATAAATCGCCCAACTGTGGTCGAATGATAATTTCTTCTACTACGGCCGAAGGTTCCATTTGATAGGCACTCCAAACGGCTTTGGCAATATCTTTTGCCTGCATCAATCTACTCTCAGGAAGATCAACACCTGCCCAAGAATTAGACCAAGTTGCTCCGGGAAGAATCGCAGTTACTTTGATCCCTTGTTCTTTTAATTCTTCGCGCAATACCTTAGAAAAACCCAATAAGGCAAATTTAGAAATGCTGTAAGAACCACCATTAGGATAGGCAACTTTACTAGCAATAGAACACATATTAAAGATGTGCCCCGCTTTGGCTTCCATCATAGTAGGCAATAATCGTCGCGTTAGATTGTAAGCACTATAGAGGTTGGTATTGATCTGCTTTTCTAAAGCACCATCTTCTTCTTCGTGAATCGCACCGGGCAAAAAGACGCCGGCATTATTGATTAGGCCATCTATTTTCTTCCAGTGACTCAATACAAAATCCGCAAAAGCCAATACTTCCTCTTTTTTGCTAACATCACAGGTTTTGCAAAGTACTTTGATCTTTGGAAAACGTTCTTCAAGACTCGCTTTACACGTTTTGAGATCTTCTTCATTTCTAGCACATAAAGCCACGTTGGCACCTTCTGCCGCAAACTTTTCTGCTATCGCCCAACCAATCCCTTTGGTTGCACCACTAATAATCACGTTCATAAAATAGGTTTAGATATGATTTTAAATGCGCACTAAATTTTTCAAAAAAAGAGCGTAAAAAATTACGGTGCGTACTCCAGTAGACTACTCAGAGTGCCACAAAAGTAGCCTTTTTAACGCGAATTATGGAACAGAATTGTGGACTTATTTCTTAGGTCTTCCGCTAGCAAATTCAGTCCTTTTGCCCTTAATTGCTAGGGACTTCGGTAAGAATAAAGTTTTTTAAAGGGTATTTAGCTACGCTTTCATTAAAAATAAAGTATTTTTGGCACCAAATATGGGATAGATATTAAATATTTTAGTATTATTTCATACCTGATCATATGGAGTTACCTTAGAATAGCTTTGATACGAGGATGGGAGCTTACGATAAGTTTTAATCTTTAAGATACTTTCATCTCCTTTGGAACAAAAGAGTAGTTTACCAGTTAGAAGATTATTGAGTCCTTTGACTTTAGCTGATTTCAGCTTCATTTTTTAGTAGAAACTGACCGCAAGGTATTTATGAATTTTAACTTTTTATACCATTTTGGCCGATTTTTAATCTTGATGCGTTCCGTCTTTTCTAGACCGGAAAAGTTTTCCATGTATTGGAAAGAAACAATGCGTCAGATGAATGATATTGGTGTTGGCTCGCTCGTTATCGTCGGGTTGATTTCGGTATTTATCGGAGCAGTTGCTGCGGTTCAGTTTGCCTATCAATTGAGTGGTCAAATGATTCCTCGGTATTATATTGGCTACATTATTAGAGATTTGACGATTATTGAGCTTTCACCAACGATTACCTGTTTGGTACTTGCCGGAAAAGTAGGTTCTAATATGGCTGCTGAGATTGGTGGGATGCGTCAAAAAGAGCATATTGATGCGATGGAAATTATGGGCGTCAATACCGCTGCGTATCTGATTTTGCCCAAATTAATTGCTGCCATTGTCGTTATTCCAATGCTAGTTTCAATTTCCGCTTTTGTAAGTATCGTCGGTGGTTACCTAGCGAGTGTACCTACGGGAGAAATTACCGATTCGGAATATATACGAGGACTGAGGTCTTTCTTTGTCCCGTACAATGTATTTATGATGTACGTGAAGGCTTTTGTTTTTGCCATTATTTTGACTTCTGTCTCTTGCTACCAAGGCTATTTCGTAAAAGGAGGAAGTGTTGAGCTGGGCGAAGCTAGTACGCAAGCCGTTGTTTATAGTGATATTTTAATTCTATTAGCAGATTACATTATTGTACTTATCTTAACTACCTAAGGTTTCTTATGATTCGAGCTGAAAATATTATCAAATCTTTCGACGAAACAGAAGTACTAAAAGGTATTTCCACTACTTTCGAGACGGGGAAAACCAACTTGATTATCGGAAGAAGTGGTGCTGGAAAAACAGTATTGCTCAAGTTGCTAGTGGGCTTGTTGAAACCAACAGGTGGATCAATTTGGTACGATGATGTTAACTTCTCAGAGCTGGATAAAAAACAAGTGCGTAACATTCGACTGGAAGTTGGAATGTTGTTTCAAGGTTCGGCACTTTTTGATTCCTTAACGGTAGAAGAGAATATTCGCTTCCCACTAGATATGTTTACCAACAAAACTAAAAAGGAGAAACTTGATCAAGTAAACTACTGTCTAGAACGGGTCAATCTTGAAGGTTCTAACGATAAATATCCCTCTGAAGTCAGTGGAGGAATGCAAAAGCGAGTTGGTATTGCCCGCGCTATTGTTCTTAATCCAAAGTATTTGTTTTGTGACGAACCTAATTCTGGGCTCGACCCGAAAACCTCTATTCTCATCGACGAATTAATTAAGAAAATTACGGTTGAAAATAATATGACGACGATTATCAACACCCACGATATGAATTCGGTCATGGAAATTGGTGATAACATCGTTTTGCTCTACGATGGTCGATTAGTATGGGAAGGTAATCAATCCGAAGTACTGGAAAGTGATAGTGAAATGCTACAAGATTTTATTTTTGCTTCTCCTTTTTTACGACGATTGCGAAATGCTGCTTTGCGCTAAGCGTAAATACTCCTTATAATATCATTTTGTTTTTCAGTAGGTTAGGTCCTAAAAATGGCAAAGCCCATTTCGAAACTAATTACTTAGTACGAAACGGACTTTAGCGTCTTCGGTCTCAATTTTTTCTAATCAGTTGAAAAGATAAAAGCGTTTAAATCCTTGCCATCAATCTTTCCGTTTTCCTTTTTTGTATTTAATTAATTTCGCTTCCGGTGCACGGTGAATCACGACAGTTTCCAAAAAGTGCTCTACTGCTTTTTTACTGCTAAAGTTCGGCAGTATACAGTAAGAATAACCACCCGCAGTAAGCCGATGGTAGTACACATTTCCAAAGCGTTTGAACAGAAAATAATCTCGCCGCAAAGGCAAGTCAGAAGTGGTCAATTCAATCGCTAAGCCAGAAAATTGGGTAGGCAGTTTTTCGTGTTGTCGATAATACGCAGCAATCTTTTTTGCTGGTTTAGTTGTCGTTGTATTAGTTGTCGTATTAGTTGCTGTACGCTGCGCGACTAATTTGGCAAAGGTAAATTCTTGGATTTGAATTTGTGCCGTCGCCCCGTTCGCCGAGAGTAGAAATAGCACTAGTAAGCCACCGTTGACTAAAAGTTTCATAAATTGTTGGGTGTTCTCAGTGTGTGTGAATTAAATATATGTTTAATTTATATACAAATTATATACCATGTATTTAATAGAAGTACTTTTGTCAACAGAATTACTTGAAATGCTTATTGATATACTCGATACTTGCTTTAAGAAAAAGCTTGTTCTTGTGAAACGAGAAAGTCGCCGAGCAATAGCTGAGGTATTGACTCTTCTTCGATCTCTTCCCAGTAGGCTGTAGGAGTAAATGGTATTTCTAGTTGTGTTCCACTAGAAATAATTTGTAAATCTGTCTCTGCCAAGGCATTGATAGGTTTAGAAAGTACCGCTGGAAGCGCTGCAATAAAGGTGATAATGACTACAAAAAGTAAAAAAAGTTCCATAGTGTTGTGGGATTAAGTGTTGTGTTTAGATTATAGTGTTGTGAGCATCAAAAAATTAGGTCATTTCAGTATTGCATATACCCGCAATTCAGGTTTTAGAGCATCGTGATTAAATGGAAATGAGGGTCAAGAAAGTAGGCTTACACTAGATGAGCAGCAAATAAAGTTGCCATAAAGCTTAAACTAGCAGTTGCCAATTCAAATTTCGCTCAGAAAATTGATTGTATTAAATATTGAGCGATATTAAGTCTTGATAATGGGGTAACACAAATATATATTATAAAAATAAAAATTCATAACTAAGCGTTCTTTTAGTGTGACGTCAAAATCTGTTAAATTAAAGTTAATAAATGGCACAAATTTCATAACTAGGCTAGTTTGGAAAAAGGAAAGGGCAAATTAGGAGCGGTTAGAGGTAGCTTTTTGACCGTATCTGGTTGGGAAATTGAGGACCTAGTGGGAAATTTATATATTTTTGTTTTTATAATTTGTGACAAATGTTTTTTTATTTTCTACTAACTGTTCTACTTTTTGATTCATTTGTATCATTTTTTAGCGGCAATAGGCAACATCCTGCGCAAGCTTTGTACTTCGGCAAAACATTTTTTTTATCATTCCAAGACAACTTTTTTTATAATTATCTGGAAACTGATCAAATTAATTTATATTTGCGAACTTATTAAGGCTTTCTTTAGGTTAATCGTAAAGTAAGTCTTACGCTAGATAAATGATCTGTATCTAAAAGTTACAGGATTTATCAAAAGTATCCTCCTAAATATCACCTGCCCAGGTGGTGGAATTGGTAGACACGCTAGCTTGAGGGGCTAGTGCTCTTAATGGGCGTGCAGGTTCAAGTCCTGTTCTGGGCACCACATATAACTTCCCGAATTTTCTACGCTGAAAGTTCGGGATTGTTATTTTAAAACAACTTCAACTTCAAAGAGGAAAATCTTAAAAGTTAGCTAGTAGTAAAAGCGATGAGAGCTGAGCGGACGCTTTAACAAGAGTTTAACTCCGCAAAACTTGTTTCTCCTAGCAATAATCCCTTAACTTGATGATCAAAGCAATGCAAGTTAATAAGTGAACTACTTAAGAAAAGCTTAAGCTATTGTATTCAATAAACTAAGGATTTAAGCGTTTTAGAATTATTAAATCAAAGAAAATTATTTTTATGAAAAATATATGGGTAATAATCTGTTTGATGAGTATCAGTTTAGTCGGTACGGCACAGACAAAGGCAAACCAATTTACGAAGGCGACTGATTCTGATCCGAAAGCAAAGAAAATTCTAGATAAGGTTAAAAAGCAATACGATACTTATCAATCACTATATAGTGAGTTTATACTGGAAATCGAAATTCCGGAGCAAGCCAAGGAAGTTCAAAAAGGTAAAATTGCACAGCAAGGCGATAAATATCGTTTCGAGTTGCAAGCACAGGAATTTATCTGTGATGGAGAGACCGTTTGGATTTATTTGAAGAAAAACAAAGAAGTTCAAATCAACGATGCTGAAGTTGCCGAAGAAGATGGAGAAATGCTCAGTCCTAAAAAATTACTGACGATCTACGAACAAGGCGAATATGCTTATATGCTGACCAATGAAACTTATATTGATCGGGTAGCAGTACAACAAATCGAATTCAAGCCATTAGATGAAGATAGCGAATACTTCAAAATTCGCTTGACCGTAGAGAAAAAATCTTCAAAAGTACAAAGCATCAAGATCTTCTCTAAAGATGGTTCTCGCTTTACGCTAACGATGAACAAGATTGTACCCAATAAGAAGTTCGCCGCAGATTATTTTTCTTTTGTAAGGTCTAAATACCCAAAAGATGTACACGTAGAAGATTTACGAGAGTAGTCCTCAAAATATTCCCGTACGAATTTGTTGAAATCTTCTTACAGCAAGGCTTTAAAAAGCATTTGATCAAACTTGATCAAATGCTTTTTATTGTTGAAAGAAAGTCCTACGTCGGACAAACTCTTCGGACAACTTCTAAAATAACTACTAGGCTAAACGCTGATAATTACTTATTTTTGTACGCTGCTCCACAAAATAGCGATTGCTGAGCTCATTCCTACCGGATCAAAGAGCGGCAACAAGTTTGTTTTTACAAAAATCGACTACTTAATAATTTTGCTTATGGGTTTCAAAACCATGCTCATCAAACCAATTGCCAACAAGATTGCCAAGGATATTCATCGTTGGGCTTCTCATGGCGTACAGGCACAAGATGTCGTTTTTCAACAATTGCTCAAAGGAGGGAAACGGACAGCTTTTGGGAAAGACCATAATTTTGATAAAATTGATAGCTACGAAGCATTTAAAGCTCAAGTACCGATTAGAGACTACGAAGATTTAAAACCTTACATTGAGCGCATCAAGGCGGGAGAAGCTAACGTACTCTGGAAAGGCAAACCTATCTATTTTGCTAAAACTTCGGGAACAACTTCGGGCGTAAAATATATTCCCCTGACGAAAGATAGTTTACCCAATCATTTTGGAACCGCCAGAAATGCTTTATTTAATTATTTTGCTCATTCAGGAAACGGTCAGTTTTTAGATGGTAAAATGAT
>JBGCFY010000104.1:0-2839 GCA_045110315.1 Saprospiraceae bacterium
GCGAATGATATTAGTGATTTTAATTTGATGGAAGCGGAACTCGATTCGAAAAAAGAAATTGGTTTCCGTTAAGGAAGGACTCCGAAAATGCTATTCTTCGAATTCGAAGGTTTGCTCGGTAAAAACACCATTGGTTATTTCATAAATCACCGAATCTGTAATTGAATGCTTGATTTGAAAGTTAAACTGTCCCGATATTTTATTCCCTGCACAAGCATCAATGATCACTTTTCCTAGAAAGCTCGCTTCGTTCGTAAAAAGGCTTGGTTGTAACTCGAACGCTGCTCCGTTTTGGTAGAGAATACCACCATCTTCAACCGAATAGTTTTCAAGGACGCGCGCTTCGTCGTAACCCCAGTAAGTATCGGCACTCATACAATCTTGATTTAGCGCATCGCGCACATCGTTTACCGTTAAGGTAAAAGAATTTGCATCTCCCTGCTTGCTGGTTAGGGTTAAAACATTCGCAAAAACATTTGTAGATTTTTGCTGTCGTTTGATTTTAATAGATAGTTCATCGGAAGTCCAATCTACGCCATTGAGTTGACAACTAAAACTCGTAGCGAGCGGTTTGGGCGAATCATTATCTTTACAAGCCAAAAAGCAAGTCAACAAGCCGCTCAAAAACAGTAATTTAATAGAATGGTGAAACTTTATTTCCATAAAAAGGATGAATTGAGTACAAACTCAAAGCTAAGTATCTTCCTCGAAACTATCGGTACATTTTCAATTTATTATTGATAGAGACTTTACAGTTAGGTCAATAAGTAGCAAAATCACCTTAGCAACGAATAGTACTATCTTCGCTTCTTACTCCGTTGTTTGGGACTATTCCATTCTTCCTTTTCAGCAAATTCTACGATCCGTTTCATAAATCCCATGATGGACATAAAGACCAAATAGCCAATGGTAACAACGATATAAATCCAGCGGTAAGAGCCCGCATCGTTGATATTAATTCCCGAAATCAAATAAGCGGTCAATCCAGAAATGACTGCTAGCCCCATAAAACACATCATGGAACGTCCCCAATATTTATTCATATCTTTTGAGGATAGACTTAAAATGCTATTGAAAATGGCGAAAAACAGCATAAAGGAAGCAGAACACAACCAAGGAAACCTTTCCGTCACGTCTATTAGACCGATTAGTTCTACAAATTTACCCAATAGCATCAAAACCAAAGCTGATACAAAGACCGCGGAAGCTTGTAAGACAGGATCAATATTTTTTTCAAGAATCGAAGTAGAGGAAGGTTTCATGTAGTATATTTAGTAAGTTGGTCTGTAAGGTTAATTCCTATTCCAACTTTAAGGAATAGGTTTACAATCATTTAGCTTAAGCTGTAAATTAGTTAATTAAACACATAAAAGCAGAAATGGTTATAAAAAGCGGTATTTTTCCTAAGAAGTTGTTCAAAACAACTTCAATAAGTTCACAATCTAATTCCTAAAAATGAGAAATATACTTTATCTAATATTGTTTAGTTTTTTTGCTTGCAAAACTCCTGCTCCCACAAAATCAACGCCGATCAACTGGAAGGTTGAACTTGAAAACCACCAAAGCAGTTATACGATTAACTACCAAGAAATCCCCGGAGATAGCCTAGTGTATCAAGACTTGATTCGTCGGAAAAAATCACCCGCTTGCGCGAAGCTTTTAGCTTACGCCAAAACGGATGTACAACTCTTAAGTTTATACAATAACAATACAGACTTCCAAGTTCACAAATATCGATCTTGTCGGGCGCTCAAGCGAGGAGATTCGCTTTTCTTGTCTTTTAATTTTTCCCCTTTTGGAGCCTCCAAGTTCACTTATTTTACCAATAAGGAAGTAAGCATTAAAATACATCAAGGGAAGTTTGACCTTGATATCACGCATACAAGCGATGCCAGCTCGGGCTATATCAAAGATGGTCGTTTCATTTTCAAGCCTTTACCAAAAAGCGATATCAGGAAAGCGAACTTAAGTCTAGAACGCCATCATTTCGTCGTTGGAGATACGATCAAAGGATATCTCAAGGTACAGTCGACGCTCGCTCCTCAGAAAAAAGGCTCCCAAAAAGAAATTTTAAAAGGTAGTTTCCGCGTCATTGTGGAAGATGCGGAGGATTATTGTAAGTTATAATTTATTGCTTCTGTGCTTTCAGCCAAGCTTCCGCTTCATTGACGTACCAATTACGAGTAAAATTTGGTGTTGTGACGATTTGATTAAAATGAAAGCTTGCTTCGTCCATCTTCCCTTTTCGGTCGTAATAAGTACCTAGATAAAGATGTACGTAAGGATTATCCGCTTGCTGCTGCAAAATTTGTTTTCCGAGTCGTTCTATTTTATCATCAAAATCATTTACCGGAGCTAGTTCTAAATGAAAAACCAAGTCTTTTAAAAAACTTAGGTTATGTAAAAGGGAAAGCCCTCCGTAACTCGTTTCGTCAGGATATTTTTGAAAGACTTGCTTTAGCAGAGCTTTACTAGTGTCCATTCTCGCTGGTTCAAATCGCGCCAAAAAACTTTCCGCCAAGGCTTGCGCCAAAACGATTTTCCTTAGCCATTCAGGATGAGTACTTTTTTCAAAATCAATGGAGGAAGAACTTGCCAAAAGCGCTACGTCCGTTGCCTCCAATAAGTAGTTTTTTAAGAAGCTTAGCGCAAAAAGCGAACTCCCAATATCTCCATAAATCAACCGAGCCGGATCACTCATCAAATTGTTATTCGCCAATAAAACTAAAGTGATATTTTGAGCTGGAACTTTCAAGAAAAGACTAGCATAACAATCGTATTGACCATAAGCCCAAACGACTGATAGCCCTGCAATTTGTTGGGTAAAAATACCGTAACC
>JBGCFY010000105.1:0-15903 GCA_045110315.1 Saprospiraceae bacterium
TCTACTGCGGGCTTTTCCGTTCCATTTTGCAAAACTAAAGTTAAATACTGAGTAGTAGCGCACGGGTTAGTAAGACCGAAAAGATTAGAATCCGACCAAACATTTGCCGAATGCTGTAACTAGTTTTGGCTCAAAGGAAACTACAGTTTTGTGTGTGAACCATCACAATAAGGAGGATTCTTAGTTTGTTTGCACAAACAAATGGCAGCCACTTTCGTCGTTTCACATTTGAATACTTCAGGTGCGAAACTACTGCCACGGTGAGCACCGTTACACCAAGGCTGCTTTTCTGAAAGCCCACAACTACACCAAGCATAAGTTGAACCAGAGGTTAAATTTTCCATTTGTGGTGCGGTACCTGCTACTTTTGGCTTTTCCATAATAATGATTTTATTTTTTAGAGAAATTCTTAGATTATTTGCTAACAGTCAATTATACCGCTTTGTTCTTGAATAGAAGTGTAATTTAGGTTTTGTTTACTAATATAGAAAGTGTCCAGATAATAAATCGATTGAAAAACGATCAGCAAGCAAAATTGTGTGCACCCAAGCATTCTTGTTTTTGATTTTTGTAGAGAAATTTTCCGTCCAGTATTGATGCAGTTTAATTTGTCTAGTGTTAAAGTACCAATACGAATTAAAACACTTACCTACGCAAAAAGGCTACACTTATTAATGAAGTTTTTTTAAAAGAGAGAAGAAGATTCAAGCAAGCAAGTTTGAAAGAAGCAAGCAAATATTTTTTCTTCGAAAAAAAATTGCACTTTTCAGTTAGCTTAGCTTATCCTCGCTAGGAATAAATCTTAATATTCCAAAAACTGGTATGGAATGAATTTTGCAAGTATTTTAGCTTAAACTCATATTAATGACAGTCATCAAACAAGCATGGGATTGGATTTCAAACATTGGTGTTTCGCAAGCTCATCCAGAAAAGAATGAGTTAATTCGATTGTATAATTATATGTCTCTACTTTCTGCGATAGGAACCATCATAGTAACATTCGTTGCTTGGCAGATCAACTTTCCTTTTGCTTATGTACTGATTACTTCCGCCATCAGCATTCTCTATGCTTCCGTTTTAGTGCTCAACTATTTTGGAAAAATTACCTTGGCTCGTTTGTTTGTTTCGATAGGAACGCCCCTTTGGGTAGGTGTCGTTAATCTTTTGGTGGGTGGATATTTTTGTCAAGGTTTAGCGATTCTTGCTTCTATGGCAATTACTTACGTCGCTTTTCAAGGAAAGCCTAAGTGGAGAGTTGCTATTTTGACTTTCAACATGGTTTCTTTTTTCTCCTCTACGATTTACATTAATACTTTTGGTCCGTTGCAAGGAGTTATTGACTTCCCATTTGACGAATTTATGGTATTTCTTGGAGGCTCAGGTTGGGCTACAATTGTACTTTATCAGTTTGACAAGCACCGTACAGCCTTGGTTAAAAACCTCAAGTCAAATAATATTGAGCTCAAAAATACTACTGAGGAATTAGAGCGATTTACTTACATTGCTTCTCACGACTTAAAATCTCCTCTCCGAACCATTATCAGTTTTATTGGTTTGATTGAGCGAGATGTAGCTAGAAAAAATTATACAAATATTCAGGAAAACCTAAATTTTGTCAAAACGGGTGCCGAGCAAATGAACTTTTTGGTACAGGATATTTTAGAATTGTCTAAACTTAAAAAGCACGAAGAAGCAGTCCCTACCTTGATTGATTTAAATGTAGTTTTTGAAAAAGCAAAGCACAATTTAAAGGAAGACATTAGCGAAAAGGATGCGATTATTCATTGTGAAAAACTTCCATTTTTTCTCGGTGCAGAATTAGAGTTATTATTACTTTTTCAGAATTTCATCCAAAACGGCATTAAGTACAACGAAAGTAAAAAACCAAGTGTCACCATTTCTGCTAGTCAAAGTGATACACAGTTGAAACTCACTTTTAAAGATAATGGAATCGGCATTGAAGAACAATACCACGAAAAGATTTTCCTATTTTTTAAGCGCCTTCACAATTCAATAAAGTACCAAGGAACCGGACTAGGTTTAGGCTTATGTAAAAAGATTATTAACAACTACGAAGGGCAAATTGACATTGATTCTACAATGGGCAAAGGCACTAGTTTTACCTTGAGTTTCCCCATTTCGGTTACTCGAAAAACGGAGAAAGCATTAGTCGTAGAATCCGTTTAAAACTTAGCTTTTCAATCAGTAAATACCTCGTCTGTACTTTTCCAAGTGCCTAGCTGACTACTTCACTATTTTTTAATCAAGATCGGTATATTTGCTCCCTCTAGATTAAACATTTCAATAGATATTTGTCCTAATTTAAAAGCAAAATCAATATTTTTTCCACTCCCAAGTGCATCATAAAAAGCAGCCGAAAATGCTAGTGCTGCTTGATCAGGAATTTTTGTATTCATTCCGATGACAAATGGGATATGCTTTGAAATTTCTTGTGCCTGCGCCTCAGAATAACACGCATTTAGAACAACACATTCAATCTTATCTTTAAAAAGAGAAAACAAGTTTCCAATAGCTTTCGGAGGAACTTCTTTTCCATTTCCGACCGCATCTTCTAGAATGATTCTACCATATTCAGAACCATGTCCAGAAAAATGAATGATATTAGGATTTTCATCCATTAGAGCTCGACTTAAATCAGGAACCCGCACTGCCCATTTTTGAACAAATTTAAAAGAATCTCTTTCTTTACTTCTTTTGAGACCTTCTTCAATTTCTCTGGCTTCTACGTCCAATCTTAAGCGACCTTCGGTGTGTGGATTAGCAGCCAAAAACAGAATGGTTCGTTGGGGTGAACTTTCGCTTACTGCTTCCTCTTTCTCCTCGATCTCCCAAGTCTCTTTAATATCTCCTAAAGTCTGAATGAGTGAAAAATTCAATCTATTTTTATATAAATCAGCATCTGCGGCAGCAATAATTCCAATTTTTTTATCATTCCTTAAATTAGAAAACCTGCTGGAGAGCATAATAGCCATGTTATGTAATTCTTTATCGAAATGTTTCCCAAGTTTCAAAAGCATTTCAATGGCTTCCTCCATTTTACCTGCAATCACTTTTTCTTCGATGGTTGACTTATTGATTTTCATGGTTTTGTTTTTTTAGTAGTACAGGCGTACTTCCTGCACTCAACTTAAAGTGTTCAATCGCATTGATAGCAAGGTCGAAAGAAAATTCAATTTCTCTTCCATTGGCAATACCATCATAAAAAGCTTCTGAAAAAATGATTGCCGCATCATCAAGTATTTTGTTATTCATACCGATTACGAATGGAATAAACCCAAAAAGCTCTTTTACTTGTTGTTCTGAATAACAAGCGTTGAGAAAAATACATTTGATATTCTTTCTAAATAAATAAAACAGACCTTTTATGGTCTTACTAGCTACCTCATCACTCAATCCCTGTGTATTTTCTAGTACAATACCTCCATGTCCTGTGCCATGCCCCGAAAAATGTATATACGATGGATTTTCATCCAATAAAACCCGTCTTAAGTCAATAGCTTGTAACGCGAACTTCTTAATTAAAGTAAAATCTTCTCGTTTTTTGCTTCTCTTTAATCCTTCTTCTATTTTTCTAACCTCTTCATCTAGCCTTAAATGAATTGTATTTTTAGGATTTGATGCTAAAAATAAAATCTTATCTTTCACGGTACTTTTAGCATATAAAGTCACCGTATCGATTTCCCAACTGTTCGTAATTTCGAAAAGCAATTTACTTATCTCAAATTGAATTTCAGACAATCCCCTCTCTTTCAAACATTGATTAGAGGCTAAAGCAGCCGAAAGATGAATAACTTTTTCGTTAAGGTGGTTTCCATACCTATGGATAAGTACAGTAAGCATTTGAAGTGCAACTTCAAGGTTTCCTTCAAACATTTTTTCTTTGACAGTATGTTTATTAATCTGCATTTTAAACGATTACTAAATGACATCAGTCCTTGAAAAGCATTACATATATAATATGTATCTCAACTTTTTTTGCCCAAGCATTTAATCTTTATATATAAAAAAAAATCAACTGAATTTTATTTACTGGCTAAAAGCTTAGACAACAAATATAACAAATAACTTTCATTTCGAGTACTAACTTAAGCCTGTTCCATAAATAATATTAGTATTTTCTTACGATGCAATTTTAAACAAAAAAACAGGACTACTAATCCCATTTTTAAACTAAGGTACTCTCCTTATATTTGAGGAGATAACTAAATCGCTTGCCCAAAATAAAAAGGGCAACTACTTCAACTTGTAGAAGCTTTTTCACATACGATTGAGTCCATATTGGAGTTTTGAAAGCGCGATGACTACTAGCGTGGTCTTCGTTTGACAAAGAATTAGCCAGATAAATATTTTCACTATTCCCACTGGTAAAGTAGCGTTTGGTCCGCAGCTAATTTTGTTATCAAAGATTGAGTAAGAAATATAGTTATAATTGTTATTTTTATGTTACTTTAAATGCAAGTTTGGTTAGTAAAATTATTCCATTAAGTATCAATAATGAAAAATCTACTATTAGCAAAGGAACTCAAAAAAGAATTAGATAAACTAAGACCTTTATCTACTGAGGCAGAGCAAGCCATTATGTATAAATTTCGCTTAGATTGGAACTATCATTCGAATAATATTGAGGGGAACAGTTTAAGCTACGGAGAGACAAAAGCTCTTTTACTGCACGGCATAACGGCTCAAGGAAAGCCTTTGAAAGATCATTTTGAAATTACGGGACACGATGAGGCGATTAAATGGATTATGGATATTTTGAAGCAAGAACGCCCCTTGACGGAAAAATTTATTAGAGAATTACATCGGCTAATTTTGAAAACGCCATACGAAGTAGACGCCATTACGCCAGAAGGGCTACCCACAAAGAGAAAAATAGCAATTGGAGCTTACAAAACGACACCCAATCACGTAAAAACAGCAACGGGCGAAATATTCAAATTTGCGACACCAGAAGAAACGCCCGCAAAGATGAAAGAATTAATTGACTGGTTTAGAGCGGAAACTGCCTCGAATGAATTTGATCCAATCGCCACTGCAATCCTATTCCATTATAAATTCATTGGGATTCATCCTTTTGATGATGGGAATGGAAGAACAGTAAGGATTCTCATGAATTTCATTTTAATGTCAAATGGCTATCCGCCAGCAATTATTAAAACGGAAGAAAAAGAAAATTACTACGCCGCGCTACGCCAAGCCGATGCAGGAATCATGGAACCATTCATCGACTTTGTTGGCGATTCTTTGGTAAAGTCGTTGCAACTAATGATCAAAGGAGCTAAAGGTATTCAGATTGAGGAAGAAGAGGACTTAGATAAGGAGCTAGCAATACTTGAGCAAAAACTCAAAGAGAAAGGCCCCAAAATTGAGCTGACTTATTCTGTTGAGGTATTGAAAGAACTGTACATAAAGTCGATCATCAATATCGTAGAAGCATTTATTGATTTAAATTTAAAGTTTAGTCGGTTTTACCTTAAAACAACATTCCGTTCTTTTTTTAATGATGATGAAAATTCTATTAGTCGATTTAAAAAAGAAATTTTTTGCACTACTTTCTTTCTCAAAACAAAGAGATTAGATTCCAGAAAGATGAGTTTCAATATTGAATTTAATGATTTTCAAACTATCAAATTCACTGATTTCACCTTTTCTAGCAAAATTGAATTCCATTTTCAAGATAGCTATTATACTATAAGTTCTCCCGATTTGGCATTCAATGTTGATAAATTATATAATGAATACATGGACGATACCGAAACAAAAGATTTAATGAAAAAAATGGCTCAGCAACATAGAAAGGTTATCGAAAAATTTATCGCTGATCAAAAAAACACTTAGCTAGTAAGCTTACTACAATGCTCCATTTCCTCAATCTTTTCCTCCCGACAACGCAGATGTCACTGGAAATCTATGAACCCAAGAAACGAATTGTACTTCAGGGTAAAAATAATTAGTTCAGTATAGACCTAGTTTATACCAGTTTAAATATTATACTTCTAATCGGGTTTTTATTAGCCTTCGCAGGAATTTTGGCAGATACGCTTCTTCCTGTGTTTCTATTCCCTGCAACAATGTTTAGTATTTCAATCACTTATCGTACTTTTTCTAGAATTCGATCGGAACGCTACCTTGGTCTAATGGTTCGGTTTTCCGAAAAGGAAATTGAGCGAAGTTATAATCGGAGTAAAAAAATATTTTCCTGCTGCCTAATCAACTTAGTAGACTAATGATTTCAAGGGATAAATCCCACTTTAAATTTTATTTCAAGAACAAACAGCATCCTGAATTTGAATTTATTTTAAACGATCAATTGCTCAATTAGAAATAGAAAACGAAAAAAAATGACAACACTTTTTTTTCCATAAAGTTGTTTCCAAAAAACCTTGGGACGCTACAGGAAAAGCAGTAAATTGCAATTGAAACACAACTTCAATTTATCTAAAAAAAGATTATCCTAAAATAAACTACAAGCAACCACCATTCATGAAAGATATACTTAATACACCGATTCATTTCACTTGCGGTGCCATACTCAAAAATAAATTTATGCTAGCGCCCATGACGAATACTCAAAGTGATGAAGATGGTCGATTATCCGATGACGAATTTCACTGGCTAACGATGCGAGCGAAAGGTCAGTTTGGTTTGGTAATGACTTGTGCCGCACACGTGCAGGCAGTAGGAAAAGGCTTTCCGGGACAGTTGGGCATTTTTGGCGATGAACACCTTGCTGGGCACCAGAAACTAGCCGCAGGAATTAAAGAACATGGTAGCCTTGCTGTCGTACAATTGCACCACGCTGGAATGCGTACGCCCGTCGAACTAATCGAACAAGCACCTGTCTGTCCTTCTAAAAGTGAGAAACATGGTGCGCGGGCGTTAAGCTTGGCAGAGGTATATCAACTGCGGGAAGATTTCATTGCGGCAGCCTTACGCGCGAAGCAAGCTGGATATGATGGTGTAGAAGTACACGGTGCACATGGCTACATTTTGACACAATTTTTAAGTCAAAAAATCAATCAACGAACGGATGAATATGGTGGGGACTTAAACAATCGAGCTCGACTTTTATTTGAAATCGTGAATGGGATTCGCGAGCAATGTGGTCCTGATTTTTTGCTTGGTGTACGACTTTCTCCCGAACGATTCGGTATGCAATTGGCAGAAATCAGAACCATTTGTCAGCGCTTCGTAACAGAAGGGAAAATTGACTTCTTGGATATTTCCTTATGGGATTGTTTCAAACTTCCCGAAGAAACTGAGTTTCAAAACAAAAGCTTATTAGCACATTTTACGGAGTTGGATTACCAAAAGGTAAAAATAACAGTAGCAGGTAAAATTAGAACCGGAGCAGAAGTTAAAAGGATTCTAGCCGCTGGCATAGATTTCGTCACCATTGGACGAGCAGGTATTCTACACCACGATTTTCCTGTGCAAGTAATCAACGATCCTGATTTCAAGCCCGTCGACCTACCAGTTTCGAAAGCTTATTTACGGGAAGAAGGTCTAGGGGAAAGTTTCATTCGTTACATGCAGAATTGGGAAGGTTTTGTGGAGGAAAGTACCTCGTGAAATAGCAAAACTTTAAAGTTATTACTTCCCAATAATCAAAACCGATATTTCAAGACCTCCAAAATACTCCACACTATGGCAAATAATAAACTACTCGTCAACGAACGGCAAACGGATTTGGGAAACTTCATGGTTGGTCGGTTACTTCCTTTTCGTAAAAAACGGCAAGTTGGTCCTTTTACTTTTATTGATCACATGGGACCCGCTGAATTGGGAAACGGTCAATACATGGACGTCGATCAACATCCGCACATCGGCTTAAGTACACTGACCTATTTATTTGCGGGGCAAATAGAACATCGCGATAGTACCGGAAGTGTACAAGTGATTAATCCGGGGGACGTTGGTTTCATGACGGCAGGTAGAGGTGTTACGCATACAGAAAGAACTCCACAGGCGAAAAGAACTGGCGAAGCCTTTAGGGTTCATGGCTATCAAGTCTGGGTGGCTTTGCCTAAGGAACAAGAAGAGATCACCCCACGCTTCGATTTTTATCCTAGTACGGATATTCCAAGTTGGACTACTGACGCGGTAAGGTATAAACTCCTAGCGGGAAAAGCATTTGGAAAAACCGCACCATTGCAAGGTTATTCTCCCCTCTTTATGGTCGATATCTACGCGGAAAAAGCAACAACGATTCAACTCAAGGATCAGCTGAAAGGCGAGATTGCTTTCGTCATTGTAAAAGGTAAAATTACGGATCAAGATCAAAAAGTGGAAGCGGGTCAAATGTTAATCAGCAAGACAGATGAGGAGTGCGAAATTTGCTTATCCGCTGGAACTCAAGTCTTACTGTTTGGAGGAGAGGCATTACCCGAAGAACATTTCTTATTGTGGAATTTTGTTTCTCATAGTAAAGCACGCTTGCAACAAGCAAAAGCAGATTGGAAACAAAAGAAATTCCCTAAAGTGGCGGGGGATGATAGTTATATTCCAATTCCTGAATTTTGATTTAAAGGTGCTTAAAGTTCTCTTTTTTAAAAACAAAAAAACGCATTCTTCTTTTTGGAAAAAGATAAATTTTTGCTGGTAAGCTTATCAAAGAATTAGATAAGCTCTCGAAGTAATCACTTCTAAAATACTCAACCATGGCTTTCAAAAAATTAAAATTCTGGTTCGACAAAGAACTTGCTATCTTACTGGCAGATAAAATTATGGTACATCAACCAAGTTTTAATAAAAAGCGTTTCGCAAAATCCGTTGATCAAAAAACAGAAGGTTTAGAACTCAAGGATCGGGTCGAAGTGATTTGCGATGAGTTGTACGTCGAGCTAGGAAAAAAGTACTCAACCGGTATACAAGTTTTATTACAAAGCTTAGGTCCTGAGAATGAAAAAGAAACGGGGATGTTTAGTGATTTTTATTGGGTAATGCCAATTGCAAAGTACGTTGAAAAATATGGACACTCAGATTTTGAGTTGTCAATGCAAGCACTCGCCGAAGTCACCAAACGCAATACCAGTGAATATGCTATTCGACCTTATTTGACTGCGCATACCGACAAGACTTTAAAAATGATGAAAGCTTGGTCAAAAGATAAAAATTTCCACCTCCGACGATTAGCCTGTGAAGGACTACGACCGCGTTTGCCTTGGGCTAGTAAGTTAGATATCTTCATCGAGAATCCTAAGAAAATACTCCCGATATTAGAAGAACTAAAAGATGATGAGCGTAAGTACGTTCAGAAGTCCGTTGCCAATTGCGTCAATGATATTTTTAAAGATAATTTCGAAGTCGGTAAGGCATTAATTGAAAAATGGAATGGTAAAAAAATCAGCCCCGCACGAAAATGGATCATTAAACATGCGCTACGTAATTTGATTAAGAAAGAAGATGTTTGGGCCATGCAAGTAGTGGAATAACGAATAGTGTTGATTTGGGAATGTAGAATATTGATTTAATTTCTTAGGTCTAGTGTATTTATTAGGAGAGATATCCTGTTGGGTTTTGGGGCGGGAAGACTGAGCGATTAGAAAAGTTTGACTCCATACTTTCAATCAATATTCCATATTAGAAATTCAGGACTCGACCTTAAAAGAAAAGAGGAAAACTTTAATTGAAAATTTGTCCAGTTTATTCGGAGTTACCGTAGTAAAATTCAAATAAAAGTGAATACCAATATAAAAAATAGAATATCACAGTCTTGGGAACTAGACCAGCTTCAGCTCTCTCACAATATTATTGATTATGCTAGTTTGGGAACTCAAATTGCCAAAGACAAGTACGAGTACGTTCGTTTACATTTTGGACTTCAAGGTAGCTACGATTTCACCTTTGCCCAACTAAATCGTTCCTTCTCTTTGTCTGGTCACCATCACAATATCTTGTATTCAAATGGGCTAGAAATTGCCGTGACCAATAAAAGTAAGACAATAGAAACTTTCGGGATTAATTTTACCCGAGAGGCTTTTATCAAAATTGGACAAAATGGAAATGATCCTTTGCAACGGTTTACCGAGCGCGTCGTGAAGAAAAAAGATTCCATCTTATCTACAACTTGGCCAACAAATAATTTTAAAATTCAATCCGTCATCAAGGAAATTATTACCTGTTCTTACCAAAAAGAATTAAAGAATCTTTTTTTATTATCTAAAAGTATTGAGTTGCTAGTCTTACAAGCAGAATGCTTCGAAAAAAATGCAGCAAACACCTTAGTCAAATCAGAAAAAGACAAGCGCAAATTAAAGGAGGCAAAAGAACTATTGGACTTAAGAATTGATCACCCTCCTACCCTAATCGAACTCTCAAAGTTAATTGGGCTCAACGAATACAAATTGAAAAAAGGATTCAAAGCTTTATTTGGAGTAACGGTATTTGGATACGTAAATCAATGCCGAATGAATTTAGCGAAACGTTTATTACTAGACACCGATAAAACTGCCAAAGAAATTGCTTATCAAATCGGTTACAGCTCGCCGCAACATTTTTCGAATGCCTTCAAAAAAAACTTTGGCCTTAGCCCTAATGCTGTTAGAATTAATCCCGATGCTGCAATCAATTAAATTCAACGATGCGTAGATTGGCATTTTTAATTAAAAATCTTAATTATGAGCAAATTAATGATCATCGAAGAAGAAGTACTTTTCCAGGCAAACGTTGAAAAAGTTTGGAATTTATTAATTAACCCTGAAATGACCGTACAGTATATGTTTGGATGTGCTATTGTTTCTGATTGGAAAATAGGCAGTCCCGTGCATTGGAACGGACAAACCGCCGAGGGAGCAACGATCGTTTACGTAACGGGAACCGTGCTCGAATATGAAGAAGGAAAGAAGTTAAGTACTACCACTTTTGATCCCAATTCAGGCATGGCAGATATTCCTGCGAATCATATCAACTTAACTTACGAACTGAGTAGCGTAGTCGAAGGTACTTTGCTAAAAATTACACAAGGTGATTTCTCACAAGGAGAAGCAGGCGAAAAAAGATATACGGAATCAAAAAGTGGTTGGAAGGAAATCGTGATTCCAACGATGAAAAAATTACTTCCGTAAGCAAACTAATAATATGAACGAAGAATTTATTCCCTTAAAAATTGATACACACAGACATATTGCTTTGTGGAAAATGACGGGACATTCGATCGATCCTCGCAAACAAGTATTGCTCACACACGGTACTTTTTCAAATCGAAAAGTCTTGCTTGGCATCACAGATTATTTAACAAAACATGGCTTCACTTGCTGGATTTTCGAGTGGAGAAATCATGGGAATAGTTCTCGACAAACCGAGCGATTTAACTTTGAAACGATCGCGAAAGAAGATTTCAAACTTGTTTTCAACTACCTTTTTGAGAAGTGCGGCATCCAAAAAATCAATTGTATTACACACAGTGGCGGGGGAATTTGTTTGACGATGGCCTTAGTCCATGAATTAAAATATCAAGAAAGGATCAGTAGCATTTCGCTCTTTGGGTGTCAAGCCTTTGGAGCGGCTACTTCCAAGATGAATTATGCTAAAATTTATTTGGCTAAACAACTTAGCAAAGTTTTAGGATTCGTACCGGCTAGAAAAGTTGGCGGAGCAGAAAATGAAAGTTATTATTTTATGAAGCAATGGTTCAATTGGAATCTAACAACTGAATTTAGAGGAACATTAGGAACAAATTATCGAGCTAAAATGAAAACAATAAAAGTTCCCATTTTATCCATTTGCGGCTCGGGAGATACTTTCATCGCCCCACCCAACGCTTGCAAAAAATACCTTGCTGCTTTTGAGAACGATAATAATGAATATCTCTACTGCGCTAAATCAACTGGATATGCAGAAGACTATACACATGGTAGAATTATTCATTCCAGCACTGCCAGTCGGGAAATTTACCCTGCGGTGCTCGCTTGGATTACTAAAAACAAAGATGCCAAAATCGCATAAAATACCCTGATTAAAAGTACAGAGTTGTTTTAAAATGGTATTAAAACAACTTCTTCTTGTTTGATATAAAATTTAATACTCATGCAACCGAAAAAATCACTACGCTTTCTACAATATTTTCTACCGACCACTTACCTTGGCCTTTGGGTATTCCTATATTTTCTTCCAAGGTCTTATTTCCACGTTGCAGGAAATGGATTCGAAGGCTTTTTCCTGTTTACTGCTTTCTTTCTAATCCTTCCCTATCTTTTATATTTGTCACTGGGCATTAATGGTATCGAAAAAGTAAAAGCTAAAAATGGAGCATACAGCTCTATTTTTCTGATGCTTCCATTCTGCTTCCTGATTAGCGCCGAAGATCATGCTACTTTAGCAGAACACAGTTTAACAACCAAAGGAACCATTACTAAGGCATGGATGGCCATTCAACAAAAGAAAAAACCCATTTGGACCGTACAAGCCTCCTATCAAGTAAACCAGATGCCTTATCAAACCGCAAGCCAAGCAAACAAAGAAAAAACCTTGCAGCTCGGTGATACCGTTACGATTATTTATGTAAATGAAACACCGCAAATTAGTGAGATTCAGGAATTGCAAACTCAATAGGAGGAGTAATCGCGGGTGCAGTCGCTTTGGAAAATAAAAAGGATGCAGTTTTTCTTAGCATACCAATATAAATTTTACGAAAAAAATAAAAGGCTAGACTTCCAGCGTAGCTTATTCCTTTTACAAAAAAATTGTCTTGCCTAAAAAAATATTCATGATCGCAAACTTACCACTTTGGATAAATTTACTTTTCGTCGCTACGGTTGCACTTACCGTCATCCTCTTTCATTTTGCGAATGGCAAGCCTAACAAGCTTAGTTTTTGGATCTTGCTCTGGTCACTGACTCATTCCATTTTAGCCTATGTTGGCTTCTATCAGAATACGGAAGTTTTTCCTCCAAGAGTTGGTTTAGTCTTATTGCCAGCTACTTTCCTCATCGGCTGGGCCTGCACACCGAAAGCACAAACTTGGTTTTCAAAAGCTAGAAATACTAAGATCAGTACCTTTTTGCATCTCGTTAGGTTTCCTGTAGAAATCGTTCTTTTTCAATTGTTCGTTTATGATATGGTTCCACTACTCATGACGTTTGAAGGTCGTAACTTTGACATTATTATGGGACTAACCGCGCCCATTGTTGGTATCTTCTATCTCAAAAACTGGATTGGCAAGAGAGTACTTTTAGGCTGGAATATTGTCGGATTATTCTTAGTGCTTTTCATCTTAGTCAACGGCATTCTTTCAGCAGAATTACCCTTTCAACAATTTGGCTTTGAACAGCCTAACAAAGCCATCCTTTATTTCCCTTTTATCTTACTACCTGCGACCATTGTTCCCCTTGTAATTTGGACACATTTATCTGATATTATACTCTTATGGAAAACATTGAAAGCTCCACCAGAAATATTGAAATAAATAGAATAAGATCACGGCATTCACTCTTTTATAAATTCTTTTCCTCCAAGAAGATTCCATCTTACGCTGCCCCTTCCAGACGCTTAATAAAGCAAAAAAAACTATCAAAAAAAACACTACAAGCTGATACAAAAGCGGCTTCCCGTCCTAGCAAATGCTGCTGTAGCTCCCTAAAAGTAAAAAAAATCACCTTTTGCCGAAGGAATCCTACATTACGCTTGTCTAAAGAGCATCATAAATTCATCAAATTAAATTTAATAACTCAATGAAGTACTTAACTTTTTCAATGTTGTTACTCTTCGGAGGTCTCCTTTTTCTTACCTCTTGTAAAAAAGAAGAGGATTCCTGTACCAAAACGACTTGGTACGAAGATGCAGACGGTGATGGATTAGGAAATCCAGCAGTAAGCCAAGCAGCCTGCGACCAACCCACTGGATATGTCTCCAATAACGGTGATCCAGATGACACAAATAGTTCGTCTGCGGAGGGAAAAACACCAACTTCAGCCTTCGACGATTTTAACACGGATGCCGTAACCGTCTCTTTTGATGGCAACGAAATTACCATTGTTTCAACGGCTTTACCAAATCATACTTCCCCTTACTGGGAATCTAGTAGTAACTTATACATTGATCCAGTAATCGCGAATAGTGCCCAGATGTCACCAGGTACAATTAGTGCTGGCAGCTATACGCTTACTGTACCCAATGCGCCTCAAAAAGCAACTAATTCTTCCGATACTGGATTAGGAGCTATTGGAATTTCAGTTACGGGAACACCAATTTTCAACGATGAGGAAGGTCCAAATAATTCTTTATCGGAAGCAGTCGCTTCGGGCTTTGATTATGCTGGTGGACATATGGGACCAACAGGCTATCACTATCATTTGGAAGCTGCCGATGTATCTGCCAATACCACTTTATCCCACGATGACGAAAAGTTAGTCGGTATTCTACAAGATGGTTTCTTAATTTATGGAAGGAAATGTAACTCAACGGGAGAACATCCAACCGATTTAGATGTTTCTGGTGGCCATAATTCTACCACGCAGCACAGTGACGGGGAAACCTTCTATCATTATCACATTATCAATGAATTTTATATAGGTTCCTACATTCTTTTATTTGGGGTTGATTTGCAAGGAACGCCAAATACTATTTTGTAAGGAGTTGAAGAATATCAAAATACCCAAACAAATTGACAGGTTTGTTTTTATTTTTTGTAACCATCACAAGGAATTTTTTTTGTAGATCGTTATGATTATTTAGCGAAAGGGAATCATCTGGGGTTTGATTTTTGAGACCTCAAAGGGTTCTCTTTTTTAGCTTTTTTAAATGCTTATTATGGTAAAAAAAATGTGGCTGGTGGTGTTTTCTCTCCTAGTGTTTTTAGCTTGTTCCAAGCAAAATAAACAACCAACTTCATCGGGAACAAACGCCCTTGAAGATTCCTTAGAAATACCTACAAGAATGATTGACCAAGCATCCCTTCAATATCATCCAAATGGTGCTTTATGGACTTTAAATGATCAACCCTATTCTGGCTACGCCGTTAGTTATTATGAAAATAAAACACTCAAGGAAAAGTTTGGTATTTTAAATGGAAAAAAACAAAACGAAGCAATTTCTTATTTTCCCGATGGTCACTACCAATATTTTTCGACTTACCATCAAGGGAAATTACACGGAGAAAAAAAAGCTTGGTCTACCAATGCTCCTCACATGCTCATTTCACATCTAAACTATCACCAAGGAAAAGCACACGGCAAGCAAAGAAAATGGTATGCGACGGGAGAAATATTCAAAATTGTAAACTTAGAAATGGGCAGAGAAGCAGGCATTCAGCAAGCCTTTCGAAAAAATGGTGTTTTATTTGCCAACTACGAAGCCCGCAACGGTAGAATTTTTGGGTTAAAAAAAGCCGCGCTTTGTTTTGGTTTAGACGATGAAAAAATTCAATATGAAAATTAAATTTGTCCTCCTTTTATCTTTCCTTACTTTTTTAGCTTGCGAGCAAACAGCTCCTTCCAACGACAGCAGAGTTGATACGCTTCCTTTTTATAAAGAAGCTACCTTTACACCACATTGGCTAAAACCCAACGATCCTGCATTAACTGATTTTCATCGGATTGCTCCCTTTAGTCTCGTTAACCAAGAAGGAGATACCATTACTGAAAAAACCTTTGACCAAAAAATATACGTAGTAGATTTTTTCTTCACTATTTGCCCTGGGATTTGCCCTAAGATGACCGATAATATGATGGCTTTACAAGACGAGTTCATCGCGGACGAAGACGTTTTATTGTTATCGCATTCCGTTACCCCAGAAAGAGATTCCGTTCCTGTATTAAAAAATTACGCTGAAGAAAAAGGCATTTCCAAAAAGACTTGGCACCTCGCAACGGGAACTAAAAAAGAAATATATAAATTGGGTAGAAAGGATTATTTTGTGGAAGAAGACTTAGGTTTACAAAAAGA
>JBGCFY010000106.1:0-20005 GCA_045110315.1 Saprospiraceae bacterium
GGAATGAATATTAAAAGATCATTTTGCATAAAAGGCGTGGGTAAATACTTACCCAAAACAATCGTTTCCAGCCAAGAAATCGAAGCGGAATACGGTTTGCCTAAAGATTGGATTAATCGAACGGTTGGAGTGGAAACGCGCCACATTGCTAAAGGAGAATCTAATACCATGATGGGCGTAGCAGCCCTTGAAGATGCTCTTGAAGACGCTGGACTTGAGATCAAAAATATCGACTGTTTGATTGCTGCTTCTGCTACTTTTGATTATGTATTACCAAGTCGATCTTCCTTACTTAAAAATCACTTTAAGGAAGCAGATGATTTAGATTTCCCTTGCTTGGATATTAATACCGTTTGTACGAGTTTTATTACCGCATTGGATTATGCGTCTCATTTACTGGCTACTAGCAACTACCAAAACATTGCGATTGTAAGTTCGGAAATAAGTTCAAAAGGATTGGACCCCAGCAACGCGGAAACTTTCTGCTTGTTTGGTGACGGTGCAGCAGCAGTTATTCTTTCTCGGACTAAAGAAATGGCGGGACTGATTAATTATGAACTGAAAACTTATTCGGAAGGTGCAAAATATACGATTATAGAAGGTGGTGGAAATGCAAATCATTCAAAAGATCATCCTTATAATCCACAACTGTTTTCTTTCAAAATGGAAGGTAAAAAATTACTTCGATCCGCGATGGAAAATCT
Source organism: Saprospiraceae bacterium (assembly GCA_045110315.1). GTDB lineage: Bacteria > Bacteroidota > Bacteroidia > Chitinophagales > Saprospiraceae > CALFBG01. Next base: position 705 of record JBGCFY010000106.1, read on the forward strand.
ACCGAGTTTCTTCGATAACTTCTTCCAGAAACTTCCCGTTAACTTGACCGCAATTGATTGGATTATTCCACATCAAGCCAGCAAAATGGGGATGAGATTAATTACGGCATTAAACGGAGATAATTCAAAAAATATTTTTAACCAACTTTCCAAATATGGCAATTGTATCGCTGCTTCTATCCCTTTGTCGCTTGTATTGAGTATCAAACAAAAAAAGCTAAAAGAAGGAGGAACGTGTATGCTTATTGGTACAGCAGCAGGAATGTCAATTAGTGGAATGTTATTAAAATATAAATCACAATGAGTTTAGTAATCGCAAATGCATTTCTGATTATCATGGTGCTATTAGAAATTGCTCTTATTTATTTTTATAAAAAAGAACCCATTCCATGGCGAGAAATTATCTTCAATCTGAACTCGGGGCACATTTTAATGTGGGTGCTACGTGGCTTAGAACTTGGTGTCTTTCATTTTGTTTTAACGCACTGGAGTTTCCATCTTTTGGATCAATGGTCTGATTGGAGTGTTTGGCTATTCGGCTTTCTTACTTGGGATTTCTGTTTTTACTGGCTGCATCGCTTCCACCATAAATACAGATTCCTTTGGGCGGTTCACGTTGTTCATCACGAAGGAGAACATTTTAGTCTTTCCTTAGGGATTCGTAATTCGTGGTATTCTTCCCTTACGGCCATTCCGTTTTTTGTTGGATTGGCATTTATTGGTGTGCCATTAGAAGTATTTATTGCGACTTCCAGTATTCATTACATTATTCAATTTTATAACCATAATAATATTGTCGGTAAAAGTGGTTGGTTGGAAAACATAATGATTACGCCCGCTCACCATCGGGTACATCACGGTTCAAATGAAATATACTGGGACAAAAACCTTGGCGGAACATTTGTTTTTTGGGATAAAATGTTTGGAACTTTTCAAGCAGAACTAGCCGAAGAGCCAGTGATCTTTGGAACAAAAGATTATGTAAAAACAGAGAATGTCGTATGGGCTAATATTTTCCCTTTTTTAAAATTATTCAACTGGTCGGAGCGATGGGATACTCCTACGCAATCCGCTTTCCAAGTATCAGACCGTTTTATTAGTTCGGGAGGGATACTCTTATTTGGCTTATTATTGTACTACATTGCACAAGAGCCGATTTGGTCAGATCATTTAAAATTAAATTTCTTTATTATTATCTTTTTAGGTACGATTGCGAATGGTGGTATTTCGGAAGGGAAGTATTGGGGCTTGACTTTGTGGGCGATCAATTTTTTGATACTGGGACCTGTTTTCCTCTTTAGCAATGGCATTGCAGGAAGCTTATTGGGTTTATTGTTAGCTTCCCTCGCGATACATAGTTTGATTACCCTGGGAAAGGTTAAATTTTCAACCGCATCTTTTTGATCTAGTAGCGCCCTAACCTTAAGAAGTCATGATTAAGGATCACCAAAAGAGCGTGCAAGTTATCGTGTAAAAATCCTGAGTTACTACAAGAACTCAACGTTGTTTTACTTGAGTTGCTAGCGGTTTGGTCGATGAAGTATTTTTTCATTGCTATTGCTTTAAATAAGCTCTCGAAGCAACGATTTTAATACTTCACGATCTTCTTTGTAATCAAAGTTCCATCTTTAATAAAACGAATAAAATAAAGTCCGCTGGGATAAGTGGCTAAATTTAGCGTCAGGGAATAATTGAACTTTTGCTGTAGCAAAATGCGACCGCTGAAATCTGTTAGTTCAAGACTCATTTGATTGAGGTCTTTGCTCACGATTTGTAACTCGCCTGTCGTGGGATTAGGAAAGAGACTCAATTGAAACTGTCCTTGCGGTAATTCTTGCGTGGTAAGTGGTATTGGCAATTCACTCACCATCAAGTTCTCGGTGGTATTGGTGACAACGGGAGGATTTGTATCAAAATAAATACTTGCGGTATTCTCAATATTAGTCTCTTCCGCTAATCCGGGTTTGGGGCTAATCATATAACTTACATAACCTTGACTTTCTTCAAAATTGCTGGTGCTGTCGGGCAAGAAAATATCATCAAATTCAAAACTGATATAACGTTCTGCTTCGATCGTTGTTTCTAAAAAAATAAGGATGACTGGTACTCAAAACTTTAAAACTTGCTGGATCTAAATTTTCATCCAAGGTATCTAAAACCACAAAATCATAAGCAACATCGTTTCCTGTATTTAGAAAACGAATCGTATAAAATAAGTCCTCTTTAAAAAGAGTGTAATGACCAACTCGTTGTGGATAAACTAACTTGTCGTTTGGATCAAAGGAACAACGGACAATTGGATCATAATTAAAGTACCGAGAAGAATACACACCGCCAACGGGTATTGTAAAACCAATATAAGAACCTAGGTGCAAAGAGTCTCCTAAGTTGAAATCTACTGCACTCGGTATTTTTAAAAGAATCCGTTTGGTAATAGATTCGGCGGGGAACATTTCCTCAAATTCCCAACCGTATAAATCTTCTTGGATCACTTGTGGCGTATCAATAAACATCACTTCGGTAATATTGGAATCTAAAACAAACCATAAAGTACCCTCGGTAAAGGTCGTTCCAATGTTTTTAGCATGAACCTCAAACTCAACCCATTGATCGCACCGTGCAAGTCCAGCATTAATCGTCGTCGCCATTTCTGACTGTATCTTATTAGGGTAAAGCCCAAAGCTGATGGTGTCGCTAGTATTTGTTTCGGAGAGACTCACAAAAAAATCAATTGAGTCTGTTGTTAAAGACCAATTGGGGGTTAAGCTAGTATCATAAGCTATGGTGTAATTTCCATAATCTAGATATACGGCACCTCCATCGTCCGTGGAACTTGTGTAGTAAACAATTCCTAGAGGATCTACGGTCACGCCTGCATCAGCGAAAAAGGCTTCTCCTTCCTCTTGAATTTTATTTTGATTGAGATCATAGTAAGCTTCAACGTGGACGGAAGAAAAATTGGCAATAGCACAGGCCAAATTAATTTCTTCTTTTGAATTACAACCCGGCGCATTTCCATTAAAATTGGAATCATTTCCAGAAAGTAAAAAGTTGCAAATGACGGGCTCTTCGCACACGGCTAAATTATCATTGGAAGTTATCCATACCGAATTAATCGTTGCAGGATTTAGATTAGCAATACCTTGTAGACTGAGCAAGTTATTATTGTTAACTATAAACAGTAGACCATTCATGCTAGTTAAATTTTGTAAACCATTAAAACTAGAAATATCTACGCTAGAGATCTGAAGTGCTCCTCCAATGCTTTCAAGGTTTTCCAATCCCGAAAAATCTGTATCGAAGTTTGCTGGATTTGAAATTGACAAATCTCCTTCAATACTTTTGAGGTTATTTAGGCCTTGAAAACTACTTAAGCTACCATAGGTGATCGTTAAGTCTCCATTGATCTGTCTTAGTTCTTCTAAACCTGAAAAATCAACTAAGTTGACGTTCTCAAATTCTACATCTCCTCCAATAAACTTAAGTCTTTGTAGTTCCTGAAAGCTGATCGGACTACTTAATTCCTCAATCCGGATTCCCGCTCCGATGGTATCTAAAGCACTTAAGCCAGATAAGCTATTCAAACCAAAACTAAAAACAATGAGGCGCTCGCCGATGAAATTCAAATTTTCTAAACCAGCGGCGCTAGCTAATTCTAAATGCTCTTTAAAGATGAGATGTCCTGAAATGCGCTCAATTTGATTCAAGCCATTAAGGTTAGTAATGTCTCCCAAAGGTGTTTTATTGATAATGACACTTCCGAGTACGTGTGTACACCCAGGATAATTCGTTGCAAAATCATCAATTTGCGTTTGTGAGCTAAAGGTGATTCCTAGCGGCAAACAGGATTGCCCGAATAAAGAAACATTAGCGTAGAACATTACTAACGTGAAGATAAAAAGTAGTTGTTTTTGTTTCATGCTTTTTTCTTTAGAAAATATAGACTTTAAAAGTAAGCATTCTTTGGTCGATATGCAATTGGGGACGAGGAAAAGAGGAAGTTCTGGACGACGTGTGTTTTAGTTTTTTGCCAAAATGCTCGGCTCATTTTATATTTGTGACCGATTCCTATTATTTAAAATTAGCGGCTACTGTTTGGTCATGAAAGATTTCGATGGCAGTATGGAGTATTCTAAATAATTGCTAAATAAGAAACAGGCAGTACGATCATTGTACTACCTGTTCTTTTTGCAGAAGTTATCAAAGCTTTTTATAGAGTGCTAAGTGCTTATTGTTGAATAACTATTTTCCCACTATTCATCAAACCTACACTAGATTGAATTTTATAAAAATATATTCCCGGCGCTAAATTATTTCGTTCAAACCGAAATTGCTTACCAGATATTTCTTGCTGATGGACGCGCTTTCCAGCTACGTCATATAAATCAAATACGACCGTTTGTTTAATCACTTCCTCGAATTCAAAAATCACAAAATCTTTTGCTGGGTTTGGAAAAACCTTCAGTGCATTTTTTGAAAATAAAGGACTCGGATGATTCGATACCGTGATTAACTCATACTCAATAACATGTTGTGTCATGTTGGTAATGATGGGCGGGTTAAAATCAAAATAGATCGAAGCTCTGTTGTTAATAATGGTTCCTTCAGGAATACCTATTTTTGGTTTTATGCTAAATTTAATGAAGCCATGAGACGCTGCTTCGTTAACATTACTATCGGGCAACAGGATATTGTCAAAAGTGAATTCTAAGATGCTACTTTCGTAAAGATCGAAACGATAAGGATGGCTACTGCTTCCCATGCTGATGGTGGTAGGATCTAAATTAGGGTCTAAATTATCTTTGATGCGCACGGTAAAGGCGGTATCTGTACCCGTATTCTGAAACCGAATCAGGTATTCTAAGGTTGTACCGCTTGAAATATAATTTTCCTCCCCGTATCCTTTTGGGGAACCTGATTTATCGTTAGGATCAAAAGCACCTACATTTTCTTGACAGTCAATCGAGATATAATTTGGAGATTCATTTAAAGGATACTCAAGCGGGTAGTAGGTAAGTGGATCTTCATTATCTAGACAGCCAGAAAAGACTAGGGATAAATCATTGGTTAAATAAGGATGATTAACAACTTGACCAACGTGTGCTCGATAATTTGAATTGGTGGCTGGAACAGATAGGAATTTACTTTCGCCACTATTGAGTTGAAAATTCCCATTTAACATGATGACTTGATCCTCTATAATTTTATAAGGAAGTTCACCTTGCATATCTCCCGTCCCAATATTTTTGATCTGTAAGGTGATTGAATCATTATCACAGTAAACATTTAAATCAATCGTTGCGCCGTCCCAATTACTAGGAGCGTCTATACAAATAGTATCCGGATAGATATGTGCTTCCGTGCAGTGAATGTCTCCGAAGGTAGTCGTATCGCAAGATACGGCTACGTTAATGGTAAAGCTACTACAACCTAAAGGAACTACGGTGCCAAGGTCGAAAGTAAACTGATTTCCCATTTGACTCGTAAGAGGAATAGAACTTGTCTCGTAAGTTAATCCTGGATCTAAGAGTACTTCAACGTAGGCATTTTCGCCATCGATCGTTCCTTGGTTACAATAATTGACAACGTACTGACTGGTAAAGCATCGTCGCAAAAAGGGAGCTGTAATATCTACTTCTAGTAATGGGCATTGAATATTGGCTTGCAAAGAGAGGTCTATGATAGTCGTATCTTCTAGGTTCAAATCCAGGTAAGTTGTATCTTGACAAGGAGTCCAGTAGGCACTCAGTGGAGTGAGCGTTAACTCATAATCTCCTAATTGGACATCTAAACTATAATATCCCAAACTATCTGTTGCTGCATAATAAGTTTTTACCCCCGCAGCTTTTATCAAAACATTAGGCAGGCCAATTTCAGCTACATCTTCGGTACAAGAGAAGTTGTCATCCTTGGTTATTCTACCTTTGATTTCGTGTCTAGGGATTTCTCCTAAGCTATCCGTTTTAATCAAGTAAAGTTGATCGTGTGGTGCCTCTGCTACGATGATAAAACCATTATCTTGGGTTCTTACCAGAACACCTGCTCTTTCCTCATTGATAGAGTCTCCAAATTTTCTAGACCAAATGACTTCGCCTGAGTCTTCGTTGATCTTTTTCAAAAATGCATTAGTCGGAAAATCGTAAGTCTCGTAGTCGCTACCAGCAATCACGTAATGATTATCAGCACTCAATTCGATGTTATGAACATACCCTTTAACATCAGTTTCCCAGATCGTTGCTCCTGAGGAACTTATTTTTTGAAAATTAGTGGTTGGTTCGTCTGCAAGCTTTGACCGGAGTCCAATTACACAATCATATCCATTAGGGCTAAGGTGTAAACTTAAAGCCTCTGTGCTAGGAAACTCTCTAAGCCACAATTCTTGTAAATTTGGAGATAGTTTAACTAGTCTGCCAGTGCTCGGGGAACCAGTTGCCATTGAGTTAATGAAAAATCCTCCATCGGCAGATTGAACTATTTCTTGTACATAAAAATTTGGGCTGCTAATATTGAGTACTTGAGTATTCAGAAAGTTACCATCACGGTCGAATCTTATAAGATGATTATCACCTTGTAGATAGGTTGAGTAAGCATAATGTCCATTTTGAGTAGTAGTAATTGTCGTAGCGGGTATATAACCAAATTCAGATATGCCATCGACTGCTTTTGACCAGAGAATTGTTCCGTCCAAATCTGTTTTCATTAATTGAGTTCTATCTGGTATGGTAAGCCCAAGGCTATCATAGCAAATCAGATAGCCATTAGAATCTGGTGCAAGAGTAATATGCTTTAGGATAATCTCTGGATAAATTTTTGTCCATTGCAATTCGCCCTGTGCATTGACCTTGGTCATAAAGGATTCTTTAATACCTACGACTGCCTCTTTACCAGCAATGATATAATCGGTGTCGGGCGTTTGTAAAACATGGACGTTATCGAAACTCCAAAAAAACTTGTAGTCAATATTATCATATGTCCTTTCCCATCGCTCTTGAGCTTGAATGGAGGAAGAGAGCAGCAAAAGCGTGCAAACAAGGAGTAATTGAGTGAAGCATAAAGTTGTAATTCTTTTCATAGCCATAAATTTAAAGAAATGAGTAATGTTCATATAACAAAGATGGGAGAGATCGTTGTCTTATTCAAAGACAAAAACTTCTATTTATCGGAATTTTAATTTGTGTTTTTTAGTTAAAAACTTGATATTTAGCGTTTAATGAAATAAAATATCGGATTTTTATGATCAAAAGTAAGCTCGTTGAAGTATTTCAAAGCTTGAATAAAGCAGAATTGCGTGATTTAAAGCAATTTGTCCAATCTCCAATCTATAATCGACACAAGGAAGTGATTCGTTTATTTGAATTTTTGAGAAGTGTAAAACGCTTTAACGCCAAGACTGTTGACCGAAAAAAAGCTTATGAATTTGTTTTTGAAATTACTGACTTTAAAGAAGCGCGCTTGCGGCACGTCATGACTTACTTACTAGAAGTGTTAGAGCAATTTTTGATTTATTCAGAATTTCAGAAGGACCAACAAGAAGTAAATATTTATTTAGCGAGAGCGTATCGCCGCAAAGGAATTGATAAACCCTTTCGGCAAAACATGGAAGCTTTAAAAGCAAAGCAGGCGCAATTGAAGCATCGCAATGCGGCTTATTTTCAAAAAGAATATAGTTTACAATATGAAAGTTTCCTTCATTTTGAAAAACAAAAAAGAACCGAACCGGTCCAATTAAACGAACTTTCCAAAACCCTAGATATTCGGTTCATCACCGAAAAACTAAAACAAGCCTGTACCTTATTGACCTATCAATCGGTTTACAAAAAGGAATATGATTTAGGTTTAGTCGCAGAAATTATTCACTACATCGAGGAACGAAACTTATTATCTATTCCTGCCATTTCAATTTATTACCACAGTTATAAAGCACTATCAGAAGCCGAAGAAGTTCATTTTCTAAGCATGAAATCTTTGATCGAAAAATATCATTATTTTTTCGATGAAAAAGAAGTACGAGATCTATTTTTAATGGCGATTAATTTTTGCATCAAACGCATCAATCAGGGGCAAGAGGAAAATTATGGACAGACTTTATTCGAATTGTACCAACAAGCATTAACGACAAAAGGGTTCATCGAAAATGAAACCTTGTCTCGGTGGACGTACATCAACATTGTCGTCGTCGGCTTGGGCGTCAAAGCATTTGATTGGGTAGAAAACTTTATTCGAGATTATAAATCTTTAGTTGAAGTAGCTTATCAAGACATTTGCTATAAATTTAATTTGGCAAACCTAGCGTACAAGAAAAAAAACTACGCAGCAGCGACGCAACTCCTTCAACAAATCGACCAAGATGATGTTTTACTAGAACTACTAAGTCGTTTACTTTTATTGAAAATCTATTTTGAAACCCAAGAAGAGTTACTACTTGATTCCTACCTACAAAGTTTTGAAAACTTCGTCCGCCGACAAAAAAATATCGGCTACCACAAAACGAGTTACCTCAATTTCATCAAGTTCACCAAAAAAATATTGATGTTGAATCAATACGATCAAACGGCGAGGAAGCGGATGAAAATTAATATCGTTGAAACGGAAGTTTTACCGGAGAAGAAGTGGTTGTTAGAGCAGTTAAAAGAAGGGAAACTTTGAGTGAAGGAGCTTTATCTATTTCAGAAGACTTGACTTGAAAAAACAAAGTATCCCACTAGACCTTTTTAACGACTTAAAAAATAGGTGCCTTGGTATTTCGGTTAGAGATGTTTTTATGAATCTAAGTCTTGTGAGGCTCGCGAATTTTATGGAAGAGAAAATGTAACATAAAGCATTTTACCGAAATGGTATTCTAAATATTTTTTCACTGACCTAAGTCTGTAGAATTCCTGAAAACGGACCAGACTATTTAACTTCTCAATCCGAATACCAGCTCACGGGATTGTCGAATAAAGAAAAGTTAGCATGGAGAATTATTAAAGCGAAAATAAAGAGTATTTTTTTCTTCCTGTTTTTTTAAATAAACTGCATTGAGTGACGCTAATTTATTATTGTTTTTAATTTTGAAATTAAAAGGGTGAGTTTGAAATTATTTCTATGGGAATGATTTTGATTTAAATTTGATGAAATTATAATTTTGATTGTTGATGTTTTTGTTACAGAAAAAAACTGATAATTCCTTTATTTAAAAGGGTTTTGTTGTTAAGATTTTGATTTTTGGTGTCACTAATAATGAATAATGAAGTTGTTGAAACTTGATTTTGGCACCTTTTTAAGATGATAATTATTGTGACGGTCAATAAAGTGTACTTTAAAGAAGTAAGTATGTTTTACATTTGATGAAAATGCTCCCCGTTTTATCTTTGCGACCCCGTTTTCTTTTTGAAAATTTCCCCCATAATTCAATTTCTAAATTTACTCCATTTAAACATTCCAAAGAACTGGAGTATTGAATTCTATGATTATAGCGCTTGATTTATTTGTGATTTGATTTCTATCAGTAAAGTATTTTTTTAGCTGAAAAGCTAAAATATTATTAACCCAAACATAAATAATGCTCAAGAAAAATACACAAAAGAAAGGCTTTTGGGAAAAACGAAATGCCTGCTTGAAAAATCTAAAATTTATTATTCTCAAACTACCTTTGTCCTTCAATAAAATGTTGAAGCGTCAGCTATGTGTTCTTTTAGTAGGACTCTTTTTATCAACTCAAGTTATTGCTGGATCGCCTAATATATTGTATTATGTATCTGATGGTAATGATCGCTTATATAGCATCGATCGCACAACGGGTGTGATTACAAATATTGGCGCATGTGGTGTACCCAATATTGAGGCTATTGCCATGTGGCCAGCACCAGGTAATAATATTTTATATGCGGCTAACTCCGGACAATTAGGAACACTCAATCTTAATAACGGAGCTTTTACAGCATTGCCTAACCAGATTGATGGAGGAGGAACCGCGGATGGCGCATTAGGTGCACAAAGTTTAAATGATGTAGATGGTTTAGCTTTTGATGCAAGGACTGGAATCTTGTGGGGTTCTGAACGCAAAGGAGGAACAGGTAACTACGATTTGATTTTTCATATTGATCCTGCAACAGGATTATTTGTACCGGATGCTTTTGGGCCAGGCTTAGATTATATCGTTGTTGATGGCGTTGGTGTTAATTATGATATTGATGATTTGGCAATCAATCCCGCAGACGGATTAGTTTATGCGGTAAGTAATTCTGGTGGTAATGATGAATTAATTAATATCAATAGTGCGACTGGAGCAATTACGATTGTTGATGATCTCACTTATGGAGATGTAGAAGGTTTAGATTTTCATAATGATGTTGGACTTTATGGGGTTACTGGCAGTGGTGCAACGACGCTTTATACTGTAAATGAAACAACTGCTGTAATGACGGTTTTGTACAATTCCTTATCTGGGGCAGATTTAGAGTCTTGTGCGATGTTGGTTGCGGATGCAAATACGATAAACGGAACAGTCTGGCATGATGCAGATTCTAATCAAGGAATCGGTGGTGCGGAAGCCGGATTAGCAGGGGTAACGCTCGACTTGTATTTTGATGCCAATGGAGATGGTGTATTAGATGCGGGCGACTTCAAAGTGCAATCTACTATTGCTGATGGAAGTGGTAATTATCATTTTTACTTTGGTACAACAGGTGATCTATTGGTGTTAATAGATGAATCTACTTTGCCGACCGGCTATGCAATGACAACTGTTAATAATTATGCTGTTTCCTTTGCGGATGCAGTCAATTTCGGAGAAGTGAGCAACAATAATGATTTTGGTGCTACGAATGGATCGGATTGTGATAACGATGGTATTCCAGATTTTGCGGAAGGAACTACGGATTCAGATGGAGATATGGTGCTCGACGAGTGTGATATAGATTCAGATAATGATGGTATTCCGGATAATATAGAAGGTACAGGTGATTGTGATGGTGATGGAATCCTTAACTACAAGGATTTAGATTCTGACAACGATGGTATTCCAGATGCAATAGAAACGAATGGTGGTATTGCACCCGTTGGATATGATACCGCTACGGGGAGAATAACTGGAGCGGTAGGCGCAAATGGGATGGTGGATGCTATAGAAACAGCACTAGAATCTGGAATCAGTATTTTACCAAATACAAACACGGATGGCGATGGTAATTTAGATCGCTGTGATTGTGATTCTGATAACGATGGTATCGTTGATGCAATAGAAGCTGGTGGATCAGATGCAAACATGGATTGTGTAATAGACAGTTTTATCGATATGAATGATGATGGATATCATGATCCTCTAAATTCAACGCCATTGGCGATTCCGAATACGGATGGGCTTACTGGACCTAACTACATAGATATAGATTCAGATAATGATGGTATTGATGATACACGTGAAGGATATTCGACACCACCTTATCAAGAACCTGCTTTTATGGTAGACGGTGATGGTGATGGGATGATCGATTTTTGGGATATTTCTTATGGTGGAACACCGATTCTCCCTTATGATCATGATGAGGATAATGTTCCCGATTATATGGATACAGACTCTGATAATGATACTGTTTTAGATGAAATTGAAGGCTTTGATTTAGATAAGAACGGCGTAGTAGACACAGCTTCTTCCACCAATGATGTGGATGTGGATGGACTAGATGATAACTACGATCCTAACACTGGAACATTTGGAGGTTTTACCACGATGGGATTGCAAGATTCGGATGGAGATGGCTGGCAAGATTGGAGAGATTCCGATGACGATAATGATGGTACCCCTACCGCTTTGGAATCTACAGATGTAGATAATAATACGGTGGTAGATTATCTAGAGTTTACCACTAGCTGTGTCACCGCTGGACCAACATTCTCAGGAAATGGACTTGTTGTGATGTCCAACGTCGGGTTCAATAATTCTAATAATACTTTGGCTGCACCTGATGGTCAGGAAGCAAGTGCTACTGTAGGTGCAGAAATCGTGATAGAGTTAGCGCATCTAGTGGAACACAGTACGGACGTTTCTGTTACGATGTCTGGTGGTGCCAGTATGTCTATCGAATTCTCTACGGATAATATGACCTGGTCTTCCCCCGTGAACGGGATTGGCTCAGGAACCGTTGACTTTCCAGTATCTATTTTATCAGGTGCAAGGTATGTACGAATTAAGCGATTAGCTACAGGTACTTTAACGTTGCGAATAGATGGATTAGCTTATAGCTTTCAATCTTGTTTCGCTGATAGCGACGGAGATGGAATTAGAGATAACGTAGATGTAGATGATGATAACGATGGTATTTTAGATGTGGTAGAAGTTTGTGGAGTACTAGCAACGGACTTTAGTTGTATCGGTGCAGACCCGCTAGCGGATGATGATAGCGATGGCGCACCAAATTATAAAGATGCAGATTTCTGTACACTTAATATTCATGGTGTTTGTGAAAGCTTAGATTTTGATAACGATGGGATTCCGGATTTCTTAGATTTGGATGCAGATAATGATGGTATTCCAGACGTGGTAGAAGCTGGAGGGGCTGATGACAATGGCGATGGTCTTATCGATGGATTTGCAGATGTTAACATGGATGGAATTACAGATGTATTTAATCCTTGCCCAACGTGTAGTAACATACCTACTCCAGATACGGATGGAGATGGACAACTAGATTTCTTAGACTTAGATGCTGATAATGATGGCATTCCAGATGTGGTAGAAGCTGGAGGAACGGATACGAATGGTGATGGATTTGTAGATAATAATACGGATGTTGACAAGGATGGATTGGCTGATGTTTATGATTCAGATGATGATGGAACGCCAGGTGTAGAAGATGTTACTGATCCATTATTAGTAACGGGAGCAGATACAGATAATGACGGCTTACCAAACTCTTATCCTAATGGAGATACGGACGCTGATGGTCATTTGGATCATTTAGATTTAGATGCGGATAACGATGGTATTCCTGATCTGATCGAAGCGGGTGGTCATGATCCAGAAGGAGATGGTCTAGTTAGTACGGCATTGGTAGCTTGGGATAATGATGGTGATGGTTTTACAGGTTTGTACGACACCGATGATAATACAATCGCAGGAACCGGAGACGGTGGCGCTGCGTTGATTCAAACTACAGATCTTGATAATGATGGACACCTAAATGTTCCAGGGGAAACAATGATCTCCGGTGGTGGAGGTAACCTCCCCGTGAACCTTGATAATGATGGCGTAGCCAATCACTTAGATTTGGATGCGGATAACGACGGTATTTTAGATGTAACAGAAGCTGGCGCACCCGATAGTAATAATGATGGCTACGTTGATAACGGCGTAGGTGTATTTGTAGATACAGATAATGACGGATTTGCAGATAACGTAGATGGTGATGTAGGAAATGACAATACCTTTGAAACAACCAATCCATTACTTATAACAGCACCAGACTCAGGAGGAGATGTAGATAATCGATTAGAGTATGCTGGTAACGGAGCGACTACGGATAGTGACGGCGATGATGTACCAGACTTCTTAGATGTAGATTCAGATAATGATGGCATCTTCGATAATTACGAAGGACAATCTACGATGGGATATATTCCACCAGGTACTTTAGATACGGATGGTGATGGATTACTCGATGCTTACGATACGGAATCTGGCGCAGCACAAAACGGAATTACACCATACAATCATGATGTCGCTACAGGAGATTTAATTCCAGATTACTTAGACTTGGATTCCGATGCGGATCATATTCCTGATGCACAAGAAGCTTGGGATGATTTAGTAGATGGTGATTCTCGGGGAGATAATATTACGACTTGCGATGTAGATGCGGATGGCGATGGCTTATTGGATTGTTATGACCGCAACGACGCGAATGCTCAAATCTATACTTGGATAGGAGAGCCTGCGGATGATGTTGACGGTGCAAATGGTACGGTCGCAGGCGCAGTTTTTGTAAACAACTTAGATGTTATTTTACCAGATAATATTGGAGATAATGCGTCGGAACCAGATTATCGAGATAATATTAATGCTTGTGCAACGGCAAAATCTTACTACGGGATTACCGATGCTTCTTCTGGTACTTCAACGGATTACGAATACAATGCTGGGAATGGAAATCATGAAGATGGTGCGGGGACGCAGGTCATTCGAGCAACTACTTATTGTGAACCGGATAATGATGGTTGGTATTATTTTTATAATCCACTAGAACCCGAGAATTATCTTTTTGCCATCAAAAATAATGGTGCGAGTCCGAATACCGTTGCGATATCAGATTTGATTGATTACATTGAAATAAAAGTTGCGCCAGATCCTAATACGCGTTATGTGATGGGAGGGAATCAAGCGACTGTTGTCATGGAAAGAGATTGGAGTGTGATTTACAAAGGAACGCCGACGATAGGAAGTAGCTTTGATGTAAAATTTTATTTCCAACAAGATGAAATGGCTAGACTAGATGCTGCGGCAACGGATATCGTTAACAATGCAACAAGTCCGGTACGAAGTGATTTAGTATGGTTTGGAAAAGCGGGAGGTTTAGCCGATGGCGATATTTTGGCGACAGGAGTTGTTGGAATGATCGACGTAACGGCTAATGATCCATTAGGAATTGATGAAGGATTTCCTGGTATTCCAGATGGTACGACTAGTTCAACGGGCAACGGAAAAAACTATGTAGAATTTGTTGGCTTGACAAATCTATCGGGTGGTGGTACTGCGGCTATTCAAGTAAATTACTCAGCACTTCCAGTAGAACTTAGCGCTTTTGTTGGTAAAGTGTCGGGTTGTGACAATCAGATTTCTTGGGTGACAGATTCAGAAAAAGACTTCAGCCATTTTGAATTGCAACGCAGTAGTGATGGTCGAAATTTTAAAACCATTACCAAGCTGGAAGCACAAGGCGGAATTTTGACGAAAGCGTATCAGTATGTTGATGAGCAAGGAGAAAAAATTAGCTACTACCGTTTGGTCATGAAAGACTTAGATGGCAGTTTTGAATACTCTAAAGTAATTGTTTTGACCTCAGATTGTGAAGTAAAAGCCGATGCCTTTGTTATTTTCCCAAATCCAATTGCAGCGGAGCAAGGTGTTTTGAAGATCAATCTTGATGCCGATGCAGCAGGAGAAAAGAATTTTGTCATTACTGATATTTTATCGAGAACGTTACTGGAACTTCCCTTGGCAGCAGGAGCGGGGAAGAATCGTTTACAAATTGATGTGAGTGATCTTCCGGCGGGGACTTATTTCCTTAACTTGATGGGGGAATCGAATAAAGTAGTTTCGAAGAAATTTATTGTTATGGAATAATCCAAACAAATAATCAGTTCGGCTTAAAAAAAGATTAAAGCCGATAGATCGAATATTCGATCTATCGGCTTTTTATAGTTTATGCATTAAGCATATTCTTATCCGCAATCAAAAACCTGCACATCGGCTTCTCCGAAAAAATCAATCCCATTCAATTTCATAGCTAGTTCCATTGACAACGATTATAGCCATATTGTCCCCTTCAAAAGTAATACTTCCAGCAGAAGAAAAATTACGCCCCTCTATTAAACCCGTGAAAGAAAATTTACCATTTCCAGACTCAATATCACCGTATGCTTTATCAATTTCGAGCGTGGTTAACTCAATCGAAAAATCACTACTGATGTCCTTCGGATCGCTAATGTTTAAACGCTGTGTTCCAGATCTATTGTAATTGCCGCTAATCGAAAGGGCAGCCGAACTGGGTTGAAGTTCTTTTACATTACCCGCAAAATTACCATCGGTATCAGATTTTATACTTGAGGTAGCATACCTTGCGGAAGTGGAGATGGAAAAAGCGGCTATCTGTGGTACGTCCACCGCATTACAGGCCATATTGTAAGCGACCATTGAGGTATAATTGGCCGTTATATATGTGCCTTGTAGTTCAGATATGATTGTTGAATGGTGGGGTGTACTGCAGGGTTCCTCATCAGCAACAGCAGCAACTAAAGAATTGGAAAGGCCTTCAAGTGTACTGATCAGTCCCCCTACACCAGAATGAAAATTCGCTTCGATCAACTCAACGACCTCATTTTCTGTTAAGGAGTTGAATCGTGCTTTGCTCTTGTTACAGGAGGGGAACAGGTAGCTTGTTATTGCGAAAAGGAGAAGTAGTCTTGTTGTCTTAGTTTGTTTTGTCCTCTTCCCCTAAGCCGCAACCACTTTAAAGTAGAATTTCTTATTTAATTTTTCGTATTCATCTGGTGTTTGGTATCCAATAGAACTGTGTGGTCGAATGGAATTATATGTAAGCCACCAATCTTGTAACTGTAGATTGAGTTTAGGAATCGATTCAAACCATTCTAGGTTTAAACATTCTTTCCTTAGTGTTCCATTAAGTCGTTCAATTAATCCATTTTGAATTGGCTTGCCAGGTTGAATAAACCGAATTTCAATATTCTTATCCTTTGCCCATTGTGCTAGTTTTTCAGAAATAAATTCTGGTCCATTATCACAACGAATGTAAGCTGGACATCCTCTCCACGCTAAAACCTTGTCTAAGATCATTGTTAACTTTTTTGCCGAAATGCTGGTATGAGCTTCCGTCCAAAGTGCCTTCCTTGAACACTCATCCATAATATTGATCACTCGAACGCTTTCTTGATTTGGACCAACAATCCAGTCACTCAAAAAATCCATTGCCCAGCCTTCATTGATTTGAGCTGGGGGTAGTAGTCCTAAGTATTTTCTTCGAATCTTCTTTCGTTTTGGTGGAAGCCGCAAATGCAAACCTTCTTTTTTCCAGATGCGATAAACACACTTGTGGTTCCACAGGTGTCCTTGGTGGCGTAAATAATGAAATACCATCCAAAAGCCCCAAGCCAAAAATTGCTTAGTAACGCTTAGTAACTCCGTGTAATAAATCAGCAATCTCTTGGTCTAATTCTTCTGGTCGATGACCTCCTAATCTGCTGTAATAAGTTTGGCGACGAAAGCCCAAAACGGTACAAGTTCGACGAACGCTGTATCCATTTTTATTCTTCATTTTTTTAATGGTTTTTTCTTGGCGTCTTGGGCTTGCCACTTTTTTAGCATCTCATATCCATCTGAAAGTATCTCATGATCAATACTCAACTCCGCAAACATTTTCTTCAAACGAGCATTTTCTAGTTCTAACTTTTTAAGTCGACGTTTATCCTCGTTTTCGTTGTCTGCACTCTCTTTTTTCCATTTGTAAAAAGTAGCAGGACTAATTTGATGTTCCCGACAAATGTCATCCACACTTTGACCTGCGTCATGTTTGGCGAGAATTGCCAATCGTTGGGAATCAGTGAATTTACTTTTTCGCATAACACTTCTTTTTTGAAAGTTAATAAATTTTGGGCTAACTTTCTAATAATTAGTGGTTGCGCGGATTGGGAATAGGACATATGTACATGGCACACCAAAAAAGCGATTCTGCCGAAACAGAATCGCTTAAATAATTTAAACAAAAAAACTTATACCATTAATGATTACTCTTGGATCACAAATCCTTTTGAAACTCGATCATCTCCCGCATCAATATGTAAATAATAATTTCCAGCTGGATAATCTTCTAGACTAAGTAAAATCGTGTTCCATTCTCTGTCTAAGTTATCAAATGGTATCACTTTCAATACTCGACCAAACATATCCAGTAAAGTCAGATTGGCCTTAGCAGATTTTGCATAGAACTTAACTCCTAATGTGCTGCGTTTTGCTGCTGGATTAGGATATAAAATCATATCCGTCGCCTTACTACAATCTGTCGTCACCTGTAAAATTCGAGAGTACTTGAAACGACCATCTAAATCAACCATTTTCAATCTATAGTAGCCTTTTGGCAAAGCTGATTCGTCATAAAAATGATAATTTTTCTCAATGATACCACCTCGACCTTCTATCGTTTCAAAAGTCTCAAAGTTGAGACCATTCTCTCCTCGTTGTAATTCATAATGAGAGAAGTTATCCTCTGATGTAGAGGTCCATTCCAAATTCACATTACAACCTTCCGGTGTTGCTACAAAACGAGTTAACTCGACTGGTAATGTTATTCCAGTAATAGTAACGAATGCACTACCTCCAGAGAATCCTGTTATACCATCAAATTGTATAAAATTGACTCCATTTCCTAAAGCAGAATTATCTACTTCTGATTCACCATTAGCATTCGGCATCACCTTAGGTGTTAAAACAGTATAACCTGCTCCTCCAGTCAATGATGTTCCATCTGGCAAAATATCGTTTGAAGGATCATAAGTATCCTTTTTAAACCAAACTATATCAGCAGCTGTTGGTGCAGTTGATTGAGCATCAGAATTAGACAGGGCAATTGCTCCATCCAACATGGCCTTCACCTCTGTTGGAACATAATAAAAACGAATATTCACAGGTGCCGTTAATGCAGCATCTCCAACTGTTTTCACATGCCAATCTCTACTCATTCCAAAAAATGCATTTGTATCAGTAGTATCATATCGACTTTCAGGGCTTTCTGCCACTCGTATTTCGATATATTCTATTTCCGTAGTATTCGATCCCATCTCTACAGAGAAAAGGAATTTATCGGTTTCATTACTGTTATAGTAATGTCTCCATCCTCCAGATTCACAATACTCTGTTGAACGATGTAAACCATACATTTGAGAACTAGGAACATCTCCCGCAGGGACAGCTGCATCATTCCACTGGAAGCCAGTCGTATTTTGGGTGCCATCAGTCATCGCGTATTCTATTGTACCACTTCCACAAGTATCATGTGCTAGACCAAATCCTACCAAGGTATCTTCACTATCAACGATACCATCACCATCTGTATCTGGACCAGGTAAAACACCTGTTCCGCCATCATTAGCATCCAATGGATCAGAAGCATCGTCACTCGTGCCCGCATCTCCAGCATCGCCGAAAACTGCATCGTTATCATCAATTGAATCTGGAATTCCGTCACCATCAGTATCAATCGTTGGGTTATCAGCAATTCCGTCACCATCTACATCAGTATTTCCACTTTCAGTGATATCCATCACACCATCATTATCAGCATCTAAGTCTTGATAATCAGGAACGCCATCACTGTCGGTATCAGCAGGAGCGGTGTTCGGAGTAGTAGCGTCACCATCACCAAAACTATTCGGTGTTTGATCTACTGAATCTTGAATTCCGTCGCCATCTGTATCTGTACTTGGATTATCTGCGATACCATCATTGTTTGTATCTGCTGCGCCATTGCCGCTTTCTACGATGTCATTGATGCCATCATTATCCGAATCCAAATCTTGGTAATCTGGGTGACCAT
>JBGCFY010000107.1:0-18649 GCA_045110315.1 Saprospiraceae bacterium
ATCCGTTGCAATATCTTTGGTATCATTTTCACCATTGTAAAATTGTTCGATTTTTAAGTTGCCGTTCGCATTGTAAAGCAGTAAAAGAAAATCTCGATTCCCATTTCTATCCGCACTACCAACGAGGTAAACATTTCCATTTGCTTCAAGCACAACTGCATTTACGGAAGTCATTTCGTAAGTTTTTAGTGCTAGATATTCTTTTTTATACAACAACTGACCATCCGTAGTCAGTTTCAAAATGGTAAGTTGTGTTCCTCCATTGCTTTTGTTGGAATCGCCAACCATCACTATATCTTCCGTACTCGTCGCCAAAGAAGATTGCCATGGAATAGAATTCCACGCGGCAAAAGGAAAATCAATCGACTCCGCTGCGTTCGAAGTGCTTAACCATGCTTGATTAAGTAAGACTTGACCGGAAAGAAAAAAGGAAAGATGGCATAGCAAATCAGTGTAATAACTGCTTTTTTCATGATACTTGATTTTATTAGGATTAAGTGCGCATCCAAATCTTCCATAATTGAATGAGATCACAGCAATTAATGAAATTTTAAACACGCGCTAAGAATAAAGTCTTGTAGTGAAGTAATGTTTATTCGTTTATAAACAGTCAATGCCTTATACATTGAAAAGCAGATCTAAGTTTTAGATACACCTTACTTCTTAAATTGAAAATGCCTATACCAGACACAAATATAACAACATAATTTTAAAACATACTTTATACTATCATACAAATAGTCTACTCACTAGCTACTACTTTTTTTAAAGCTTATTGAACCTTAAGTAAGATTCATTCCAGTACCTAAACCTTATTTAGAGAAGTTGTTTTAAGACATCATAAAAGCGAAAAAAAGTACACCGTAGAAACTAATTTGTCCAAATTGAACAAACACCATTTGCCTAATAAGTTCTTTTTTTGTATAAAAAATTTAATGCTCCTTATCCAACACCAATTAGAATATGCAAGCAGAAACAATTTTCGCCCTCTTTGAAGAATCCAAAATATTAAACTATATCGGTCTATTTTTCTTAATTAACCTTGGGCTGACTTTGCTGGAAATTGGGATAGATTTTTTCCGGAGCAAAAAGCGACGCTGGAAAGATACCGGCGCCAATCTTATGATTTTTATCTTGAATCAATTGCTAGAAAAAACAATAATCGGAAGTATTGGAGTTCTCCTTTTACTCCCTTTTTATTATTTGATTCCTTGGGAAATCGAAATGACCACCACCAGTTGGATTTGGAGTTTGCTAGCCGCTGACTTTAGCTATTATTGGATGCATCGCTGCGAACATGAACGACGCTTCCTATGGGCATATCATAGTGTTCATCATTCGTCTGAAGATTACAATCTTACCGTTGCGATGCGGCTAAGTCTCGTAGAAAGTTTGTTCGAATGGATTTTTTTAATTCCGATGCTGTTAATTGGTTTCAATCCCTTTCAAACCATCATCTCACTTGTTTTTATTGCACAATATCAAACTTGGATTCACACCGAAAGGATTATCCGTTTAGGATGGTTAGATGAAATTTTTAATACGCCGTCTGTCCATCGGGTACACCACGGATCAAATCCTGAATACTTAGATAAAAATTACGGTGGCGTACTGATTATTTGGGACAAACTTTTCGGGACTTTCCAACGGGAAGAAGAAAAGGTAACTTACGGTTTGACGAAAAACATTGCGACTAACCATCCAATCTGGATTAACACAATCGCTTATCAACAACTCTGGAAAGACCTCCAGCAATGCAGAACATGGAAAGACAAATTCAAAATATTTTTTGGCAATTTACACTGGCGCCCTAGTTATTTCGAGGAAGAAACAGTGCAGGATTAATTTAAAAAAAAGAAAAATAAAATACGGAACACTACATTAAATATCTAGCGTAACCCTTCAACTTTCTCCATAAAACGAGCTACTCGATCCGCGTCCAAAGGATTCGTCCAATATCCAGCTTTTTTAAACCAAGAGCCTACGATCAAAGCATCGCTCAATGCCAAATAATCTGCGACGTTATCTAAGTTTACTCCCGAACCAACAATTACTGGTAAATCTAATGCTTCCAAAGCCGCTAATTCTTCCAACGACGTCACTTTCCCCGTTGAGCTTCCCGTAACAATCACGCCATCGCTTCTAAAGTACTTTGCCGTTTGAGCCGTTTCCAAAAGATCAACATCCATCGTTAAAGTATGCGCACTATGTTTCTTTTTAATATCCGTAAAAATGGCAATGTGTTCCGCACCTATCTTTTTACGATAACGAAGCAAACTTCCCGCGTCCGATTCAAAATAACCTTCATCCGCTAAGTGACCATAGACAAACCCTTCCGCTCTAATAAAATCCAAGCGCGCCGTTTTGGCGGCAGCAAGTGCAGCTTCGTTAGCACCCGCTAAAATTTGAATCCCACAGGGAAGGTTTGTTTGACGCTTAACTTCATAACCAACTAGCGTCATCATCGTTGTAATTTCTGGTCCGACCACTCGTTTTAAATAAGGTACATCGTGCATATTTTCAATCGCAATCGCATCTACGCCAGCCCCTTGGTAGATCGCCGCTTCGGCTAATGCTTGCTCAACGATTTGTTCGTCATTCCCAGCGTAAGCAGGCGTTCCTGGCAAGGCACCAACGTGAATCATTCCAATAATGACTTTTTTATGCCCGAAGCATTTTTGAAACTTGTTTTCCATCTCAACAATTTAGTAATTTTTATCCTATCTTGATCTTTTTTTAAAGAAGTTATTAAAAAAGGAAATCAACCTAAAGCCAAAACTTCATCAAAATAAAATCAATCATGCTCGCCCAATATCTCGATATTTCTCCAACGGTACAAGAAGCCTTAAAAACAGGAAAACCCGTTGTAGCGTTAGAATCTACTATCATCGCGCACGGTATGCCCTATCCACAAAATAAAACGACTGCAATAGAAGTAGAAAATATCATTCGTAGTCACGGTGCCGTACCTGCTTCCATTGCTATTATTAACGGAAAATTAAAAGCGGGACTTTCCACGGAAGAAATTGATCTTTTAGCCAAATCCGGTTCCCTCGTTCCCAAAGCAAGTCGGAGAGACATTCCTTTTCTGGTCGCTAAAAAAAGTCACGGCGCCACCACCGTTGCTTCAACGATGATCATTGCAAACTTGGCAGGAATTCATTTTTTCGCAACGGGAGGAATCGGTGGTGTACATCGAGGCGCAACGGAAACCATGGATATTTCAGCAGATTTACAAGAGTTGGCGCGTACCAACGTTGCCGTAGTTTCCGCTGGTGCTAAGTCAATTTTGGATTTAGCCTTGACGTTAGAATACTTAGAAACGCAAGGTGTGCCCGTCGTTGGATATCAAACGAAAGAATTTCCTGCCTTCTATACGCGCAAGAGTGGTTTAAACGTAGATTATAAAGTAGATCAGCCTTTAGGAATTGCACAAGCCTTAAGGGCAAAGTGGGATTTGGGTATCAACGGAGGCGTATTAATTGCCAATCCAATTCCCACCGCTGCACAAATGGAATTTGAACCAATCAATCAAGCAATTGAGTTAGCCATTGCGGAAGTCGAGCGTATAGGGATTAAAGGGAAAGAAACAACTCCTTTTCTATTGTCAAAAATCGAAAAGTTAACCAAAGGCGCTAGTCTAAAGGCAAATATCCAATTGGTATTCAATAATGCAAAGTTAGCCGCACAAATTGCAAAAGCCTACAGCGAAATGCTCCAAGCATAGTTCTAAATAAAAAGTCACCAGTCGGTAGTCGGCCGACTGGTGAATGACACTACTGTAAAATCAAACTATAATTATTTTTGAATACGCAAATGCTTGGATGGCATTACAAAACCATTTACTAACATTTAATAAATAGCCTTCGTACTTATGTGTATTTTAAAATGGCAGTTCTTGTTTACTCTTCGAGAGTAACATAAATTCATTGACAAGGACTTCCGTAAAGTAACGCGTCACGCCTTCTTTGTCCTCATAAGATCGATGCATCAACTTTCCCTGTATCGCAATTTCCTTTCCTTTCGTAAGGAATTTTTCCATAAACTCTGCCGTTTTCCCCCAAGCAATTAAATTATGCCATTGGGTACTCGTCACTTTTTCTCCTTTGTTATTTTTGTACGTATCGTTGGTCGCTAAGGTAATTCGAGTTAATACTTTTCCTTCTTCCAATTTCTTCATCTCAGGATCTTTGCCTAAGTGTCCGATCAATTGCACGCTGTTTCTTAAACTGTTCATAATAATAGATTTAAATAAAAAATTAACATTAAATAAAAACTACACTCGTTGTTGAATGAGTTGATAATGCAAAGATGGGGGCAAAACCATTTGGAATTCGGGCAATAATTAGTTAATTTCGTTTGTAATCGATTGCATTTAGATAAAATCGTCTACAAAAACACAACATACTGTAAATCAACAATTTAAATTATTTCAAAAAAGCAAGTAAAATGGCAGTAAAAAACGGAAATAAACGGAAATGTGAAGAGTGTGAAGAAATTATCCGAGGAAGAGCCGATAAAAAATTCTGCTCCGATCAGTGTCGTAGTAGTCATAATAATCGCCTAAATAGCGACGCCAACAACTTTGTACGCAACATCAACAATATTCTTCGTAAAAATCGACGCATCCTTACCGAACTCAATCCTAAAGGAAAAGCAAAAGTGCACCGCGAAAAACTACTGGCTAAAGGTTTTCGAATGGAATACTTTACCAATATTTACAAAACAAAAGCCGGTAAAGCTTATCATTTTTGTTACGAACAAGGCTTTTTGGAACTCGCCGATGGTTATTATGCGTTAGTCGTCAGACAAGAATATGTCGACTAGTCAAACTTTATTTAGGCTACATTTTAAGGATTGAACGAAAGTAAAGAAATTTAAAAATTGATTCTCTACCTTTATGCAATCACCATCATCCTTCGCTCTTTCATTAGAACAACCATAGAATTTTAACCTCCGTGCAAAATTTAAAGCGTAAAATTGCCTCTTATCATAAGCTAACTGAGCAAGAACTCAATTTTGCCTTGCAATTCTATGAAAAAGTTGAACTCAAAAAAGGAGAATTTCTACTCACCGAAGGCAATTGGGTCAACAAATTCTACTACCTCGATCAAGGCTGTATTTGTTTCTATAGTCTCAAAGATGGGATCAAAAAGGTGATGGAATTTCACACCGAAGATAGTTTCTTCACCGATTTATACGCTTACCTCGAAGAAGCACCTTCCAATTGTTACCTAAAAGCAATCGAACCTTGTACCATTTATGCCGTTTCTAAAACGAACGTAGAGAAGTCTTTCGATTATTCCCACCAATTAGAACGTTCTGGAAGATTATCCATGCAAGAAGCTTTCCTCAAAATATATCGCCGCATCTCCCATTTCAACAATTTATCCAACGAAGAACGGTATCTTAAACTGCTCAACAAAAGACCCGATCTTTTTCAACGCGTTCCTCAATATCTCATCGCTTCCTACTTAGGTTTGACGCCCGTCGGATTATCCAAAATCAGAAAACGCCTAAGCCAGTCTTAATATTTGGTTTTAAGGGCAAGTACAAAATAAATTTACTCGTTCGGGTCGCTTTGTAAAACGTTAGCTAAGTCGTCAAACTGTTTTACGTTATTAAACTCGTTTAATGGTTTTGTCTTAAAAAAATGCTTCTTTTGTTTTATAAGCGGTTTGAATTTAACACTTTGATTTTGTGATGCCCATTTTTCCAACTATCCTTCGGTGCAAAAATGCTCCTTATGCTACCGCATAACTCCGCTTTTTGAACCTCGACTAGCTAAAAAATGAACGATAACAAATTTCAAAAGCCAAAGCCAAACAGCTTCTTAGTTCCTAATCATCAAAAATCTAATTTATCATGGCGAAGCAATATATCGATCTAGCAACTTTAAAGTTTTTATTATATCAAGTACATCAATTAAAAGAAGTCCTCCAATACGATCGCTATGCAGATCACGACCTCGAATCCATCGACCTCTTTATCAACGCAGTCAAAGACTTTTCCGATCAAGAACTTTTCCCTTACTTCCAAGAAATGGATGCGCAGCCAGCACATTATAAGGATGGAAAAATTGTTGTTCATCCACAAGTAGGCGTCATGATGAAAAAAGGAGGAGAAATGGGATTTATCTCAGGCGCTTTTGATTTCAAAGACGGTGGCTTACAATTACCCTTGATGGTCTTCACCGCAGCCTCTTACATTCAAGATGCCGCTAATAATCATTTGCCCGGTTATACTGGATTAACACTCGGAGCGGCAGAACTAATTGTCCACTTTGGCAACAAAGAACTCAATCAAATCTATACTCCGAAAATGCTCGCAGGAGAATGGGGAGGCACGATGTGCTTAACCGAACCACAAGCTGGTAGTTCCCTCTCCGATATTACAACGAGCGCTACGCCACAAGCTGACGGTAGCTATCACATCAAAGGACAGAAAATTTTTATCTCCGCCGGAGATCACGAGTACGTTGATAATTTTGTACACTTACTTTTAGCCCGAATTGATGGCGCAGCACCCGGCACCAAAGGTATTTCTCTTTTTGTGGTTCCCAAAAAACGCTTCGACGACGCTGGTAATCTAGTTCCCAATGACGTCATTACCGCGGGTGATTTTCAAAAACTAGGACAAAAAGGATATTGCACCACGCATCTCATGTTCGGGGAAGCAGACGATTGCAAAGCTTGGCTCGTCGGGGAAGCAAACCAAGGATTGAAATATATGTTTCTCATGATGAATGGCGCTAGAATTGGAGTTGGTAGAGGCGCTGCTGCAATTGCAATGGCAGCTTACCACGCTTCTTTAGGCTACGCACAAGAAAGACCACAAGGAAGAAAATTAACGGCAACTGGAAAAAAGAATCCCGACCAAGCACAGACCTTAATTATCAATCACCCCGACGTTCGACGAATGTTGTTGTTACAAAAAGTAGTCGCAGAGGGTTCTCTAAGTTTGGTCCTCTTGGCTTCTCGTTACCAAGATTTAATAAAAAGTGTAACGGACGAGACCGAAAAAGAACGCTACACCTTATTATTAGAAATACTTACCCCCGTTGTTAAAACTTATCCCTCTGAAATGGGTGCCGCTGCGGTATCCAATGGTTTACAAGTACTCGGAGGCTACGGATTCTGTTCAGAATATGTCTTACAACAATATCATCGTGACATCCGCATTTTCTCCATCTACGAAGGAACGACGGGCATTCAATCTCAAGACTTACTGGGTCGAAAAGTAACGATGAAATCTGGAAAAGCGCTGGGCTATTTGGTAAAAGAAATTACACATACCTTAGAAGCTTGTGCTACCATCCACGACTTTCAGCCCTACGCTAATAAGTTACAACAAAAACTAAAAGACGTACAAGCAATTCTGCAATTCCTAGGTGGTTTTGCTAAAACAGGAAACTACGAACGATATCTAGCAGATGCTACTTTATTCATGGAATTATTTGCCAACATCGTTATCGCTTGGCGCTGGTTAGATATTGCCTTAACGGCAAAAAAAGCACTCCTAACCAACGACAAAAACTATACGGAAGCATTCTACGAATCTAAAGTACACGCCATGAAGTTCTATTTCAAATACGAATTGGCTAAAACCACCGGTTTAATGGAAAGCTTAATGGATAAAGAGGTACTCACGATTCCCAACGAAAAGAAAGTTTTTATTTAACTTACCGAAAAGAAAGATCGCTTTCCGCGAATAAAACGGAACGCGATCTACTTACCCTATTTCACACTAACCAAATCATCATGGAGCAAATAAAATCTAAATTTAATTTAACGGGCAAAGTAGCCATCGTCACCGGTTCTAGTAAAGGAATTGGAAAAGCCATTGCACAAGGATTAGCAGAGCACGGCGCAAAAGTCGTGATCAGTAGTCGCAAGCAAGAAGCAGTAGACGAAGTTGCACAGGCTTTTCAAGCAGCAGGCTTAGACGCCATCGGAATCGCTTGCCACATTGGAGAAGCAGATCAACGGCAAGCCTTAATTGAAAAAACCATCGCCCATTATGGTGGTATCGACATTTTAGTTAATAATGCTGCCATCAATCCTTATTTTGGTCCACTAGAAAGTTCCGATGAAGCTGTTTTTGATAAAATTATGGACGTCAATGTTAAAGCACCTTGGATCTTATCTAACCTCGCCTTGGAATCGATGAAAACGCGCGGCAGTGGAAGTATTATTAATATTGCCTCCGTCGAAGCCATTCACCCTGGCTTAGGCTTAGGGTTGTATAGCACAAGTAAAGCCGCTTTATTAATGCTAACCAAAAATCAAGCGAAAGAATGGGGAAAATATGGTGTCCGCGCCAATGTCATTTGTCCCGGTTTAATCAAGACTAAGTTCAGCGCCGCACTTTGGCAAAATGAAAAACTAGTCCAAAAGCTCGAAAAAAATCTTCCAAGCAGTCGAATGGGACAGCCCGAAGAAATGGCAGGACTCGCCATCCTTTTAGCTTCCGACGCTGGCGCTTACATGACAGGAGCCGTTTATACTGCCGACGGTGGTTATTTGATCGCAGGCTAAACCCAACTCTAACTTTTCCTTGATTGCTCTAAATAAAATAGTAACTATGAATTTTGAATATAGTGATAAAGTACTTGATCTTCAAAAACAACTCCTCCAGTTTATGGAAGCGCACGTACTCCCCGTCGAAAAAGAAGTAGAAGCTTTCCACCGACACCCCGATCATCAATGGCAAAGCTGGCCTGGTTTAGAAGATCTCAAAACAAAAGCAAAAGCGGCAGGTCTGTGGAATTTATTCTTACCCAAAAATTACGAAGGCTTTAGTCCTGGGTTAACAAATTTAGAATACGCACCACTCGCGGAAATTATGGGCCGCATTATCTGGTCTTCCGAAATTTTTAATTGCAGTGCACCCGATACAGGAAATATGGAAGTCCTCGCAAAGTACGGTTCACCCGCTCAACAAGAACGTTGGTTACAACCTTTACTCGCTGGAGAAATTCGATCCGCATTTTTAATGACCGAACCCGAAGTTGCTTCTTCTGATGCTACCAACATCGAAACCTCCATCGTACTCGACGGAGAGGAATACGTAATCAATGGTAGAAAGTGGTGGTCTTCTGGTGCCATGAATCCCAACTGCAAAGTAGCCATTGTCATGGGAAAAACAGATCCTTCTGCCCCACGCCATCAACAACAAAGTATGATTCTGGTGCCAATGGATACGCCCGGCTTAAAAATAATTCGACCACTTTCCGTTTTTGGATATTACGATTCTCCCGAAGGACACGCAGAGATTCAACTCGACAACGTTCGAGTGCCAAAAGAAAATCTCATTCTCGGGGAAGGACGTGGTTTCGAAATTGCGCAAGGAAGGTTAGGACCAGGAAGAATTCATCACTGTATGCGTCTGATTGGCATGGCGCAACGTTCCTTAGAATTAATGTCGCAAAGAGCAGCCAATCGAGTAGCTTTTGGTAGAACGATTAAAGATTTTAGTAGCATTCGCCAAGAGATTGCACATTCCCGCTGTGATATCGAACAGAGCCGTCTGCTGACCTTGTCTGCTGCCGACAAAATGGATCAAGCAGGAAATAAAGTTGCGAAAGATCTCATTGCCATGATAAAAATTGTAGCGCCAAATATGGCCCTCAAAGTAATTGATCGAGCCATGCAAATTCACGGTGGTAAAGGCGTGAGTAGTGATACACCTCTTGCTCATTTTTATGCCATCGCGCGAATGCTGCGCCTAGCAGACGGTCCTGATGAAGTGCACCTTTATCAATTAGGTAAACATACCATTGGTAAATATGCTAAAGATTTAGCTTAGCCATAAGTTATCCTAACCTCTTAACAATCAATCTTTCACTCCGAAGTTATTCAACGCAGTTCTTTGATAACTTCTCCTAATAAAATACAAGTATGCAAGTCAATCAAAAAGTTGTCATCGTAACCGGAGCAGGTTCTGGTATCGGTGCTGCTAGTGCCAAATTATTTGCACAACACAAAGCAAGAGTTGTCGTTTCTGACATTCGCCTCAACAAAGCTGAAGAAGTCGTCCAAGCCATTCAAGCCGAAGGGGGCGAAGCCATTGCGATACAAACCGACGTCAGTAACTACGAATCGGTACAGGCTCTTTTTAAACGAACACTAGATCAATATCAACAACTCGACGTCATCGTCAATAATGCAGGAATCGGTCCCAAAACAATGGGTAGAACAGAACATCATACCCTAGAAGATTGGGATAGTGTTATCGCTGTTAACCAAACGGGGGTTTTCTATTGCATGAAGCTTGCTTTACAGCAAATGACCAAGCAAGGCTTTGGCGCTATCGTCAATATTGCTTCCTTAGCAGGCTTAAAAGCTTCCGTGAATAACTTATCTTACAGCGCCAGTAAATTTGCCGTCGTGGGAATGACTAAATCTGCGGCGCTTGAATACGGAGGAAAAAACATTCGCGTCAATGCCGTCTGTCCAGGATATACCGAATCTTCTTTATTAAATAAATTACTAGCCGTTCGTCCTGACATGGGAGAAATTTTACAAAAAGCAACGCCCATGAAAAGATTCGGTCAAGCGAACGAAATTGCCGAAGCAGTCGTTTGGCTAGCTTCTGATAATACAAAATTCATCACGGGACAAACCATCGTTTTGGATGGTGGAATCTCTCTATAAATGTAAAGTTGTTTGATCATTCGTCAATACTTTTTGGCGTTTTCAAATAGCTTCCTTATAAAAAATATTCAACCACCATTATGCAAACTATACAAGTTACTCATAAAGAAGAATACGCCATTGTACAAATGAATCGCCCTAAAGCCAATGCGATCAATCAACTCATGGTACAAGAAATTCGAGAGACTTTTGCTCGTTTAGAAAAAGACGATACGGTCAGAGGCGTCATCATCACGGGTATTCCAAATTTCTTTTCTGCCGGACTCGACCTCATCGAGTTGTATCAATACGACGAAGCACAAATTAGAGCTTTCTTTATCGCCTTTGGTTCAATGCACATCGAATTGGTTCAGTTTACTAAACCTTTAATTGCGGCCATCACGGGATATTCTCCCGCGGGAGGAACCGTCATTGCCGTAGCTTGCGATTATCGGATTATGGCCGCTGGAGATAATTATACGATTGGTCTTAACGAAGTGGCGGTCAATATTCAAATTTCTAGAAACCTGATTGATGCTTATTCTTTTTGGTTAGGAGAGTCTTTGGCGTACCAATATATCCTAGAAGGAAAACTTCTGGATGGAGAAGAAGCTTTAGCCGCAGGGTTAGTGCAAGAACTTCGTCCCTTGGATAAAGTATTGACGCGAGCAGAATACAAAATGCAAGAGCTCCTTTCCGCCAATCAAGATATCTTGTGCAACACCAAGAAAAAGTTACGGAAAAACTGGTTGGCTAATATTGGCAACGATTCAGAAGAAGACTTAGAACAAGCGATTAAAGTTTGGTGGGACCCCGCCGTCCGCGCACAAATGAAAATGTTTATTACTATGCTGACCAGCAAAAAGAAAAAATCTTAAAAAAACTGGAGTTGAAGTTATTCAACTGCTATAAAAATATCAATAATGAACAAACAACTTAAATTAGCAAAACGTCCCATCGGTATGCCCGATGCAGCTACTTGGACTTTAGAAGAAAATCCAATTCCTACGCCCGCCGAAGGAGAAGTACTCGTCAAGCAACATTATATTTCTTTAGATCCTGCCATGCGAGGTTGGATGAACGATGTAAAGTCTTATTTACCTCCAATTCCAATCGGTGATGTCATGCGAGCAGGTACAATTGGAGAAGTAATCGAATCAAATAATCATCCTAAGTTTAAAGTGGGTGATATTTTATCAGGTTGGGGTGGCGTACAACAATACACCGCGACGGATGCTAAGAATTATTATAAAGTCGATCCTTCCCTCGCCCCTTTACCTACTTATATTGGAACTTTGGGAATGCCAGGTATGACTGCCTATTTTGGAATTTTAGAAGTTGGAAAAATTAAGGAAGGAGAAACGGTACTGGTTTCTGGCGCCGCTGGTGCTGTAGGTTCCGTGGTGGGACAAATCGCTAAGATCAAAGGTTGTAAAGTCGTGGGAATTGCCGGTGGTCCAGAAAAATGTCAATACCTCATCGACGAGTTAGGGTTTGATGCGGCTATTGATTATAAAAATGAACACGTCCGCAAAAGTATCAAAGCAGCGTGTCCAGATGGCGTTGATGTTTTTTTTGATAACGTAGGAGGTGAAATTCTCGACGCAGCGTTAGCCAATATACGCATGCACGCTCGAATAGTTATCTGTGGCGCTATTTCACAATACAATAATAAAACAGCCATTCAAGGACCTAGTAATTACCTGTCTCTTTTGGTCAACCGAGCTACGATGCAAGGAATGGTGGTACTCGATTACGGCAAGTCTTACGGAAAAGCAGCACAAGATATGGGACAGTGGATGCTCGCTGGAAAACTTAAAAGCAAAGAAGATGTTTATACCGGAATTGAAAACTTTCACGAAACCTTTAGCCGACTCTTTACGGGCGACAAAAAAGGAAAGTTAGTTTTAAAAGTATTAGAAGCATAAACACTCAACCTAAATTCAATCAGCAATGCGATTAAAAAATAAAGTAGCCATCGTCACAGGTGGTGCACGAGGAATTGGAAAAGCCATCTCTGAATTGTTTGCCCAAGAAGGTGCAACCGTATTTATTTGGGATTTATTGGAAGAAGGAACGGAAACCGCAGCCGCAATTACCGCTCGGGGAGGAAAGGCTAGTTTTCAACGTATTTCCGTAACGGATAAAACGGCCGTTGCAGAAGCTGCCGCCAAGATTTTTACAGCCGAAGGAAAAATTGACATTCTCATTAACAATGCCGGAATCACTAAAGATCGGACGCTACAAAAAATGAGTGAAGAGGATTGGGATGCGGTGATTAACGTCAATCTCAAAGGTGTTTTTCTTTGTACACAAGCGATTGCGGGCTATATGCGCCAAAATGGATATGGTAGAATTGTCTCTGCCGCTTCGAATGTTGGCTTACGTGGAAACTTTGGACAAAGTAATTACTCCGCCACCAAAGCGGGCGTTATCGCTATGGCTAAAACTTGGACCCTCGAATTAGGAAAATATGGCATTACCGCCAATTGTATTGCGCCCGGATTTACAGAAACAGAAATGACTGCCAAAATTCCAGCAGAACATTTTGAAGCCTTCAAAGCTCAAATTCCAGTGCGCAAAGTCGCACAACCCATTGATATCGCTTATGGCTATCTTTATTTAGCTTCCGAAGAAGCATCTTTCGTTTCTGGTATTTGCTTGACGATTGACGGCGGTTGGTCACGATAACATAAGTTTTCTTTTTCTTCAGATAAATTATTATTTATGTCTCAAATAATTGTTGAAAATTTTACGGACTTCCGAAAAATGGAAGGACAAGAATTAGCACCCGGTCCTTGGATTACGATTACCCAAGCAATGATCAACGCTTTTGCGGAAGCTACCTTGGATCGACAATGGATTCACATCGACGAAGCCAAAGCCGCGGCACAATCTCCCTTCAAAACGACGATTGCACACGGCTTTATGTCTATTTCTATGCTTTCCAAAATGCTGGAAGATTTAGTGTTAATCAAAAGCGTATCCATGGGATTTAACTACGGCTTGAATAAAGTTCGTTTTCCACATCCCGTTTTAGTTAATAGCCGACTGCGCTTGTTGAGTTCCATCACCAAAATTGAAGATTATCATGGCAATGGATTGAAGGTATTTTGGAACTGTACCGTAGCAATTGAAAATGCTGAAAAACCAGCTTGCGTAGGAGAGTTTATTACTTTATTCTTTGAATA
Source organism: Saprospiraceae bacterium (assembly GCA_045110315.1). GTDB lineage: Bacteria > Bacteroidota > Bacteroidia > Chitinophagales > Saprospiraceae > CALFBG01. Next base: position 13,826 of record JBGCFY010000107.1, read on the forward strand.
ATTCCTTGGCATGAATCCTAAATATATCTTGGGTGCTTTGATTAGTATTCCACTACTCCCACTACTTTATTGGCAAGGTCAAAATATTAGAAAGAAAGTTCCCGTCTTACCAGATGCAAAAGGAACCTCAGGCAAAGTGCAGGGCAATTTTGATCAGACACTCAATGTCATTTGTATTGGAGAAAGCACCATTGCTGGTGTTGGTGTGGCAACACACGAAGAAGGATTTACGGGGAGTTTCGCCAGAGAACTATCGGCACAATTGTCAGTTAACGTCGATTGGAAAGTATTTGCAAAAAGTGGCATAACGGCAAAGGGCGTTGCGCTTCAATTAATTCCTAAAATCACACAGGAAAAACCAGATTTAATTGTAGTAGGACTAGGAGGCAACGATGCCTTCAAACTCAATCGACCGAGCCGTTGGCAAGCAGATATTCAATCGTTACTAGATACTATTAGAAAACATTTTCTAGAAGTTCCAATTGCTTTTACGAATATGCCACCAATCAAAAACTTCCCTGCGTTTCCTGCTCTCATCAAATTTACGATCGGAGGTTTAGGGGAAATTCTAGGTGACGAGTTAGCTGCTATTTTACCACAGTATAAAGTATATTTCAATGCCGATAAAATAACTTTTGAAAATTGGCTCGGCAAATTACCAAAAGGAAAAAAAACCGAAGACTTCTTTAGCGATGGCGTACATCCTTCAAAATTAACCTACCAAATCTGGGGAAAAGATTTCGCACGATATATCGCTCATTCAGATAAAATTAGACAAGACTTACAGGTCTAGTATTTAATACGTTTCTCCTAACTGTTCTCTTATGACACCTAAGTTACTTCCCTTCCAATTCTTTGCTTATGGATATTCTTTTTTCTTGTGCTGCTTACTCTTAAGTTGTACCGATTCCATCAAAAAAGATAATACAGTGCCACAAGTAGCTAGTGGTAAAATAGAACGACTTGTTAATTTTCCTTCCCAATTTGTAGACGCTAGAAACGTTGACGTTTGGTTGCCAGAAGATTATAATCCACAAAAAAAATATGCAGTCCTTTATATGCATGACGGTCAGATGCTTTTTGATTCGACGACTACTTGGAACAAACAAGAATGGGGCGTAGATGAAACCCTGACCAAGTTGAGGAACGAACAAATAATTCGACCTTGCATCGTAGTTGGGGTTTGGAATGGTGACTCCACTCGGCACGCAGATTACTTTCCACAAAAACCATTTGAGCAACTCGACGCTAGCTTGCAAGACTCTTTATTACAAACGGGCAAAAGAAATAATGGCACACCACTATTTGTGAAACCCGTACAATCAGATCAATACTTAAAGTTTTTAACCCAAGAACTCAAACCATTCATTGATCAAAAATACGCCAGTTATAGCGACCGAGCGAATACTTTCGTTGCTGGCTCCAGCATGGGTGGTTTAATTTCGATGTACGCTATCTGCGAATACCCTGAAGTATTTGGTGGCGCAGCTTGCCTTTCCACTCATTGGATTGGTACTTTCAGCAAAGAGAACAACCCTATTCCCGATGCATTTGCCGACTATCTCCGTCAACATTTACCCGATCCTGCTACTCATAAATTGTATTTTGACTACGGCACCGAGACCTTAGATGCTTTATATGAAGAAGCTCAATTACAAGTAGACACCATCCTTCGAGCACGCTATCCCGCCGAGCAATGGATAACTAAAAAATTCGTAGGTGCGGATCATTCTGAAAGGTCTTGGGGAAAACGTTTAGTGATTCCTTTTCGTTTTCTTTTAGAGAAAAAGTAGCCCTTTTTCTTCCATAAAAAATACATGCGCATTAAATCATATCCGTTAGTACTTAGAAATACAAAACTTACATAGTAGAGAAATAAATTTATAAAATACCTATCTTTTAAACAAACTTATCTTACGTCTGCTCGTAAAATTAGATTAACTGGAGATGTATCATCTAGGTTTCAAGAGCATTACTAATCAACTATTACTCTTTAAAACCTATTCTGATAACAGCTTTATCATGTTTCCGCTGTTGCAATTTAGAAAAATTAATGCTTATGCACTCCGCATTGAGCCAGTTCTCTATTGCCAAAATTCTGCCGTATCTCCATATCTAAATTTATACAAAAGCCTGCTAAGTCCTATTCCGTAATTTGGAGAAATAAGTGTTGGTGCCTTTTTTGCATTATAGTATCTGAACTTAATTTCGCCCAACGCTGAAAAGCTAAGCATACGCCCAGAGGAATATCATAAAATGGATAATTATCTTAAATCATTAGTTTGTGGACTTTGTTGTTTACTGGGTAGTATGACTATCCAAGGGCAAAACTATCAAAGCATTAGTGATAGCTTGCAACAAATGCTCAGTACCACCGTCATTGAGAAGGATCGGGTTGATCTACTTAATGAAATTAGTTATAATTTCCGACGTACATCGCCGGAAAATGTCCTTGATTTTGCTAAAAAGGCGGAAAGTATTGCTCACAAAATTAACTACCAAAAAGGGCTTTGCGTCGCGTACAAAAACATGGGTATTGCTTATTATAAGCTCGGAAAGCCTATTAACCTCACCTCTAATTACTATCAACTAGCGATCAGTATTGCCCAAGAAATTGGTGACTATTATACACAAGCTGCCTGTAATAATAATATCGCTTTACTTTACAATCAAAGCTTGGATTACAATACTGCGCTGAAATACTATTTAAAAGGAATCGAGATTTTTGATCAGCATTTTGAGGAAGGAAATAGACTTAAAGCCTTAATGCTTGCTAACGTAAGTAATTGCTTTTTTCAATTAAAAGACTATAATCGAGCGTTAGCCTACGGGGAACGTTCGATCAGCATCGCTAGAAAATATGATCTTCAATCCATCCTCTCTATGTATTTAGACGACCTAGCGCAAGTCTATACACAAATTAATGAATTTGAAAAATCAGAGCAGTTGCTACAAGAGGCAAGAGTGTTGCAAAAACGCTTCGGAGATCATCAATCCTATTTACAGACCATTAAGACACTCGTAGATCTAAGGTTAAAAATGGAACAACCGAAAGACTCAAAATTATTGATTAATGATGCCATTAACTTAGCAACAGCCAATGAGTTTAATCCGCTAGTTCCAGGACTATACAATGTGCTAGGAAAAGTCTACTTATTTGAAAACAAGTATGATAGCACTTTGTATTATTGCAATAAAGCTTACGCATCCGCAGTCGCTAGTGAAGACATGCCTGACCAAAAGAATGCGCTTGAAATTCTAAGTTCGACCTATCATAAAAAAGGACAATACCAAAAAGCCTACGAGCTTTTTTATAGCTATCATGTCATTCAAGATAGTATGCAAAATGCTCAAAAATTTGCAGAGACCTCCAAACTAGAATCAATTTACCAGAATCGGGTTAACAATCAAAAAATTGATTTTCTACAACAAGAGAAAGCAAATCAAAAATTAAGAATTAGCTTACTTTTAATTCTATGTTTTATAGCACTTTCTTCCGTCGCTTTAATTTTCTACTTCTTTCATAAAAAGAAAAAGAGTAACAGGATTATTCAGCAAAAAAACAAGGAGTTAGAGAAATATATTTCAAGTAATATGCAACTGGAAAATTTTGCCTACATCGCTTCGCACGATTTGAAAACCCCTTTGCGTACCATTGTTAGTTTCACTCAGTTGTTGCGGCGTAAAATGAAGAATAACCTTGGAGAAGCAGAAACAGATTACCTCAATCATATTATTACTGGTGCAAAGGAGATGACAGTTTTGATCGAAGATTTACTGAGCTATGCCATGATTGAAAAGAAAAAATTAAGGTTAGAACAATTTAAAATAGAACCTCTCGTCAAAAAACTATTATCAGAAGTCGATATTTATGTCAAAGAGCAAGAAGCACGCATCTACTTAAATATTCAGGCAGAGAATATGATTGCCGATCCAATTTTAATCAAACACGTCCTACAAAATTTACTGACGAACGCCATCAAATTTACACAAGAAGGACAAACGCCTAAAGTTTGGATTAGTGCCTATGAACAAAAAGGAAAATGGCTTTTCCAAGTCCGAGACAATGGCATTGGAATTGATAAAGAATTCCACGAAAAGATATTTTTAATTTTTAAACGCCTCAATAATAAATTAGATTACGACGGTTCTGGTATCGGCTTGGCCATTTGCAAAAAAGTGATTGACCTCCACCAAGGAGAAATTTGGTTGGAGTCAGAAAAAGAAAAAGGTACCACCTTCTCCTTCACTATTCCTATGGTAAAAATGGCAACCGAGCCAAAAGACAAACAACAATTCAGTAAAGAATTTGCGTAAAAAATTAATTGGGATACAAAATACCTTAAACAAAAAAGCTCCTGCAAAATATTTTGCAGGAGCTTTTTCTATACATAGAAGTTGTTTTAAAATAGAGCTTAATACCTACAGCTAAAGCATTGAAAATCAGTACTTCTGCTTTTTATCGTCACCGCAGCTACGGCTGCGAAACTCAAAAAGAGCATCGTCCTGACTTCCAAGCCTTTAACTTCGGGTTCTAACATCATTTTAAAACAACTTCATAGAAGTTGTTTAACTTGCTTTAGGAATATGCTTCAACGTTGCCAATAAATATTCCCAGAATTTTTGCACCGAACTAATCTGTGCTTTTTCATCCGGAGAGTGTGCACCTCTAATATTCGGACCAAAAGAAATCATTTCCATCTCAGGGTAATTCGTTCCCAAAATACCGCATTCCAAACCGGCGTGACAAGCATTGACCTGTGGCTCCGATTTAAACATTTCTCTATATAAGTCTCGCATAATTTTTACGATCTCTGCACCGGG
>JBGCFY010000108.1:0-5456 GCA_045110315.1 Saprospiraceae bacterium
TTACAATAAGTTGAAAAGAATTTTGAGCTTAAACGAGGCGAAAAACACAGACAATGCCAGAGCATTGGCGAGGCTTTTTAACGAAGTAGAAGCTTAAAAGGCTTTCAAGTTATTAGTTAATTTAATTCTGCGAACTACTTATGTACCAATACAAATTATTTTACTTATTAACTTGCATCATCTGTTGACCAGTCTTTTCGTTACTCAAAGCCTTCCTAAGCAAAGGCTTAGGGCGGTTTTCGTGCCTCAATACTCCTCAAAATCTAACACAATTTAATGGCAAATTAATTTTGTCTTAGTACTTAGCATTCCTCTGCTTTTAACTTAGAAATTGTTTTAAAATAGATCTTAATAGCTACAGCTAAAACATTGCAATCCAGTACTTCGGTGGCTAACTTCATTTTAAAACAACTTCTTAGACGCTCAATTGCCCCGTCACAGAATTTAACCCCAACGAGTAAAAAAGTAAGTAAAAATATTTTTGTACAAGAAATTGAGTCAACTTTCGATACTTAGGCTCAATTTTTGACTTAAAAACTACTTTTAAAGCCCATATTTTTATCAACCCCATTAAATCTATCTCAATTGAAAACATTACAATTTACTTATCTTGTAACGCTTCTATTTCTGTTTTCCAATTCGCTTCCTGCTCAAGTTGCGGTGGGTAATGCGGAAGAAATAGTTGCCCAAAATCAGACGACTTTATCTCTTACTTTTACCGTTCCCGCAGGAACGAATCGACTACTTTTAGTCTCAACCGGAACAGATCTTACGGGGCTTACGGCAACCTACAATGGTAACCCGATGACTTTACAGGGAGCAACACCTGGCAGCGCTGATCTATGGACGATGACCTTAGGCACAGACCTTATCACTTCGACGACTGGTGATATTATTTTCACAATTAGCGGGGGTACGCCTGCGCAATTCATAGGAATCAATGCGATTAGCTTTACGGGCGTGGATCAAACTACACCGGTGGAGAATGTTGTGACCCAAGCGATTCCCGGTGGGGCAACTAGTTCGATGATCACGATTGCCAGCAAAGTTAATGACATGGTATTTGAAGGCGTTGCGATTTCTTGTCTTGGATGTTTTGCTGCGCCAAATGCGACTCCTTCGTTAGGAACAACCACTTTACAAAATGAAATTAGTTTTGTTAGTTTAGGTTTTGCGGGAGCAGGAAAAACGGGGACAACTCCTGGTGCCGTTCCTTCTGTATCTCCTAGCTGGACGTTTAGTGGGAGTAGCATTTTTGCTGGAACGCACAACGGTCTAAATATACGCAATGCCATGGCTTTACCCGTAGAACTTACTTCTTTTACCGCTCGGTTAAAAAACGAAGATGTACTACTAAACTGGGAAACCCAAAGCGAATTAAATAATTCAGGTTTTGTCGTAGAAAGAAGTAGTGATGGTCTTCATTTTAAAAATATAGCCACGCTACCCGGTCACGGTACGAGTAAAACAGTACAACAATATCAATATATTGACCTTGCTCCGCCGACGGGGCTTTGGTATTACCGCTTAAAGCAAATGGATAAGGATGGTCGTTTTGAATATTCCGAAGTTGTAAACCTTAATTTACAGCAACAAGCTAGTTTTAGCCTTTTTCCTAATCCGGCGAGTACGGAATTAAATATTCAGGCGCAAGTAGCTGGTGTAGCAATTGTCACGATTCTTGACGAAACGGGAAGACGAATCAAGCATTTTGAATGGAAGGAAAGACAAGCGTCAATTGACATTTCTGACCTTTCCAACGGCATTTATACGGTCACGATTATGCATCAAGATCAGCTATTTGTGGAAAAGTTAGTGAAATTTGAGTAGTTTTTTTTAGTACTAATATTGAAACTAAGGGCTGAAAGTTGCAACAAAACAAAACTTTCAGCCCTTGGTATATCTAGCTTAAATACATTAGCTGCTAGTAAGCTTATTGATTAAATTTTAAGGGTATTACTTGGTCCTAGCATTTATTTGAATTTATACAAAACATATCCAATTAGTAAAATCACTATCCCAATCAAGTCTATATTCATCACCTTTGTGAGCGCAAGATTGATTGTTCCGCTTCCTACTTTCGCTAGGATCACAAAAGAAACCATACTTATAAGACCAATGAAGACGGCTAAATCATAACTTCTTTTTGTGAGTGCTGCATAGATTAACATTCCACCTATAATTCCAAATAAAACAGCTCGATGTCGAAGTAGCAATTCATAATTCGCATTAGGGATTTCAATTCCATAAGCTGTACTAATTTTATGGGGAAGAAAAGCGATAACGGAAGGAAGTATATTAATTATACCGACTAAAAATAAAGAGATCCGGAATAGGTTTTCCATCTACTTTGGATTTGAGTTATTTCAAATTTGTTTCCTTAAGTAAGAGCGCGATATCTTTATGCTTAAAACAACAAAGCCTCGTTAACAAGGTTAACGAGGCTCTATATTTTCGAAGCTTAAACGCTATTAAATGATGTTAACATTTACTGCATTTAAACCTTTTTGTCCTTCTTCTACATCGTAAGAGACTTTGTCTCCTTCAGTAATAGAGATTCCGTTTAGTCCATTGATATGAACAAAAACATCTCTTCCACCTTCATCAGGTGTAATAAATCCGAATCCTTTACCGTCGTTAAAAAACTTTACTGTACCGTTACTCATTATTGTATAAATTATAATATAAATGGCAGAATATAAAATTAATATCCTAACCGAAAGCTGCAATCTACATTCTTTTTTTGAATATAGCTAATATATTATATATTTATCTTGAAAAGAGGCTCTATTTAGGAAAAAAGAAGGATTTCTACAGCTTTAAGCAACAAAATCCAGCAAATTAGGTCCATTTTTTTTACAGTTGCCCTACTCTTTCTTCCTTCAACGATGAACATTTTTACCCCAAAAGGTGCCTGATCGCATGATTTTAGCTCGCTTTTACGTTATTTTCACTATCTTTTTAAGGCAAAGAAAACTCGAATCCCTATTATCGCTAACTGCGATGTAATAAAGTCCATCTGGTAAATTGCTAATATCAATCTCCTGAGTATTGCTTTGCTTCGAAAAATCCAAATACACGGTCCCATCTATGGATAATACTTGAATGCTATAATTTTGAGTAGGTCGATCAATGCTAAAGCTACCCGTCGTTGGATTGGGGTGAATATTTATACAGTCGGTATTAACGGCTGCCGATGCTTGCGCACGCTTTTTTGGAGTATTTTGCGCAAGTAGGCTAACGTTTAAAGAGAGGAAAAGTAGAAGGATTGCTATTTTGTGCATGAGTTTTCGTTTGGCTTATCAATTTAATCATTAAACTCAAATAAATACTTTTTGTTATAATCAATTCCAAATTTTTCTAAAAAGGCTAAATACTCTGCTCGAAAGCTTGTATGTCGGTGATGCTCGGGCTGATTTAAAATGTATTTCGCCTACGCTACAGTCGTTATCTCAAAACAATTCACCTCAATAAAAGCTCCCGCTGGCAAGGCATTAAGCTTGATCGCCCCAATCCTTACCCGAATCAACCGCAACGTCGGAAACCCAACCGCAGCAGTCATTTTACGGACTTGCCGAAATTTTCCTTCTCGGATGGTGATGGAAGCCCAGCTGGTGGGACCATGTCGATCATCCCTTACTTTTTTGCTGCGGGCTTTAAAAACAGGCGCTGGATCTAGTCGATGCGCTTTGCAAGGTAAGGTGGTATATTTTTGATCCTTTACGCCGATTTCTACGCCCTGCTGTAGCACTTGTATCGCGGCGGCGGTAATTTCGCCATCGAGTTGCACGTAGTATTCCTTTTCTACTTTTTTGCTCCTAACTTGGGCACTGACTTTCCCATCTGTAGTTAGTAGCAATAAGCCTTCTGAGGTTTCATCCAATCGCCCAATGGACATTGTTCCGGTGGGGAAATCATTAAGTTCGCCGAGCAATTTCTTATTTTTGCGTCTGTTTTGGTTGTAAACAAACTGAGAAAGATAGCCGTAGGGCTTATGCAGGATAAAGTGGCGGTGCTGAGGCATGGCGGAATGCTAAATTTATCGAGTATTCATGTTTTACGCTGGTAAGTATCTCGGCAAAATCGTTTGGTGGAATTGCTTTGGAAGCTTTATTATTCGATGATTTCGTAATCAATGCCCAATTTGCGTAAAGCTCTAAAGGCAGAACTTGTCGTTTTACCGTCTACTTCAATTTCTACCGCGTCGCCTTCTAGAAGGATATCGGTCAATTCATTAGCCAACGAACTGTCTACATTCGTGGAAACTTCCGCAATGCATTTTGTAATTCCTCTTCGATCTGGTTTCGGTGCGTCGCAAGATAGTAGGTTTAATTTCATGTTTTTTTTTACAAATGTAAGAAACTTAAGTCGAGATTTACTAAATCTGGAAATGCTTCTTGTGGTTGTTTAAAGAAACGCCAGAGATTACCAATATTCGTAGGTATAGTTTTCAACTGCACCCGTTAAAAAAGTAGTCGTTGTTGTTTCTAGGTGGCCAAGTTGATTGTAAACGTGATCATTGACGTAGGAAGTGTTCAGGTTGATATTTCCATTTTCATCCAAACTGGTAGATTTCGTAATATTTCCTTGATTTTCCGTTCTGAATAGTTTTACTAGTTTATACGCCGGAGAGCTTTTATCATCTCGAGTGATGCTTTCAGAGGAACTTAAATTCCCAAGATTATCATAGAAAGAAGTAGTTGCACTACAATTTGAGTCCGTATACTCAATATTGGCTTCAATATAAGCTGTTCCGTCTGGATGGTAAAAGCGATAACTCGTGAATCCACAAGCCTCACTCAAGAAGGTATAAATTGCATAATTATCCAATGTTCCATCTGGATTGAAACGATCTACTCTAAGGGTCGCATTACTCGTGGGATAAGAAGACCTTAGCTGCGTCGTATCATTATTACCATTAAAAGAAATCGTCTTTATCGTATCGCCTGCGTAGGTGTAGCTTTGTTTTAGAAAAATAGAGCCACTACTGCCGTAGGTAGTTTGAGTGGTTAGGATACTATCAGCATCATAAGTTCTTTCGCGGAGGAGCTTTCCGTCTTTGAATATTTTGTGGAGCAAATAAACTGGAGGGTTATCCGGTGGACTTGGTTGGATTATTTCTTCGTCATCAGTATTGGAGCAACTAAAAATTATTAGTAAAGATAAGAGCAAGAAAAGATTATTTTTCATGGGTTTATTGTACTTGATATTTGGGCAGCAAAAATAAACATAACTGCGCATTTTACAACTTTAAGAGGCGAGTTAATTACTTTTTTGTTTCCTTCAATTTGCGTCAACTCCCCTATTTTTCATTTGCCAACCATTTTGCTTTAGCCTAAGAAATCTTACACTTACGATTGTTACCATTACGGCTTCATTTCTTTCGTAAACATTTTATGCAAAATAATCCAACGACCGTTCTTTTTGATCAGCATCAAATAGTCAATATAAGGAGT
>JBGCFY010000109.1:0-5022 GCA_045110315.1 Saprospiraceae bacterium
AACTGCAGAGCGTGCAAGCTTAAAGATTTACGATGTAGCAGGAAGAGTATTGAAATCAGTAGAAGGAGATTTCGCAAAAGGATACAACGAAGTTAGTATCAACAGAAGCGAATTATCTGGAAGTGGTATCTTATACTACGAATTGAGCACATCAAAAGAAACTGCAACTAAGAAAATGCTTTTAATTGACTAATTGCAGAAGAAAAATTTTGGATAAATTAAGATAGATGTTATTTATCTTAACGAGAGGCGGCAATTTTGTCGCCTCTTTTTTTATTTATAGAAATTGTTCAAAACGATGTTGAGAATCGAATCTGCCTGTCGGTCAGATAAAGACTTAATTATTAGGACGAAGCTTTTTTGCTTCCGATCCACAAGCGGTAAATTACTTTCAGCATTTATGTAGCCATAGATAAAAAGAGAAAGAAATTGTACTGCAACTAATTACCTTGATAAAAAATCAACATTAAACCGTAACTCGTCGTATTCTCCGTTAAATCTTCTTGACTGCGCTCCTGATTTAAACCTTCCGCTAAATCATCAAGTTTGATCTTCGTCCACGGAATTTGTACGTAAGGTTTGAGCATGAATTTGATCGCACTGTTATTGGAAAAGGTATAACTGATATGAAAGATGCTACTAAAGTTTTGGTCTTTGAAAAGCCGATTTTTACTATCATTATTAATCGTTGACTTCGCGGTGTAACGATTGTAATCTAAAGAGGCTCCAATACCTAAATTCTGATAATAATTTTCGTATCCTACCGAATAACGATCAAAGCTAAAACCGATTACTTGTTTGAAATTGGCATCATCAAACGGACTAATCCCTTCTGCTTTTTTACGGTTGAAGCCCTTCTGCCAAGTCAAGTCTAACCCAACAAACTCCCACCTGTAGCGCAATCCCAAAATCAAACTCTGAAAAAAATGAATATCATCAAAACTATTATCCAACCAAGGTTTTTGCTCATTATAAGTTTGCAAAATTTGATTCGTCACTTCAATATCCTGATAACTCATTTCGTAGCCAACCTTGAAGTTGAGCTGGGCGAATAGGGAAGTAGAATCTAGAAAAAAAACGAAGAAAAAAAGTATAAAACCTCGATACATGAACTTGATTTTTAACCAGATAGCTTATTTGAACTTGGGCTACCTTAACTTGAACAAAAGAAATATCCTGCTAAGATAAGTGTCAAATATATTATAAAAAATAATCATTTCTTCTTTTTCTTGCAAAACAAATTATATTTTTTCATATTGCTAACTTTTGAACTAACTCGGCAAGATGAAACCTAAAAAGAAAGCGAAAAAATCTTCGGTTACCACAAAAAAAGCGACAACACCCAATAAAACTAAAGTGCAAGCCCTCGTTTTTGCACCTGATTTTTGGAAAAAAAATTGGATTCCCGCTTTAATCTTATTTTGTTTAGGGGTAGGATTATACGTACAAACGATCAACTACGATTTTGTCCTCGACGATAAAATCGTGATTACGGATAACAATTATACCAAAAAGGGATTCTCTGGCATCGTAGAAATTCTAACTACGGAAAGTTTCCAAGGTTATTTTGGTCAGCAATACAATTTATTGGAAGGTGGAAGATATCGACCGCTATCAATTGTAACTTTTGCCATCGAATATGGTTTATTTGGCTTGAATGCTAAAGTAAGTCACTTCGTCAATATCCTGCTGTATGGCTTAACGGGGATTTTACTTTTTCGGATACTGACGTTGTTTTTTCCAATGAAAGAAGATCAAACTTACTGGTATTTGAATTTGGGATTCGTTGCAACGGCACTTTTTCTCGCGCATCCGGTACACAGTGAGGTCGTTGCTAATATTAAAGGACGGGATGAAATACTAACTTTGCTAGGTGCCTTAGCGGCCATGTATTATAGTTTAAAATACGTAGCCACCGAAAAAAATACCTACCTCTTGTTGTCTTGCGTGCTTTTCTTTTTAGCCCTTTTATCAAAAGAAAATGCCTTAACCTTTCTTGCGATTATTCCACTGAGTATTTACTTTTTTAGTACTTACAGCTTTGCAAAGATTGCCAAAGCGACTTTACCATTGCTCGGCGTTGCGATTTTATACTTGATCGTACGAACCCAAGTGATTGGTTATCTACTCAATCCTGGTAAAGAGATTACTAATATTATGAATAATCCGTTTTACGGTTTGTCTAAAGGCGAAGAACTAGCAACCGTTTTCTATACGCTGGGAATGTATATCAAGCTGAGTCTTTTTCCACATCCTCTCACCCATGATTATTATCCATATCACGTACCAGTATTAAATTGGGGAGATTTTCGCGCAATTTTATCCTTATTGGTTCATCTTGCTTTAGGTGTTTATGCTGTGCTTGGCTTGCGCAATAAAAATGTAATTGCTTACGGTATTTTATTTTACTTAATTACCTTATCGATTGTTTCTAACGTAGTTTTTTCGGTGGGGGCTTTTATGAATGAGCGATTTATTTATATCTCGTCCATTGGTGTCTGTATTATCTTAGCCTATTTTATTGCTAAAAAATTGCCGGAGATTGTTGGTGCAAAAGCCAATATTCTAAACTTAGGTTTGTTAGCTGTTTTTATGTTGGGCTTTATGGGAAAGACCGTGAGTAGAATTCCCGCCTGGAAAAATTCGATGTCGCTCAACGAAGCAGCCATCAAAGTTTCTCCCAATAGTTGTAGAGCAAATTGCTTTATGGGAACGGCACTTTTCCAACAGTACAAAGATATGCCGCCGAGCGCAGAGAAAGAAGCCATGCTAACGGATATCAATTACTACATTAACGAGGCTTTACGAATTAATCCAAATTATGGTTCTGCCATGACGATGAAAAGTGGTGTCGTAGCAGAGTTGTACAAACGAGATAATGATCTAGAGAAGTTACTCAATGAGTTTTATGCTTTGTTGTCAAAGAAGCGAAACCTGCCTTTCATTGAAACTTATCTTAAACACTTGGGCACAAATAGTGGTTCGCCACAAAGAATTGTTGATTTCTGTTATCAAGTTAGTGAACTTTACCGACAGAAAAATTATAGGACCTATGGTTTGAAATATGTAAATATTGGCCTGGGTATTAATCCTGCTGATACTCGATTGCTGAATATGAAGACTAGTTTTCAATAACAGAAAATTCAAGTTCCAACAAATAGATTTATGTATATCAGGTATTTAGCGTAAAATAAAGAAAATTATCTTTTCGATAAAATAGATAGAAAGGCTTGTAGTTCAAGGAACTACAAGCCTTATTTTTTTGCATTTGTTTTATTTTATACAAAATGTTTTAAATTGATTTGTTTTTAAACACAATTTGTTTTAATTTTGTTTCATCACGAATTTAAAGATCAAACTAAACTGGATGGAACATGGAAAATAAATTCTCTACTGAAAAGATAAAAGCCTATCTAAAGAGTAACTGGTTTAAAGTTAGTCTCTTTTTAATCCTAGGATTTGTCATCCTAAAAAAAGATTTTAGTTTTAATTTCGATTTACAGACACCATTGCGACCGACGCAGGAACAAACTGTCCCGGAGGAATCTACGACGAAGCAAAACGTTTCCAAAAAAGAAAAAGTTTTTTCAAAGCGTCAAAAAAAGAAAGAAAGCACTTTGATTGATCGGTTCGAACTACCTTTTTTTGGGAGTAGTAAAAAGAAGGTCAGCGCACTACAAAAATTAGAGGCGTTGACGGTGGTTGAAAAGAAAGCTTACCTCAAAAGATTTTTGCACGTTGCGAAAGCAGAACAAAAGAAATTTGGTATTCCAGCAGCTATCATTTTGGCAAATGCTTTTTTACATAGTTATGCGGGGCAAAGAAATTTTACGGAAGCGGGCAATAATCATTTTGGAATTACTTGTACAACGGACTGGGAAGGATCAAAGCAACGAGTAGATGGAAATTGTTATCGTTCGTATAATACCGCTTGGAATAGTTTTCGGGATCATAGTTTTTACTTAGCAAGTGATCAGTTTTCAAACCTGCGCCGCCTAGATCCATTGGATTATAAAGCTTGGGCAAAAGCACTAGAACGCGCTAATTTTTCTCAAGAGCCTTCTTTAGCTAAGAATCTTATTCAGATCATTGAAGATTATGGATTGGATCAATTGTAAAAATAAGTAATAGGGATATAGTGTAATATTGATGACAGTAAACTGGTGCTACCTTTCTCGAGCTTGTGATGGTGAGTTGTGGTAGTACCATTTACTATTTTTGGACAAATTGTATGTTGGTTTTTAATTTTAAAAACCGCTTCGTTTACGTTTGTAGTAGTTAATTCCAGCACCATAAACCCAACCAACATTTCCCTTTTTTTCTTGTACTTTAATCCAAGGCTCGTTTGCCATTTCTTCCCCCATGTTGATGATTTGGGTAGAATCACTAACTTCGTTGAGAAATAAAACTTCTTCAAAAAGTCCCAATTTCAAAATGATGCTACTATCCAAATGAGGTCCAGTACGCAAGTTCAATCCTTCAATGGAAACGTAAAGCGGCGTGTATCGTTCTTGTACAATTCTTACGGGTACATTAGTCGTTGTAAGATCGGTACTGCTAGTCGTTGCTGGCAGCGTAGTGGTAGTAGCAGGATTTGCCACTGGTACAGTGTCTGGCTCGACCACGGTAGTTTCTGTTTCTCCTTGAGCTGCCATTTCTTGAGCTTGGTACATTACTTTTTTGGCACTGCATTGCGAGACAGCCCAAATGATGAAACTGAAGAAAAAGACTAATATGATCAAAATCTCAATCTTGGGAAGTAAACTAGATTTTTTCTTTTTGGTCATGATAAATACGTTCAGCGGTTGTTTTAAATTTTATTACTGAAGTTGTTTTAAGCAGTGAATTTGTCTGGATACTCAATGAAGTTGTTTTAAAATGGGGGTTGAAATTAGTTGTAAGCGCTTGTTTTTCAAGATGAAGCTCCATTTTTTTTTCGTAGCCATCGCTACGGGGAAAAAAATTAGCTGAAATATTGGAAATCAATGGCTTGCAAATAAATCATCTATCTATTTTAAAACA
>JBGCFY010000110.1:0-7847 GCA_045110315.1 Saprospiraceae bacterium
AGAAAACAACAATAAAAACAAGACTACCCCTATACTTACAAACCCGAATAAAAAATCCCTACAGAAAATATAATCCATAAAAAAAAAAAAGATACCCCTGACGGAGGGGCAGCAAGAAATTTGGCTTGAGCAACAACTTGGAAATGATGCTGCTGCCGCGTACAACTTATCTTCTGAGATTAGTTTAAAAGGACAAATTTGTCTAGAGAAAATGCGCGAAGCGATCCAAGCTTTAACGGATCGACACGAAGCCCTGCGAGCTCGCTTTCATGCCGATGAACTATTTCAAACTATTCTTCCTGAGGTAGAAATTGATATTAATTTAATTGACCTTACGCATTTAGACGAAGCAGAAAAGCAAAATAGCTTAGCAGACTTACGTTTTGAAGAAGGAGAAAAAGCGTTTGATATTTTTAAAGATGCTTTATTTCGAATAAAAATTATTCGCCTCAACGAAGGGGAACACAAACTCCTAATGACGGCGCACCATATTATTGCAGACGGATGGTCTTGTGGTATTTTAGCCAACGATTTAAGTAAATTATACACCGCTCACTATACTGGCAAAACTGCGGAATTGCCAGCCGTTAAACAACTAAGTACTTTTGCCCTAGAAAAAAATGCTTATCAAGGTAGCGCAGAAGAACAAGCTGCCGCAAAGTTTTGGTTGGATCAATTTAAAAATGGAACGCCCGTACTGGAATTACCAACGGATCGTTTTCGCCCCGCGTTAAAGACTTACACTGCTAGCTGCGAAAAAATGCAACTTTCTGCTAGCATATACGAAGCTTTGAAAAATACAGCCAAAGATCACCGTACCACTTTTTTCAACTTAATGTATACTGCCTTTCAATGCTTCCTTTATCGACTATCGAAGCAAGAAGACTTTGTACTGGGAATTACAGCCGCTAGTCAAGCCAATTCAGATAATCCTTACTTAGTAGCACACGGCGTAAATCTTATTCCAGTACGCTTGACAACTCATGGAACGGCTAGCTTTGCAGAACAATTAAAAACAACTCGTAATTTAGTTTTAGATGCTTTCGAACATCAAGACTATGCTTTTGGTGCCTTGGTAAAAGCACTTCAGTTGCCTCGAGATTTAAGTCGACAACCCATCGTCTCTGTAATCTTCAATATGGATACACCGATGGGCGAATTACAGTTTGCTGATATGGAAGTCGAGCTACAAGCTTTGCCTAGAAATTACGAAACTTTTGATATGTTCATCAATGTCAAACCACAGGAGCAGGGCATTGATTTCGAATGGATTTATAATACGGACTTATTTGAGGCAACGACGATTCAACGACGATTAGCCGAGTTCAAAACTTTATTAGAGAGTATCATTCAAGCAGCCGAAACACCAATTGATCGCTTAAATATTTTGCCTTTAGCCGAACAGCAACAACTTGCCACTTGGAATGCTACGCAGGTAGAATTTCCGAACTCGGTTTGTGTCCACCAATTATTTGAACAACAAGCAGAACGAACGCCTAATAAAATAGCCGTAGAGTTTGAACAGCAATACCTCAGCTACGAAGAACTTAATATCCGTGCAAACCAACTAGCCCAGTACTTAAGTCAGCAAGGTGTACAAAAAGCGGATTTCGTGGGCATTTACCTAGATCGTTCCATAGATCTATTAGTCAGCTTATTGGCAACCATGAAAGTTGGTGCTATTTATGTCCCCCTCGACCCCGTCAATCCAACGGAACGGCTCCAAGTGATGATGGAAGACGCCCAAGCAAAGTACATGATTACACAGACGAGCTTGATGATGAATTTCACGGATCCTACGATTCATAAGATTTGTTTGGAAAAAGAAATTGAAAAAATAAATAGTCAGCGCATTCAAAACACGGATCGAGGTATTCTTGCTACGGATAAAGTTTATGTCATTTATACTTCTGGTTCCACTGGAAAACCGAAAGGCGTCGTTATGCCACACTATACAATTGTTGATCATCATCTAGCGATGCAAGCAACGATCGGTTTACAAGCAACAGACGCTATCTTTGCCGTTGCTTCCATCTCCTTTGATCCGTCAGTGCAAGATCTATTTTTGCCTTTACTGATTGGAGCGAAAGTAATTATCGGTAGTGCCTCAGCTAAAACGGACGGCTTTCTTTTAAACGACCAATTGATTGCCTCCAAGGCTACGTTGTTGCAAGCAACGCCCGCTACTTGGCGAATGCTTTTACTTGCCGGTTGGCAAGGACACGAAAACTTTACGGCACTTTGTGGCGGAGAAGGACTGACGAAAGAACTCGCGCATAATCTAGTTAAAAGAACTAAAGCACTTTATAATATTTATGGCCCGACGGAGACCACTATTTGGTCAACGGCAAAAAAAATAGCAGGAGATCGCTTAGCGACCCAAGCAGAAACGGGCTACGAACCCATTGGCAGACCTTTGAAAAATGTACAGATTTATATTTTAGATCAATACCTTCAGGAAGTGCCGATTGGTGTTCCGGGAGAAATTTATGTCGGTGGCGTTGGTGTAGCTCCAGAAGGATATTTTAAGCGACCTGCCTTGAATACAGAAAAGTTTATTGCGCATCCTTTTAGTAAAAACCCTAATGAAAAAGTTTACCGCACCGGAGATATTGCTCGTTACTTACCCAATGGAGATATTGAATATTTACGACGTGCCGACAACCAGGTAAAAATTCGAGGTTATCGGATTGAATTGGGAGAAATTGAATCTATCATTTCACAATGGAAAGGTATTCGTGAAAACGTGGTGATTGTCCGAGAAGACCAGACTGATTTAAAACAATTGGTCGCTTATTTAATTTTAGAAAAAGGACTTCATTTTGAACGAGAAAAACTGATTGCTTATTTAAAAGAAAAGCTACCCAACTACATGGTTCCAGCAACGTACGTCATTATGGAAAAATTCCCACTGACGGCGACCATGAAAATTAATCGAAGCCAATTACCCGTTCCAGAGCGAAATCAAGAAATGAGTAATCGAAAGTTTTTCGCACCGACTAGTAACTCGGAGAAATTACTGGCAACGATTTGGTCTGAATTGCTAGGGCTGGATTCCATTAGCATCACCGATAACTTTTTCGACCTTGGTGGTCATTCTTTAGTTGCCGTAAAAATGATGGCAAAAGTAGAAAAGGCAACGCAAAAAAGATTGCCACTTTCTAGCTTGATTAGCAATCCAACGATTCAACAATTAGCTCGACTCTTGGAACAATCAATGCAAGGAAAACTAAAAAAGAGTTCTTTAATTCCAATTAAAACTAGTGGTAATAAACCACCCATTTATATTTTACACGGAGCGGGAAATCACGTTCTCTTATTCAATACATTGGCTTCTCACATGGATAAAGACCAACCGGTATACGGTTTGGAACCTCGAGGGTTAGATGGGGAAGCAGATCCTTTGGATCGCATGGAAAATATTGCAGCACACTATATTGCTGAAATTCAAAAAGTAGATGCTGTAGGTCCTTACGCTTTAGCAGGATATTCTTTTGGTGGGTTAATTGCGTTTGAAATGGCGCAACAACTTCAAGCCATGGGAAAACAAGTCATGCTACTTGGTATGTTTGATACGGTCTTACGACCAGAGTTAACGGGCGTACCACGCGCTAAAGGCTATTATCAAAAACTTTCTATCTTAGGAAAAAAGATTGTCTGGAACTTATCTTCTATTCTTAAAGATCCTATTCCTAATATTCTATATAAAAGTTATACTTGGAAAAGAAGATATCAACGGTGGCTTTTTAGCAAAGCGAAGTCCGAAGGTACTGCTTTAAATAAAAAAGAAGTGGACTACGCAGCACTCGTCGATCGTATGCATCAACTCGCTTACGATAATTATCGCATCAAAGCTTACGAGGGAAAACTACATTTGTTTAGAGCAAAAGAACGGCGATTCTATATGGATGATTTTGATTTTTTGGGTTGGAAAGATTATGCCAAAGAAGGTATTGTAGTTAGAGACGTCCCCGGAGATCATTTGAATTTATTTAATCCTCCCAATGGACAACATTTTGCCGAAATTCTGCAAGCTTGTCTCGATGAAGCTGCCAAAGCATTTATGACGAAAGAAAAAAAATACCGCATTAAAAAATAGGCGAAAGCTGTCTTTAACATAACGAGGTTTTTTAAAACAACTTCATACTAATAAGCTAAATAAGTAATAAGACAAACTTTTTATTAAAAAAACTTTACAATTACTAACACCATGAATCTTACAACCAATTTTTATCGTAAATCGATAAAAGGCTTCTCCCTCATTTTATTTATTTTGACGAGTTGCTGTTTAGGGAATGGTTTTGCTCAAGCTGTGGGTTTCTCTAATCAATCTACTTTACTGTCGAACACTGATTTCAATAGTGGTGTAGCCATTGGGATTGCTGATATGAACGGAGATCAATTGGACGATATCATTCGATTCAATCAAGGGAAAAACCTCAACATTGAATATCAGCAAGTTGCCAATAGTGCCTTTAGCAATTACAACTTTGGGGATGTCCACACGAGTAGTGAATGGAGTATGTGTATCGCCGATATGGACCAAAATGGTTACAACGATATTTTGGTGGGAGGAAGTTATGATAATATCAAACTCATCAAGTCCAATGCGGACGGTAGCGCTTTTAATTCTACCATCTTAGCGGAATCTAATATTTTCTTACAAGGTTCTAACTTCGTAGATATTGACAACGATGGTTTAATCGATATTTTTGCGTGCCACGATGATGCTGAAAGTCGAAAGTATCGCAATACTGGTGGCGGGAATTTTGTTTTTGATGCGAGCTTATTTGATGCAACGACGACACCAACCAGTGACAACTCCGGTAACTACGCGAGCATCTGGACGGATTACGATAACGACGGTGATCTAGATATGTATCTTTCTAAATGCCGTGGTGGCGTGAGTGACCCTACGGACCCACGTCGGATTAATATGCTGTTCGAAAATGATGGTAACAATAACTATAGCGAAGTAGCGGCACAGGCTAATTTAAAACTAGGCGATCAAAGTTGGTCCGCTGATTTTGCGGATATTGATAATGATGGAGACATGGATTGTTTTATTCTAAATCACTATAGCCTAAGTTTATTATTTGAAAATGACGGCAATGGCGTTTTTACTGATATTACCGCAACGAGTGGTATGGCAGATAATTTAGACTTCTTTGGCATCCAAGCCATTTTTAGAGATTTTAATAATGATGGTTTTGTTGACCTTTTAATTTCTGGAACACAAGACCGTTTATTCCTGAATGACGGAGACAAGAGCTTCACAGAAGTCGTTGATCCATTTACAAGTGACGACATCGAATCTTTTGCCATTGGTGATCTTAACAACGATGGCTACCTTGATATTTATGCCGGTTACGCCAATTTGTTTACGAGTCCAAGTACGATTGATGATATTCTTTTTATGAATGATGGTGGTAGTAATAATTATTTTACCACTACCTTGACGGGAACAAATAGTAACATTAATGGTATCGGTGCAAGAGTAGAAATTTATGGCGCTTGGGGCGTACAAATTAGAGAAGTTCGCTCGGGAGAAGGATATGGTATTATGAATTCCTTTAAACAACACTTTGGTTTAGCTGATGCTACACAGATCAGCAAACTCGTTGTCAAATGGCCTTCTGGCACCGTCGATGAAGTGCTAAATCCTAGTATTAACCAACACCTTAGTTTGACGGAAGGAAGTAGCCCCGTTTTACAAAATCAAACCATCAACTTTTCTACTATTGCAGACCAGTTGACCTCAAGTCCTGCTTTTGACCTTACGGCAACGGCAAGTTCTGGATTAACCGTTGAATTTACCATTCTCTCTGGTCCCGCGACCATTAGTGGAAATACCATTAGCCTTACTGGCGTAGCGGGCGACGTGGTAGTACAAGCCAGTCAAGCTGGAAATGCAACTTATAACCCTGCAGCAGACGTGGTGCAAAGCTTTACCGTAACCAACGACGCAGGTTGTAATTGTAGCATCATTCCATTGACAAGCGACATGATTTATGACGAGCTAAATAATTCCAATACTTATTACCAAAATGGTCCTGGAAGCTTAGTGGACGAGCAGAATAGTGCGGGTGATCCAATCTGTGACAACGGTACTTTAGGTGCCAATAAGGATTGGTTTTTACCTTGGGGCGCAAGCAGTGTTTATCTGGACCTAGGACAAAGTTATGAGATTTATGGTATTGCTTTACTTGATGGTTCTGGCATCGGGAATTTCAGCATTGCCAGTGGTACACCAGGTAACTGGAGTAATAATTTTATTGATTATAGTACACAACAATATAACCAGTGGAAGTCCTTTACTGACTTAGGAGTAACGACGCGTTACTTGCGATTGAGCAAATCAGATTCTGATGCTAAGATTACTGAAATCAGAATTTGTGGTGCTACCTTAAGTGGACCACAGGATCAAACGATTACTTTTCCTAGCATCGCAGACCAGTTTACTAACGCAGCTGCATTTCCATTAAATGCTACTGCGAATTCTGGATTAGCGGTAAGCTATAGTATTACTTCCGGACCAGCAACGGTAAGTGGAAACATAATAACTTTAACGGGAGACGAAGGCACAGTTATAGTTCAAGCCAGTCAAGCTGGAAATGCAAATTATAATCCTGCTACTTCAGTAGAGCAAAGTTTTGCCGTAACTACCTCTGCGGGACAAAGCCAAACAATTAATTTCCCTGACTTACTTGATAAATTAACAACCGATCCAGCATTCAACTTAAACGCTACCGCAAGTTCTGGATTAGCCGTAAATTACAGTATTGTGACCGGACCAGCAACGGTAATCGGAAACGTAGTGAGTTTAACCGGCGATGAAGGTATCGTTACGATACGAGCTACTCAAGCAGGTGACGCCACTTACAGTCCAGCGCCCACAGTAGAAAAATCGTTTAATGTTATTGACGCGGGCAATCCTTGCAACTGTAGTATCATTCCTTTGACGAGCGATATGATCTACGACGAAACAACGAATGCTAATACCTTTTATGCAAATGGTCCTGGAGCGTTAGTTGACGAACAAGACCTTGCGGGTAACCCTGTTTGCGATGCAGGAAGTACAACTCCTACAACGGATTGGTATTTGCCTTGGGGAGAAGCTTATAGTTACATTGACCTAGGACAAGAATATGATATTTATGGAATTGCACTTTTAGATGGTTCTGGAATTGGGGAATTTGGCATTGCTACGGGAAGTCCAAGCAACTGGAATGCAGAAAGTATTACTTACAGTACACAATTATATAATCAATGGGAGACTTTCTCTAACCTCGGTTTGACGACACGATATTTGCGTTTACGCAAAGGTAGTTCTGACGCAAAGATTAAGGAAATTAGAATTTGTGGAACTCCAGCAACAGTTGGCCCTCAGGATCAAACTATCACTTTTGCTACGTTGGCAGATAAGTTGACCACTGATGCAGACTTTGATCTTAACGCAAATGCAAGTTCTGGTTTAGCCGTAAGCTTCTCTATCCTTAGTGGTCCCGCTACAATTAATGGAAACACCATCAGCTTAGATGGAACAGCGGGAACGGTAATCGTCGCAGCTAACCAAGCAGGAAATGCTAGCTATAATCCAGCAGCCGAAGTAACGCAAAGTTTCAACGTAACGACACCAGCTTTATTAGACCAAACCATTAATTTTGCTAATCTTGCAGATAAGTTGACCACTGATGCAGACTTTGATCTTAACGCAAATGCAAGTTCTGGTTTAGCCGTAAGCTTCTCTATCCTTAGTGGTCCCGCTACAATTAGTGGAAACACCATCAGCTTAGATGGAACAGCGGGAACGGGAATCGTCGCAGCTACTCAAGCAGGACATGCTA
>JBGCFY010000111.1:0-14040 GCA_045110315.1 Saprospiraceae bacterium
CTATTAGAAGTTGTTTTAAAATAGATAGATGATTTATTTGCAAGTCATTGATTTCCAATATTTCAGCTAATTTTTTTCCCGTCGCTATGGCTACGAAAAAAAAATGGAGCTTCCTCTTGAGAACCAAGCGCTTACAACTAATTTCAACCCCATTTTAAAACAACTTCTTAAAATACATTCGGTGCTTAATTGACAATTAGCCATTTTATTATGAAAATAAACTTTATCAAGTTAGCTGCCGTCGTAGGTATGTTAGCCGTTATTTTTGGAGCTTTTGGGGCGCATAGCTTGCAAGATAAGATTTCCGTGGAAAGTATTAAAATTTTTGAAACAGGAGTACGCTATCATTTTTACCATTGTTTCGCCATTTTGTTTGTTGGCTTGTACCAACAGCAGTTTTCCACTACTCAGGATAAATTGCTACGCTACGCAGGTTGGGCTTTTTTCTTAGGAATTTTACTCTTTTCTGGCTCTCTCTATTTACTAGCCTGCCGCAGTTGGTTCGGTATTGCTCACTGGAAATTTTTGGGTCCTTTAACGCCAATCGGTGGTCTGTGCTTTATTATCGGTTGGGTTTTACTCTTTTTTCAGCCTCGCCCTTCTGACATCAAGTAGTCTTTATTGAGAAGTTGTTTTAAAATGATGTTAGCAACCGAAGGTAAAGGCTTGTAAGTCAGGACAAAGCTCTTTTGCATCCCATCCGCAAGCGGTAAATTCTATTCAGAATTTATGCAGCCATAGCTGCGGTGACGAGAAATAAGGGGAAGTAATGGATTGCAATGCGTTACCTGTAGGTATTAAGATCTATTTTAAAACAACTTCTGAGTTTTTTTTATTAGCTTTTCTATTCCCCGTAGAACAATTTTGCTGCTTAAGCAGTTGAATAGATAATTACACACGTATAAGAATCAATAAACCAAAAATAGCTATATTTTCTCAACCAGAATCTTAATTTGCGAATAGCAGGTTTGGGTTTTATGCTGTACATTGAGAACAATAAACACTTTTTTGTTAAAAAAAACATCCATGTCTGCACCATATAATAACTACGTTAAGCATTTACAAAAATTAGCCGACGTAGAAAACGCAATCAACGTACTTGCTTGGGATAAAGAAATTAACCTTCCAACAAATGGCGCTCATTTTCGGGCACAACAAATCGCCACCCTTTCAGGCATTGCTCACGAAATCCAAACGGCTCCTAGCTTCGAAAACAACTTGACTTCCCTCCTCGCAGATGTAGATCAACTCCAACCAGCACAAGCCAAAAACGTTCAACTTAGCAAGAGACAATTAGATCGATCCAACAAGTTAGACAAAGATTTCGTCGTCCGACGCTCGCAAGTTTCTTCGAAAGCTTATCATGCTTGGTTGGATGCCCGGAAAGCCAACGATTTTTCTTTATACTACGAACCACTCGCAGCACTGGTGGAACTCAAAAAAGAAGAAGCACAACGTTTAGGTTACGAAGGTCATCCTTACGATGCCTTAATGGAGGAATACGAACCCGGTGCAACAACCAAAGATATTGACCAACTTTTCGCGGAAGTTAAAACGCAATTGAGTGATTTTGCCAAAAAAATTAGAAACCTCAATCCTGTAGACGATCAATTTTTACAACAGCATTTTCCTAAAGACCAACAGTGGGAATGGGGATTAGCCCTACTTAAAAACATGGGCTACGACTTCTCATCGGGACGCCAAGACTTGTCTCCACATCCTTTTACAACTAATTTTTCACCGCAAGATGTGAGAGTAACCACACGCGTCGATGAAAATAATTTGAGTAATATGGCTTGGAGTTGCATTCACGAAGGAGGACATGCGCTATATGAGCAAGGATTACCAGTCGAGAATTATGGTTTGCCTTTGGGTAAGTATATTTCACTCGGTATCCACGAATCTCAATCCCGCCTTTGGGAAAATAATGTTGGTAGAAGCTTTGCGTACTGGCAAGCTCATTATTCGGATTTACAACGTCGCTTTCCTGACCAACTTGGAAAAATAAGTGTTGAAACCTTTTATCGAGGGATCAATCGTGTACAGGCTGGACGGATTCGCACCGAGTCTGATGAAATTCATTATCATTTTCATATTATGATTCGCTACGAAATAGAGAAGGCACTCATCGAAGGTAGTTTACAAACGAAAGACCTGAAAGCAATTTGGAAAGAGCAATACCAACGCTACCTCAATGTAACGGTAACGGATGACAACCAAGGAATTCTTCAAGATATCCATTGGGCGATTGGTAGCTTTGGCTATTTCCCGACTTACTCTTTGGGAAGTATTTACGCTGCACAGTTTTTTCAACAAGCAACTAAAGATATTCCTAATTTGAATGCACAGATTCAAAAAGGCGAGAATCAGCAATTGTTACAATGGCTGAGAGAAAACATCCATCAGCATGGTCGGCGCTACAATGCGCAAGAATTATGTATCAAATTAACGGGAGAAAAGCTCAACTTTAAGTACTTCATGGCTTACGCAGAAGATAAATACAAAGGTATTTACGAAGGTCTATAAGCAATTTTTCATTATTTTAATTAGAAAATGCCTTGAACGACAATGACGTTCAAGGCATTTTCTTTGTGACAAACTATTTTTGCTTTTTTGACGAAAAACAGGCGTATACTTTGCTAAAGCAAATCAATATAAAACATTAATTCATCAATCCTAACTGCCTCCAAATCAAATATTTCTGTGCTTTTATAAGTTTAACATTCTTCCGTAGAAAAAAAGCAATCCTTAGTCGAAAAAGCGGACAATAATTTGAATTACAAGCGCAAATCTTGTATTCTTGCATTCAGTTTTAATTTATAAATAACAGTAAAAACAACCATTTTATGAAAAAGTTAGTTTTCGCACTATTCGCAATGACCTTAACCTTTACATCTTTCGCTCAACTTTCAGTTGGAGTTAGAGGAGGAGTTAACTTTGCTACACAATCTATAAGTGGAGATGATGCATCATCACTTTCTTTAGACGGTATAACAGGTCTTTTTATAGCTATTCCTGTTGAAATCGGTATTACTGAAAATTTCTCTGTACAACCAGAATTAACTTACTTGCAAAAAGGAAGCAGCTTCAGTTTTGATATTTTAGGCTTCAACACTGAATCAAGTACTACTCTTAATTACTTCGAATTACCGGTTTTGGCAAAGTATAAATTCGTTAAGACCGATGATTTAGGCGTATACGCTGCTGCTGGACCAACTTTTGGTTACGCATTGGGTGGCGAATCAAAAGTTTCTATACAAGGTGTTGAAGAAACTACTGATTTTGATTTTGATGCTGAAGAGAACGAAGACTTCAACCGTTTTGACTTAGGTTTAAGTTTAGGTGCTGGTGTTGAATACAAAGCAGGTCCTGGTAGCATAGTATTAGATTTAAGATACGTGTTAGGATTATCTAACCTTAACGGTGGAGAAAATGACGGTGTTACAACTAAGAACAACGGTTTTGCTGCTAGTATCGGTTACATGCTTACTTTAGGTAACAACTAGTCAAAATTAGTATAGCACTTGTTTTAAGTTGCTCTTTATTTTAAAGAGAGATTCAAAGCATTTTACTAATACATTTGTTAAAAAAGCATTTACTCTAAGGAGAGTAAATGCTTTTTCATATTTTTGCCATTCAGTTATTGTTTTCCGCTCCGTTTACCCTTGAGGTTCTTTACTTTAATACCTTGTAAGATAGAAGTTCATTAGAAAAGCGCCTATTTTCTAACTACCTTAAATTTATCATTTTAAAACTCATCTTTCTATGAAAAGAATAACTACCCTATTGACAATAATCACTTTTTTTGCCGCCAGTACGATTACGCAAGCACAACTTTCCGTAGGCGCACGGATTGGAATCAATCTTTCCGATCAACTCTCTAAATCCAAAGGAGGCGAAAATTTTGACTATGAAGGTCTCGCGGGGTTAAGTATTGCCATTCCACTTGAAATTGGTCTTACCGAAAGATTCTCTGTACAACCAGAATTAACCTTCATCCAAAAAGGTGCGGGACTATCGTTTACCTTGTTGGGCGTAGAAGTAACCAACAATTCTGTTTATAATTATCTAGCGCTCCCCCTCTTGGTAAAATACAAGTTTATTAACTCCGACGCTTTCAAAATGTATGCTGTCGTTGGTCCTGGTTTTGGCTACGCCCTAGGCGGAAATACGGGTACAAGCACTACAAAAACGAAGATCGACTTTGACGCAGATACTTATAAAGATTTTGAACGTTTTGAAACGAACCTTAATTTTGGGTTGGGCTTCGGATTTACCACTGAATCGGGTGACATTGTGCTCGATCTACGCTACCGATACGGACTCAGCGACTTAGATAAAAGCGATGACTTTGTGACAAAGAATCACAGTATTGGTTTGAGTGTCGGTTACATGTATCGCTTAGGAGAATAAAGCTTTTTTAGGCTAATGATAATTCGATGAATAATCGCTATTCTTAAAAAAATTAAACCCGAATATCTTTTTTGTGAGGTATTCGGGTTTTTCCTCCGCTATTTTTTAACGCCACATTAACGCTAAATATTTATGGTAAATCCTTCACATCTTGTAAAAAACGACTAAACCTCGTATTATAATTCCTTCGGAAGAATTGCCCTAAAAACGACACATTTCTTATCTTTTTCTGAAAAACTGCAATAATTGTACTTTTATTATTCGGTTAATTTTCCATTCAATTCGTATTTTTTTCAATCCTAATATACTCCTTTGCTTTAATATTTAACTAACGTTTACTTAACGACAATTAACAAGAAAGAAGCTCATCTTTAAATTTTACATCAGAGAAATTGTTTGATTTTAAACAAGCTCAAATTAAACTTTATAAAGATGAACGCAACAAACAAAATATTAACCCTGGCCTTCTTATTCTTCTTCGTTGGACAAATTACTGCACAGACAGCTATTGGTTTTAGAGCTGGTGTAAACATTGCCAATGTAAAAGCTTTTGGTATCTCTAACGCCATTCCAGTAAATACACAATCTATTTTTGGTCCCAACTTAGCCCTCGTCGCTGAATTTGGACTAGGTAACAATTTTGCGTTGCAAACCGAGTTAAATTACCTAACGAGAGGTTTTCAAGTTAGGGAAAGTATTGACCTCGATTTATTTGGTGCAAACGTCCCACTCGGCGCTACAGCAATTACAAAAATCAACTACCTAGATATTCCTGTCCTAGCAAAGTATAAATTTGGTAGCGAAAAGCTTTCCGCTTACCTCACTGCGGGTCCCGTACTGGGTTACGCACTGAACGGGCGCTTAGAAACTCGTGCAAACTTTCTAATTGACGTTCCTGTTTACGATACTGACATTAATTTAAGCAGCGATAATATCAATCGCTTTGAGTTTGGTGCTAGTTTAGGAGCAGGAGTCAGTTTCAATACTAGCGCGGGGAATTTCTTTATTGATGCTCGCTATACACAAGGTTTTACCCAAATGGATCAAATCTCCTTTTTGGACCTAAATATCAAAAATCAGGGATTTGGAATTAGTGCCGGTTATATGATCCCGCTAACTAATTAGAAATGACAAAACAAAATCGCCATTTGATCCTCTGAGGAGAACCAAATGGCGATTTTATTTTACATTTATTAGAACCTAATTGATTGACTTTTTCAAATAAATTCAATCTTTTAGTCTAATCGTTAGACTTTTATTCTTAGAAGTTGTTTTAAAATGGGGAAAAAAATTAGCTGAAATATTGGAAATCAATGGCTTGCAACTAAATCATCTATCTATTCTAAAACAACTTCTTATTCTGATAACAACTCGATCGAATCTTTCTCTTCTTCTTTCCGGCGATTTCTCCACCAAAAGTAAGCAAAACCACCAATCAATAAATACGGCGTAGCAAACATATAAAGGATTCCTTTATTTAGCCCTCGCCCTACCGTACCACCATCTTTCAAATTACTTTCTGCAGACATTCTACACATTGGGCATTGTGCCTCAACGGGAGCCACCGTCGCGAAATTAAGCGCAAAGAGTAACGCTATCATAGTACATAATCGAATTATTCTAGATTTTTTCATTATTTCGTTCTTTACACAGATTTATAATAAGTAGCAAAGCAAAATTAAATTGCCATTAAATTGTGCTTTGCTAGTTAAACTTGTTGTAAAAATGAAGCTGACTTTTTATGAGGCCTAAACCTTAGCAATTAGAAAAACGTCTAAGCTTTTTCGTTTTATCACATTTGCACCACAAAGATACGGAATATACCAGTAACATGAACGATTTTAGTAACAAGGTCGCAACATTAAATAGCAAATTGGGCCACTAATCGCCACGTACAACCAGATAGGGTAAACCCATCTCGCCATTTTACGGTGTCGTTCTATTTGTCCCGTAAATCCTCGTGTAAAAGTGAATAAGATAAACGGTAAAATTCCACCCGCTAAGATGATATGTGTAATTAAAAGGAAGAAGTATACCGTACGAATCGTTCCTTCTTGGCAAAATTTAGTTTCTTCCGTCGTAAAATGATAAACCACGTAAGAAAGTAAAAACAAAGCAGAAAAAGTCAAGGCGGCGTAGATGGAACGCTGATGTGCAACGATATTCTTTTGCTTAACGAAATACAACGCAAAAAGCAAAGCAATAGCAGCAAAAGTATTTAAAGTCGCGTGGAGAGGCGGTAAAAAACCAAAATCAATATCTGTGGCAATCTTAAATTCAGGGCGTCGCATCATCCCTACCAGCAACAATACGAGTACAGAAACGACTACTGCCGCTATATTCATTTTCTTAGCTAATCCTTGGTTCTCTTGCATAACGATGTTATAGTTATTTTATAGTTGAGTTTTTTTTGTTAAAATCATTTGTTGACCGATTACTTCCAAATCTACTTTTCTCGCGTTCGGACCATTTTCGTTCCTTCTTTCTTTTCTCTCGGCAAGATCATCGCCATGTGTTCGACCAATCGTCCCATAGCAGGATCTTTTTCTATCTGGTAATAATTGCGAATGATTTGATGCTCGTCCACTAATAATAAGAAGGGATAACTTTCGCCTTTCGGCAAATTTGTCGCTTGTAATTGAAACTCATCCGTTGGATTTTCCTTAGCAGCAACTGGCGTTTGAATATTTTGCAATAGCAAATTACTAACGGTTGGATCATTCCGTTGCAAGAAAAAACACTGCACTAAGTCGTTCAATTTCTTTTCAACGCCATAAGTTCTGAAAGAGAAGTCTGCAGCTACTTCCTCATCTAAACAAAAGTTAAGAAACAGCACATCATTTCGTTCTTTGAATTGATCATAAATTAAGCTCAGCTTTTCCATCGTTTCCTCAACATTCTTATCTTGCTTTGAGAAGAAATGTATCACTGATATTTTCCGTTTCAAACTGTCTTGGGTTAAATTCGTTCCGTATTGCGTTTGAAAATCAAATTTTGGAAAGATTGCATATTCTTTTAATTCCGCTCTAGCTTCCTTTTGGTAGTTTAATCCTGAGCTCAAGTAATACCATGAAACGAGTGGCATTACAAAAATCAACATTATTAAAGCGGTATTTCTAATGTATACTTTTAGCTTAGAAGGACTTTTACTATTTTCTTCACTCATTATTTAAATTTTAGGTTGTGCATATTGTAAACCAAACAACATTCAACATTCACTTCTGCATCATAATTAAAGAGTAAACAATCAAATGAATAGATTTGTTGGCGAAGATAAATCGTTTCTCCACCGAATACGACTTAAAGAAAAGGAGAAGGCAAGATTTTACCTTGACCAGACATTTTATCGTCCAACAATCGACTATAAACAACGAAGGATTTGGCAATCTTGCCAAATCCTTCGTTTTATCATTAATAGAATTTCACTAAGTCTAAAAGAATTGTTTTACCTCTTCTGCTTTGTAGTGCATTCCTATTTCTTGAACTTTGATTGATTTATCTGTATTCTCGATATTCTTTCGTTGGATGACATCTCTACGATTTCCCCAAGAGTTTCCTTCTTGGAAGAAAGCAATGACTCCCCATACTAATAATAAGGTAGGCATCAATACACTGAGTCGCAATCCTTTTACTTCTGCGCCCATGTGCATAAATTCGTAAATAATGTAGTACGCCTTATATACGGATAATATAATGATTGCTAAAGCGATCAACATAACGGTAAGAGGGTAATCCTCTAGCCATCCCATTCCAGGAATATGTCCTTTCCCAGCTAAAGAAACAAATACTTCTAAGAGGGTAATTCCCAATAAGATCCAGAATCCTGTGAATACGTGTTTTTTAGCGTCTTCGTATGATCTATGTCCCATAATAATTTATCAATTTATATTTTTACTTTTTAGGTGCATTATTTGAGCACACTAAAAGAATAATGTTTTTTTTAAAGATACTTGCTTTACAAATCAGATTAGGTAGAATACTAAGAAGACAAATACCCATACTAAATCTACAAAGTGCCAGTACAAACCGATCTTTTCAACCATTTCGTAGCCGTTCTTACGCTTAACGTAAACACCACTTGCTACGTTAATCAAAATAATGAGTAAGAAGACAACGCCTGAAAGTACGTGAAACCCGTGGAATCCCGTAATAAAAAAGAAAAGTGCGCCAAAACCTTTAGGACCAAATTCTTCTACCGCAATACTCCCTGCATCAGGACCAGAAGTAAGCTTATACTTTCGATGTTTAAATCCTTCTTTATCTAAGAAATAACCAGGACGATCAATTCCTTCTTCGGGAATGACTGCTGGAATTTCAAAATTATCCGCATGTGCAGCGTGCCCTTCATCGTGGTCTCCATGATGTCCATGCCCCGCCATATGAACTAGATAACTTTTACCAGCTTCTACTAGTTCGGTAGATTCACTACCATCGTCGTGCAAATAAGTACCATTTTCAAGGTGTGTTCCGAACGGATTACGCGTAACGGACATATGCTCCTCGTTGATTAAATTATTCCATTCCCAAGCTTGACAGCTCAAGAAACCAAAACCACCAATTACGGTCAGCAACATCCAAAAGATAACGCCTCTTTTATTTTCTCGATGTCCCTCTTGTACCCCTCTCACCATGGTCACGGAACTAACGATCAACAAAAAGGACATGAAAGTTACGAAAATTAAAGGTGCTTTATCTCCTGGAAACCATTCGTGGATTCCCAACGGAGCCGTACTAAATACAAAATCAGGTACGGGCCAGGAAGGCATCATAAAACGAGTCGTTCCGTATGCAATTAGGAAGCCTGCAAAAGTAAAAGCATCTGAGAGTAAGAAATACCACATCATGAGTTTACCATAACTCGCTTTGAACGGTGCTTTCCCACCATCCCATTCACCACCCTGCTCGGTGTGTAAATCTTCGTGTACTGCTGTGTCTGTCGCCATTATTAAATATCTAAATTAATCGAATTGATTTTTCGTTTATTGAACAAAATTACTTGTAAAAGCTATTGATTAGGATTGTTGTAAGACAAAAAACAATAAAATATACAACCATAAAACGTCGACAAAATGCCAGTAAATTAAGCTTAATTCAAAGCGCAATTTACGTTTTTCAGTTACTTTATGTTTTAACGCAAATGCGTGTACCAAAGCTACTGTCAAGACGCCAATTCCTCCTAGAACGTGTGCGGCGTGAACGCCAGAGATGACATAAACAAAGGAGCCAGATGGATTCGTATCCATAAAAACCCCCATATTGCCCATTTCTTGCCACGCAAAATATTGCATCACGACGAAGGCTAATCCTAATAAAAAAGAAAGGACTAAAAAACTTCTGTAGACAGAAGTAATACCTTTCTTGAAAGCACGATAAGCAATGTGAACAGTGATACTGCTCAAAATAATTGCTCCGGTGCTATAAAAAAACATTCTTGGTAAAAGGAACTCTAACCAGTTTCCACCAGCTTGTCGTACAATAAATGCACTTGTGAATCCCATAAACATCATCGTCATACTTGCACAGCCTAAAAGCATGGCAAATTTTTGAGGATGAATTTTATTATTACGATATACGTTATTAGCTACTGCTGCTTTCATTGCTTAAATGATTTAAATTTTATCCGCTAATAAAACGATTAAAGCCATTGGCAAATAAACAAAGGAACTAAACATTAACCTCAATGCCGCCTCTTTGGTGCACTTCTTATATAAATCCCAAGCGAAATAAGCATAAGCTATTGCAAGTAAACTTAATAAAATGGCTGAAACCAAACCCGTCACGCCCATCAAATAGGGCATCATACCTAGTGGAATTAATGGCAAGGCATAAAATAAAGATTGCAAACCAGCATTTTTATCTCTAGCGCCGTCCTTAGATGGTAACAAGTAGAAACCAGCATTCGCATAATCATCGTAACCAACCCAAGCAATTGCCCAAAAATGAGGAAACTGCCACATAAATTGAATGGCAAATAAGACTAGTGCTAATGCTGTCAATTCTCCCTGAATGGCAACACAACCAATCATCGTTGGTAATGCGCCTGGAATTGCGCCGATTAAAACTGCGACGTTAGAAACTCGTTTCATTGGTGTATAGATGAAAGCATAAATCATCATTGAAATCGTTCCTAAAAATGCAGTCCAAGGATTAAAGAGTGCAAGTATTGTAATACCTACTAAACTCATAAATCCTGCCGCCATTACCGCTTCCGAAACCGTCATTCTACCCGTAGCTAGTGGACGGTTTTCGGTACGTTTCATATCTTTATCGAAGTTGCGCTCTAGTACTTGGTTGAGCGCATTCGCTGCACCGGTTACTAGAAAACCGCCTAAGCCCAGACAAAAGACTGCCAACCAATTGGTCGTACCCGTAGCGGCAATCAAATAAGCCATTACAGCTGAAAACACCACAAGCAGATTCAATTTAAACTTAACTAAAAGCTTATAATCCTCCAACTTTTGAAAAACAGCGGTACTTTTATTTGCTACTTTGGTCTGCACTTCGAATAATTCTAAGTTAAAAATTAATTGCGTTCCTTAATGAATATCTCCGCTCGCCTTTTCTTCTTCAGTCAGCGGTACATATTGCGGAATGAATTCTTTTCCGTCTCTACCATAATCGTACGCCCAACGGTGAACAGAAGGAATCTTACCTGGCCAGTTACCGTGTCCTGCGTTAATTGGTGTCGTCCACTCTAAAGTCGTTGCTTTCCAAGGGTTCTTAGTTGTTACTAATTTTCCTTTGAAAATACTGTAGAAGAAATTAACCAATAATAACAATTGTAATAAGAATACTACGATTGCAGCAACCGTAATAAATTTATTCATATCTGCAAAATGCTTAAAAGCATCAAAAGTTTCGAAACTATAATATCTTCTTGGTACACCAGCCATACCTAGATAGTGCATTGGCCAGAAAATAGCGTAAGCACCAATCATCGTACCCCAGAAGTGAATCTTTCCTAAAGTTTCGTTCATGAAGCGACCGTACATCTTTGGGAACCAGTGGTAAACCCCTGCGTACATTCCGAAGAATGCTGCAACGCCCATTACAATGTGGAAGTGAGCAACAACGAAATAAGTATCGTGCATCTGAATATCAATCGCAGAGTTTCCTAAAAAGATACCCGTTAATCCGCCAGAAATGAACATAGATACGAAACCAATTCCAAATAAACTAGCCGAAGTAAATCGGAAGTTTCCTTGATAAATCGTCGCAATCCAGTTGAATACTTTTACCGCTGATGGTACTGCGATAATCAAAGTAAAGACTACGAAGAAGTTAGAAATAAATGGATTCACACCCGACATAAACATGTGGTGAGCCCATACGATGAAAGACAAGAAGGCAATTGCCAAAATAGAGAAGACCATCGCTTTGTAACCAAAAATTGGTTTCCTTGCACTAACGGCCAGTACCTCTGAAACAAGTCCCATCGCTGGTAGAATAATAATATATACCTCTGGGTGTCCTAAGAACCAGAATAAGTGTTGATATAATACGGGGCTACCGCCTACTCTTTCTAAAGCTTCTCCATTGACAAAAATTTCACTGAGGAAGAAACTCGTTCCTAATTCCCGATCACAAAGGACAAGGAGGAAGGCAGAAACTAGTACTGGGAATGATAATAAACCAATGATCGCCGTCACGAAGAAAGCCCAAATGGTCAATGGCATTTTCCACATTCCCATACCTTTCGTTCGTAAGTTTAAAACCGTAGTAATATAATTAACCCCTCCTAAGAGTACAGATACAACGAAGAACACCAAACTTGTCGCCCAAAGGGTCATTCCCGCGCCAGATCCAGAAGAAGCCTGCGGTAATTCACTCAGTGGTGGATAAGCGGTCCATCCTCCGGAGAAAGGTCCTGTATTTAAAAATAAAGAAGCAAACATGACAACACCGGCTAAGAAAAAGAACCAGTAAGAAAGCATGTTTAATAAAGGAGAAGCCATATCTCGAGCTCCGAGTTGCAGCGGAATCAATAGATTACTAAAGGTACCACTCAGTCCTGCCGTCAAAACGAAGAAAACGATAATCGTACCGTGCATCGTGACTAAGGCGTAGTAAAACTGTGGATCTAAAGTACCGATTCCTGCTTCGTTAACGTTGATCCATTTTCCTAAAACGGGTTGCAACCAAGCTAAGCTTTCCTCAGGAAAACCTAATTGTAAACGGAAAACTAAAGACATCAAACCTCCGATAACTGCCCAGAACATTCCTGTGATCAAGAACTGTTTGGCAATAATCTTATGATCTTGGCTAAAAATATAATGCGTGATAAAATTAGACTGATATTTATCACCATGATGATGATCATGAAAATGATCTTCATATCCGTATTCCTCAATCAAGGAATCTTCATCGTAAATTGGTGTCGTCGTGATAGTTGCCATGATAAATAATTTATAAGCTAAGGCTCCACTATAGAAGCAATTTTTTTCAGTATGCTAAGATTAAGAATTAGTACGTTAAGATCTGGAACTCTGTCCGTCTATTCTTTTTACGTCCTTCTTGTGTATCGTTGGTATCAATCGGTCGAGCTTCGCCGTACCCTGCAGCTACCATTCGAGTATCCTCGATGTTCTCATTGACCGTTAAGTAATTATAAACGGCTTCTGCACGCGCTTGTGACAAGAGTAGATTACTACCATCATCGCCTGCTGAATCGGTATGACCTGCTAATTCGATGGTCATTTCAGGATTCTCTCTCATTGCATTAGCCAAATCTTTTAATTGATAACGAGACAATTTCGTTAACTCTGCTGACCCTGTCATAAAAGTTACATATTCTAAACGCAAAATCTTATCTTCTGGTTTAGTCGCTTTGACGGCATCTGACAATTTAGTCTTAAAAGCTTTAGATCGCTCCTTAATTTCTACGTCCAAGAGTTTTCCTTTATATGGATCTTCGTCTGTATTACGAATATCTCTTAAGTAGAAAGAAGACTGATCAGGTGATTTCAACCAAGCTTCATATTCTGCTTCGGTAACGATTCTAACTTTTTTACGCATACTAAAGTGACCTTTTCCACAAAGTTCTGCGCAAGCCAATTCATAATCGAAAGATTTATACCGTGGTCCACTTTCTGGATCTTCTGGATCGTACAAATCGTGCCACTCTGGATAAAGTGGTTCATCATTTTCATCTAATGCTCCTAAACGAGCGCGGTATTCTTCCGTTGTCGTTGTAGGTGTAAATACGAAATAAGTTGGTAGACCTGGGATTGCATCCATTTTTACTCGGAAGTGAGGCAAATCAAAATTATGCAACACATCTCTTGCCGTAATTCTTACTCGTACTTTTTTATTTACCGGAAGTACGATTTCACCCGGTTGAAAATCATCTAAGTTCTTCGTATCGGTCCATTCCTGCCCAAGTGGATTAGAAGGAGTAATTTTCCTAAAATTCTTTGTCCCTAATTTACCATCAGGACCAGGATACCTCAAGTACCACAAGAATTGTGATCCTGTCACCTCAATTTCGATATGCTCTTCATCGGGTCCTACATCTGCCATTACTTCGTTCCAAGCATCCAAACCTCCCACTACGAGAAGGGTCATTACGATCGCAGGAATAATAGACCAAACTAACTCTAAAGTATTATTATGAGAAACAAAAGAAGC
>JBGCFY010000112.1:0-14282 GCA_045110315.1 Saprospiraceae bacterium
CCAAGTTTTTTGTAGGTGACATGTACCGTCGTTTCCGTGATACCATACATGTTAATCAGTTGACAATCCGTATAACAGTCGTGCCATGCTTGGAGTTTACGAGGACTAAGTGCCTCTCCTCCAAAAATAACGTAACGTAAATCCGTCTTGAGGTTTTTAAGTAAATAAGATTCTTGTAATAAGTAAAATGCTCCTGGTGTTTGATTCAAGACCGTTACTTTTTCTTCAACAAGCAAATCTGCAAAAGCTTCGGTATCTCTTGTAATTGCTTTGGGTACGACTACTAATTTTCCACCGTGCAATAAGGCACCAAAAATTTCCCATACCGAAAAGTCAAAGCAGAAAGAGTGGAACAAAGTCCAGACATCTTGCTCCGTAAAGTTGTAGATTGCTGGCTCGTGTCGGAATAAACTAACCACATTGCGATGCTCTACTAAAACCCCTTTCGGTAATCCGGTAGAACCCGAAGTGTAAATAACATAAGCTAAATTGCTCGACTCTAAATCAAGTACTACTTCAGCCGTTGACGCCTGCTCAATCTCTTCCCATTCCTCATCTAACAAAACCACATTCAACGAGCTTGTTGTTGGCAAAACGTCAGCCGAAACCTTTGTGGTAATTACCAATGATGCCGCTGAATCTTCTAGGGTATAACTGATACGGTCAGCAGGATAACTAGGATCGATCGGTACATAAGCCGCTCCTGCTTTTAAGATACCTAATACGCCAATAATCATGTCAAGACTACGCTCTAAACAAATACATACCAAAGACTCTTCCTTCACCCCTTGCGCACGCAGATAGTTGGCCAATTGATTAGAACGTTCATCTAGTACTTCGTAAGTCAAGGAATCATTTCCAAAAACAACCGCTGTCGAGTTTTTAGATTTTTTTGCTGCCGTGGCAAACAAACTCACTAAGGTCTCTTCTTGAGGATATTTATTTAACTGATCACTAAATGATAATAATTTTTCTTCTTCTTGAGTACTCAACATTTTGAGTTGATCAAGCTGCTCCTCTGTGTTAGTTACTATCGACGAAATCAAGACTTTGAAATGTGATAACATTCGCTCAATCGTACTTTGCAAGAATAAGTCGGTACAATATTGAATCACAATTCCTAGACCATTTTCCGTTTCTGAAACGTTGAACGTAAGATCAAACTTAGCGACTTCGAATGCAAAATCCTCTGCTGTGTTCGATGCTTCCGTTTCTACGATAGCGGCTTCAGCATGATCTGCGATAATTGCCGTTTCATTTTGCTCGGACTCCGTTGTATAATCATTCATTCCAGCGTAAGCAAATAATACTTGAAATAGCGCCGAATTACTCCTATCTCGTTTCACAACCAACCGATCAACAATTTTTTCAAAAGGAACTTCTTGATGATTGTAGGCTTCTAGCGTTGTGGTTTTAACTTGATCTAGTACATCTAGAAAGCGAGGATTATCGCCTAAGTCACTTCGCAAGGTTAAAGTATTGACAAAGAAACCAATCAAGTCCTCAATTTCTGCCTGTGTTCGATTTGCGATGACACTACCTACTGCAATATCTGCTTGTCCAGTATATTTGTATAGTAAAACTTTAAAGCTAGTCAGCATCAACATAAACATCGTAACGCCTTTTTCTTGTGCCAAAACTTTTAG
The DNA here is from genome assembly GCA_045110315.1 of Saprospiraceae bacterium. Lineage (GTDB taxonomy): Bacteria > Bacteroidota > Bacteroidia > Chitinophagales > Saprospiraceae > CALFBG01. The sequence goes on from JBGCFY010000112.1 coordinate 1,647, forward strand.
TTGTTGACTCAAGTCTTTATCCAGCATCGTGACGCAAGAGCTACCGTTTGTACTTTGTATTGAAGGTCTAACGAAATCAGTAGGAAGATCCAAGACTTCCACACCTTGTAATTTATTTTCCCAATACGACATTTTTTCAGCGAGTAAATCACCGGATAGATATTTACGTTGCCAGATTGCGTAATCTGCATATTGCACCGTAAGTGGTTTCAATGCAGGTACACGATCGGCTTTACGAGCTTCGTATAGTTCTAATAATTCTTCAAAGAAAATAGGTTGTGACCAACCATCGGTAGCAATATGGTGAAGCACTAAAATTAAAAGATATTCTCCATTTTCTAATTTGATTAATTGCGCACGCACCATATGATCCGTAGTCAAATCAAAAGCTTTCACTACTGCTGACTCAATCCGATTTTCCAACCAGTCAGCTGATTCATTAGTTGGATATTCTTCATAACCAAGTGTCCATTGATCTTTTGGTAAAATAAGTTGGTAAGGTTCTCCGTCTGCAGTTAAGAAAACAGTACGTAAAACTTCGTGTCGGTTAATAATTTCTTTAAACGCGTATTCAAGTACAGTGATGTCTAAGTCCTCGCCAAAACGATGTACCATTGGCATATGATAATTAATGCTTCCGCCTAATTGATCAATAAACCACAGTCGTTCTTGGGCAAAAGAAAGCGGAATTAATGCTGGACGTTCCTCTAGAACAATAGCAGGCGTTGAACTTTGCTTAGCATTGATAGTAATGTACAAGGCTAGTTTACTTATCGTAGTTTCTTCAAAAACTACTCGAACGGGGATTTCTTTAGAGAATGTTTTACGAATTGCAGAAACGACTCTGATCGCTAATAAAGAGTGACCTCCTAATTCAAAGAAATCATCTTCTACTCCCACTTTCTCTAATTGCAACAAGGATCCCCAGATTTCTGCGATTGACGCTTCCGTTTCATTTCGTGGTGCCACGAATTTGACACTTGATAACTCCGTTGCGGTAGGGGCTGGTAATGCTCTCTTATCTATTTTTCCATTTGCCGTCAAAGGTAACTCCTCTAATTCCATCATGACGGAAGGAATCATATAAGACGGTAATTGTGTTTTCAAATAAGTTTGAATTCCTTCTTTATGATAGACTCCATTAGCAACAATGTAAGCGATAAGTTGCTGATTCCCCAACTCATCTTTTTTGGCTAATACTACACCACTATTTACAAGGTCACAAGCTTGAAGTTTAGCTTCAATTTCACCTAATTCAACTCGATATCCTCTGATTTGAACTTGTGCATCTTTTCTTCCGACGAATGCTAAATTACCATCCGGCAACCAACGTACTAAGTCTCCTGTTCTATAAATCCGCTTCGTCTCATCGTTAGGCATTTGATAATCAACAAACTTAGTAGCACTTAGTTCTTCTTTATTTAGATAAGCTACAGCCAAACTTTCGCCAGCAATGCACAATTCTCCAATTACTCCAATTGGAACGAAGCGATCATATATATCCAGTACTAACAAAGAAACATTATCAACCGGTTTCCCAATTGGTGGATTTCTAAATTGATCTACTGCTTGCACTTCATAAGCAGTTGTTATAACGGTATTTTCTGTTGGTCCGTAGTTATTGAAGAGTCGATAACTAATATTTGTCATATCGATCGGTCCTAAACTATCCCCACCAGTTACCAAATACTGCAAAGACAAAGCTTTCGCTCTAGAAAACGAAATAAAATCAGCCACCAGTACCGTAGGTAAAAAACTGTGCGTAACTTGATTTTTTTGATAAAAATCAAAAACTCGATCAGCGGATAAACGCAACTCATCTTCTAAGACGTAGATCGTAGCGCCCGACAATAAGTAAGGCCATAACTCCCAGACAGAAACATCAAATCCGACACCAGCCATCATCGTTGCTTTAGAAGTCTCGCTCACTTCGTAAAGCGTAACATGCCAATTGACTAAATTTATCACCGATTGATGCTGGATTAATACTCCTTTAGGATTACCTGTTGAGCCAGACGTGTAAATTGTGTACGCGATATCTGTAGGTTTCAAGGTAGATACAATTTCATCCGTTGAGTATTGCTCAATATGGTCTTTTTCCCTATCTAGGAGAACTACTTTAAAAGCTTCCTTCTCTTCGGTAAAAGAAGTTAATCCCGTAACCGTAACTAGTACTTTCGCTGCCGTATCTCCTAAGATATAAGCGATTCTATCCATTGGATAATTAGGATCAATCGGTACGTAAGTTGCACCTACTTTTAGAACTGCTAAAATCGAAACTACTAAATCAATAGAACGATTTAAACAAAGGCAAACCTTTGCTTCGCTCTCTACTCCATTTTCTTTTAAGTACTGTGCTAACTGATTAGATTTTTCTGCAAGCGTACGATAGCTTATTGTTTCTTCTTTAAAAACAATTGCCGCTTGGTCAGGAGTTAGTGCGACTTGTTTCTGCAACAAATCTACTAAAGTTGTCTCTCGATTATAAGTACGTTCCGAATCATTAAAGTCAAGTAAGAGTTGATTGATTTCTGCTTCGGGCAGTATATTGAATGTACTAATTTGTGCTTCAGGACTGGCAACAATAGCTGACAATAATAATTCGAAGTGATATGCTACTCTTTCAATTGTTGTAGGCAGAAATAAGTCAGTACAATATTGAATCGTAAGTCCTATCCCTTCTTCAGTTTCTAGAATATTAAAGGTCATATCAAACTTAGATACTTCAAAATCAAAGTTGTCGTCAATACTTGCTTCTGTTTGTACAACCGTCTGTTTTGCAGCATCTGCTACGACAGGTAGCTCATTTGAATCAACCTCCGTTGTGTAATCCGTCATTCCAGTATAAGCAAATAACACTTGGAATAAAGGCGTAATGCTCATATCTCGTTTCACAACCAAACGGTCAACTATTTTTTCAAAAGGAACCTCTTGATGATGATAAGCTTCTAAAGTTGTTATTTTAACCTGCTCTAATAGATCATCGAACCTTGGATTATCGGCTAAGTCACTTCTTAATGTTAAAGCATTTACAAAGAAACCAATTAAACCCTCTACTTCTGCTTGTGTTCGATTAGCAATTGCACTACCTACTGCAATATCAACTTGTCCAGTGTATTTATGTAGTAAGACTTTAAAAATCGTCAAGGTTAACATAAACATCGTAACACCTTTTTCTTGCGACAAAGTTTTTAGTTGTTCCACCAAGTCTTTACTAAGCATTCCTGTAAAAGAACTACCATTTGTACTTTGTATCGAAGGTCTGATAAAATCCGTAGGAAAATCCAGTACTTCAACTCCTTGTAATTTAGTCTCCCAGTATGACATCTTCTGCTCGAGTAAATCACCAGATAGATGTTTACGCTCCCAGATTGCATAATCTGCATATTGTATACTAAGCGATTTTAATTCTGGCGTACGTCCAGCTTTACGAGCTTCATATGACTCTAATAATTCTCCAAAGAAAATAGGCTGTGACCAACCATCTGACGCAATGTGGTGAACGACTAAGATTAAAAGATATTCTCTATTCTCTAATTTGATCACGCGCGCACGCACCATGTGATCTTTGGTCAAGTCGAATGCTTTCACCACTTCCGTTTCGGTACGATGCTCTAGCCATTCTGCTGATTCATTCGTTGGATATTCTTCGTAACTAAGCGTCCATTGATCTCTTGGTAAAATAGATTGGTAAGGTTCTCCATTGTCCGTTAAGAAAACGGTACGTAGCACTTCGTGCCGATTAACCGTTTCTTTAAAGGCGTACTCAAGTGCTTCTATATCCAAATCCTCTCCAAAGCGGTGAATCATAGGCATGTGATAATTAACACTTCCTCCTAATTGGTCAATGAACCATAAGCGCTCTTGAGCAAAAGACAAGGGTATTTTTGCTGGTCGTTCTTGAGGTATGATTGCAGGTAAAATAGTTACCATTGGTTGAGTAGCCAGCCATTCTGCTTGGCTTGCAACAGTAGTATTCAAAAACACTTCTTTGATCGGCAACTCCATAGACAATTCCGATCGGATAGCAGAAACCATCCTAGTAGCAAGAAGAGAGTGACCTCCTAATTCAAAGAAGTCATCATGTACCCCAATTTTATCAATGCCTAACAGCTCCTTCCATATGTTTACGATCGTAGCTTCTATATTATTACGAGGAGCAACGTATTCATTTGTCAATAGGTCGGCTGCTGATACTTCGGGTAAAGCTTTTTTATCAACTTTCCCATTGACGGTAAGTGGAATATGTTCTAATTCCATCATGATGCTTGGCACCATATAATCTGGTAATTGAGTTTTCAGATAAGTAATAATTTTAGACTTATCATATTCTCCGTTGACAACAACGTAAGCCACCAAACGTTTCATTCCAGAAACGGAGGATTGCGCAACAACAATAGCACTAAGAACTGTTGGTGCGGTAAGTAGTTTAGCTTCAATCTCCCCTAACTCAACTCGCTGTCCTCGAATTTTAACTTGATTATCAATTCTTCCTTTAAAAGCAATATTACCGTCGGGCAACCAAGCTACCATATCTCCTGTTCGGTACAATCGCTCTCCTTCGTTAAAAGGAGAAGCAATGAACTTCTCTTCCGTTAAAGCAGGGCGGTTCAAGTAAGCTCTGGCTAATCCTTTTCCACCAATGTACAACTCTCCCGTCATGCCTTTCGGTACTAATTCAAGGGTAGGATCAAGGATATATAATTTTGCATTTCCTACGGGCTTACCAATTGGCATCGCTCCAAGGTTCAACGTATGTTCGTTAAATAGATATCCGGTAGAAATAATACTTGCTTCCGTCGGGCCGTACATATTGAAGAACTTCGCGTGGGCAGACCACGTTTGGGCGAGTTCTACAGAACAAGCTTCTCCTCCAGAAATGACTACTTTAAGTTTTGAATATGATTTTGCCGTCAAAGTTTGTAAGAAACTTGGCGTAGCGTGCAAGTGCGTAATCTCTTTTTCGTCAATGAGTTTTTCTAATACAGCAGTATCTAAAACCGTTAATTGATTTGGTAAAATCAATGTTCCACCGAAGAGCAAGGCATTAAAGATTTGTTCAACGGAAAGGTCAAATACGAAGTTACCCGTCTGGAGAATCCGCTCGTTAGCACCCAAGCCGAAGAATTCGTGTAAATAACAAATTTCGTTGGTAATCGCACCCTGTTCAATTTGTACGCCTTTAGGTTTTCCGGTAGAACCAGAAGTATACATTACGTAAGCTAAATTTGTAGGTAAAACAGCGTTCACTGGTGCGGCTATTGATTGGTTTGCAAGCCCTGCCAAATCATCTAAACAAATTACTTGGAGTTCCTCCTCTGCGGTGAACAATCCTTGGTGCGAGCTCGTCGTCAAGACTATTTTGGCTTGCGTATCTTCGAGCATATGCGTAATCCGCTGTTCTGGATAATTTGGATCAATTGGTACGTAAGCCGCTCCTGCTTTCATAATCCCCAAAATACCTACTACCATTTCGATCGAGCGATCCACACAGATACAAACTAAATCCTCTTGCGCTACTCCTTGACTCGCAAGGTAATTCGCAAGTTGATTCGCTTGTTCATTTAGCGTTTGATAATTTAAGCTTTCTGCTTCAAACTCTAAAGCAATATTGTCAGGCGTAAGTGCAGCTTGTTTTTCAAATAAACTCACTAAGGTTTCTCCAGCTGGATTCGCAAAAGGATTTTGACCAAACTCCGTTAATAATTCTTGCTTTTCTGCTGCTTGCAAAATAGTTAACTGATCAATTTTTTCTTTTGGATTCGAAACGATTGTAGTCAGTAACGCTTGATAGTGTTCCAACATTCGATTCATCGTTCCAGGCAAGAATAAGTCAGTGCAATATTCGACCGCAATATTGAAACGTTCTGCCATTTCTGAGATGCTCAGACTTAGATCAAACTTGATTACTTTAGTCGCTGTTGCCTTTTCTTGCGAAGAGGATGCGACAATCAATCCAGAAAGTTCTTCCACCGCATTAGAAGTAGACGCTTCGGTTGAAGCAGCGGAATCATTTGCCTCATAAGAGAACATAACTTGAAACAACGGACTACGACTTAAGTCTCGCTTATCCACTACTTGATCGACAATTTTTTCGAATGGCACATCTTGATAATCAAAATCTTCTAGCACACTCATTTTGAGTTGCGCTAATAAATCTTGGAAAGAAGGATTGCCACTCAAGTCCGTTCGCAAAGGAATCGTATTGACAAAAAATCCAATTAGATGTTCGATTCCTGATTGTGTACGATTGGCGATTGGGCTACCAACAATAATATCCTTTTGTCCTTCGTAGCGATAAAGTAAAACTTTAAATGCAGCTAGGAAGAATAAGAATGGTGTTACGCCTTCCGCTTGGATCAATTGATTTAATTGTTGACTAAGTTTTTTATCTAAGGTAAAAACTTGGTCCGTTCCATTTTTACTTTGAATAACTGGTCGTGCAAAATCTGTTGGTAAGTTTAATAACTCAACGTCTGCCAATTTATTCTCCCAATATGCTAAACGTTGATCCAATAATTCTCCCGTCAAGTACTTGCGTTGCCATAAGGAATAATCAGCATATTGTACGAGCATCTCTTTTAACTCCGGCAATCTATCTGCTTGTTTCGCTTCGTACAACTCCATCAATTCATTGAAAAGAATAGGGCCAGACCAAGCATCCGATGCAATGTGGTGCATCACGAGGACGAGCAAATATTCCTCTTCCGAAAGCTTGATTAACTTAGCTCGCAACATATGATCTTGAGACAAATCAAATGGGCGATCAATTTCTGAAGCGACTAGCATTTCTACTGCTGTTTTTGCAGTTGTTGTTACTTCTTCGTACGCTAAAGTCCATTGGTTAGGCTCAAGGATTTCTTGGTAAGCCGTTCCTTTTACTTCTTTGTAAACAGTTCGTAAGACCTCGTGTCGATTCACGACCGTTTGCAAAGCAAATTCTAAAATATCTTTATCAATATCTCCACCAAAGCTTTGAACTACTGGAATGTGATAATGTGCACTTCCTTCTAGTTGATCAATAAACCATAAGCGCTCCTGCGCAAATGACAATGGAATCAAAGTAGGTCTTTCCGTAGGCGTGATGGCTGGTAGAAGGTCATTAGTAGTTATGGTAGCGATAAAATTAGCTAACTGAGCTACCGTAGGATTTAAAAAGATTTCCCGGATTGGAACCTCTTTCTGCATTTCCGTACGAATCGTAGCGACCATTCTGATTGCTAAGAGCGAGTGTCCTCCTAATTCAAAGAAATCATTATGAACCCCAATCTTTTCTACCTTTAAAAGCGCGGACCAAATCTCTGCAAGTTTTTCTTCGGTATCGGTAGTTGGAGCAACATAAGCATCCGTCAAATGGGCGCTGACGTTAATTTCAGGTAACGCTTTTCGATCTACTTTTCCACTTGCTGCTACCGGAAATTCTGTTAATTCAATCAAGAAAGAAGGTAACATATAGTCTGGTAATGCTGACGCAAGATAAGCCTGTACCGTAGTTTTATCGTAGGCAAGTTCATTAGAAGTTTTGGGAACTACATAAGCAACCAAAATATTCTGGTCCATCGCATCTTGCTTCGTCATCACCACTGCCTGATCAATCATTGGAGCTTCTAGCAAGACCGTTTCAATTTCTCCTAATTCAATTCGGTATCCTCTTACTTTTACTTGATCATCCTGTCGACCTTTAAATTCAACCTCTCCCGTTGCCGTCCATCTTACTAAATCTCCCGTGCGGTATAGCGTTTCTCCGTCGTTGAAAGGAGAAACTATAAATTTCTCCGTCGTCAATTCCGGGCGATTTAAATAGCCTCGTGTCATTCCTTTTCCACCAATGTACAATTCTCCCACTACACCAATTGGTAAAGGCTGTTGATGTTCATCTAAAATATAATATCGAGTATTCGCAATCGGTTGTCCAATGGGCAAAGCACCAGTGTAATCTGCGGAAGGATCGTAAAGATGATAACTAGAACTAATCGTAGTTTCCGTCGGTCCGTACTTGTTGAAAAATTGAACTTTCGTTCCCCATGATTGTGCTAAGGCTTCTGTACAAAGTTCTCCTCCGGCACAAACTCGCTTCACCGATTCGTAAGTATTTGCTCTAATCGTTTGCAACAACGCGGGCGTACCGTGAAGATGCGTAATTCCTTTTTCTTTAATAAATTGGTCTAGGAAAACTGGATCTAGCATATCCATTTTAGATACTAAATCTAGGTGTACACCATGCGTTAAGGGTAAAAATATTTGTTCTACCGAAGCATCAAAAACATAATTCGCCAACAATAAATGTCTGTCGGAATGCTCAACTCCATAAGTTTTTGCGTAGAAGCAAAGTTCATTCACCACCGAAGCGTGTTCCACTTCTACCCCTTTCGGTTTTCCGGTTGAGCCGGAAGTGTAAATAATATAAGCAAGATTATTCACGGCTGGCTTCGTGGATGGTGCCGTCGTTGGGTATTGTTTAAACGCTTTTAGATCATCAACGAAGACCATCGTAATTTCTTCGTTCTCAGCAAAAGTAGACTGGTACTTTTTGTCCGTAATTACCACTTTAGCCTTGGTATCCGCTACAATAAAATTAATCCGTTGTTGTGGATAATCTGGCGCGATTGGAACGTAAGCGGCACTGGCTTTGAGTACAGCGAGTAAACTCACAATCATCTCTATTGAGCGGTCCAAGCAAATGCAAATCAAATCTTCTTCTTGTACCCCACTTTCTACGAGGAAATGTGCTAACTGATTTGAACGATCTTCTAAATCTTGATACGTTAACGTTGTTCCGGCAAAACTAAGCGCTGCTTTGTTAGGATGTAAATTCAGTTGACCATTAAATAGGTCAATGAGCGTCCTGTTTTCTGGGTATGTTGTCGCTGTTTTATTGAAGTCTACTAACAGTTGTTGCATTTCCTCCTCTGTCAACATAGGATAACTTTGGATAGACTGCGTTGGATTGGCAACTACCGTTCGGATGAGCTTATTAAAATGAACGCCCATTCTTTCAATCGTAGACGCCAGGAATAAGTCGCTACAATATAAAAGAGACACGACTAAACTTCCTTCTTCTTCTGAGACGTTGACACTCAAGTCAAACTTAGCAACTTCATAATCTATACTTTCGCTAAAGTTTTCATTTTTTGCCACTCCCTGCTCGGCATCATTTTCAGCAACCGTATTTGTTGCGAAAGCATCTTCCATGGTCTTACCTGCTTCGTTTCCGTAAGCAAATAATACTTGAAAAAGAGGACTTCGACTCAAGTCTCTACCTTTCACCACCCGATCTACGATTTTTTCAAAAGGTACATCTTGGTGATCGTATGCAGTTAAGGTTTCTGTTTTTACTTGAGCAAGTAATTCTTTAAACAGAGGATTACCAGATAGATCACTACGTAAAGTAAGGGTATTAATGAAAAAGCCAATCAAGTTTTCAACCTCAGCCTGTGTTCGATTGGCAACGGGACTACCGATTGCAATATCAGATTGTCCGGTATACCGATGTAATAAAACTTTGAGTAGCGTAAGCATCAACATAAACATCGTGACGCCTTCTTGCTGTGCAAAACTTTGCAATTGAGCAGATAAGTCTTGTTCTAGAGTAAAGCTAAGGCGTTTCCCCTTCAAGCTTTGAATGTTCGGTCTAGGAAAATCAGTAGGAATATTTAAAGTATCTAACTCTTTTAATTGTTCTTCCCAGTACGCCAACTTTTGATCTAATAAATCTCCCGCTAAATGTTGACGTTGCCACATTGCGTAATCTGCATATTGAATGGCCAGTGGTGCTAAGTCCGCAGAACGATTTTCGAGTGCGGCTTGGTAGAAGGCTAATAATTCTTCCAAGAGGATTGGTGTTGACCAACCATCCGAAGCAATGTGATGAACGACTAAGATTAATAAATAATCTCCGTCGACCATTTTCACCAACGTTGCTCGTAGCATATGGTCTTTCGCTAAATCGAAAGCACGATTTATTTCTGTTTCAATCCTTGCATTTACTTCCGTTGGCGGTAAGGCTGCGTATTGTAAATGCCAAGAATTTTCAGGAAGCAGCAACTGATAAGCTTGTCCCTCTTCTTCGCGAAAGACCGTCCGCAATACTTCGTGTCGATTAACCAATTTTTGGAAAGCCGATGCCAAAGCTTCTTGGTTGACATCCCTTCCTAAATATTGGACTGCTGGTAAATGATAGTGCGAACTACCTTCCAACTGATCAATAAACCAGAGTCGTTCTTGTGCGAAAGACAATGGAATATTTTCGGGTCTATCTTGTGCGGTAATTTTGGGTAAAGTAACGGTACCACTAGCCGCTGAAAGGTACGCAGCTAAGGCATCAATGGTTGGCTTCAAGAAAATTTCTCGAATGGCAATTTCTTTTCCTAAACGTTTACGAATGGCAGCGACTAAACGTGTTGCCAATAAAGAATGACCACCCAGCTCAAAAAAGTTATCGTGTACGCCAATATTTTCTACCTTAAGAATATGTTGCCAAATATCTGCTAGCACTTCCTCCGTTTCATTACGTGGGGCAATAAAGTTTTTCTTTTCCAGCAACTCGGTATGATCTTGCTCAGAGAAAATTTTGAGTAAAGCTTTTTCGTCAACCTTATCACTTAGGTTTTGTGGAATTTCATCTATTAAACAATAATGCGTTGGTTGCATGTGCGTTGGCAAACCGATCTGGCAACGCGTTTGTAATTTACTAATTAAACTTTCCGACGACTCTAACTTCGATAAGCTGATCTTATCTATTTTTTTACTCGGCGTCAGTGGCATTTCTTCCAAATTCATAATTACCGTAGGAATCATGTAACTTGGTAATTTAGCCAACAAGTAAGCGCGTACTGCTTCTTCCGAATAATCTTCCGTAACGGTCACGTAAGCGATTAAGCGTTGTTGCTTGCCCACTTCACTTTTCACCAATACGGCACTTTTGTTAATCATTGGAGATTGCTGTAAAACCACCTCTATTTCACCAAGCTCTACTCTCCAACCATTCAATTGAACTTGATCATCCATTCGACCAAAAAACTCCAAGGTTCCATTTGGTAACCAACGTGCTAAATCACCAGACTTGTATAGTCTAGCACCTTCTTCTTGCTTGAAAGGATGTGGAATAAATCGTTCCGCAGTTAAATCTGGTCGTTTGAAATATCCTCTTGCTAAACCATCACCACCGATTAATAACTCTCCTACGACATTAATTGGAAGAGGGCGATTATGTTCATCGACAATATAAATTTCAGCATTAGCTAAAGGTACTCCAATATTGTTCCACGACATTGCTTGTACCGCTTCGACTGCTGTAACGTATACAGCTGCCTCCGTTGGTCCGTAGAAGTTGGTGATATTAACGTGTGGTAATTTTGTTCTAACTTTCTGAACGATTGAGTCTGTCAAGGATTCTCCACAGACATCGAAGCGTTCCATCCGATCTAAACTTGAAATTTTATCTGCTGCTAAAGCGTCCATTAAAGAACCATAGAACGTAGGTGTTCCTTGCAAATTCGTTACCCCATTCGCTGCAATCAAATCAATTACCGCTTCTAAACTAAATAAGTCTTCAAATTTTGGAATCAACAGATTACCTCCTGACAATAATGGAATCAAAAATTCTGTCAAGAATAAATCAAAGACATAATTATTATACATAAAACCATTAATCACCGCTTGCTTCTTCAAAGCAATTTCATCTTCCATCCGAATGGCTAAACTACCATGCAAATCCATTACTCCTTTAGGCTTGCCTGTTGATCCAGAAGTATACATCAAACAGAATAAACTCTCCGTCGTGATGGCTGCAGTTACAGGCGTCATCGGTGCAGCATTGAGTTGTTCTTCAATTTGCTCTAGTTGGAATAATGCTATCTCCTCTCTTTCAACTGTCTCTGCAAAGAGCGGTACATGATTATCCTGGCAAAGGAAATATTTAACGCTGGTATCTTCTAGAATAAAGTTAATTCGTTCTTGAGGGAACGTAGGATCAAGTGGTACGTAAGCAGCTCCCGTTTTGGTGATTCCAAAAATAGTAATCGCCATATTGAAAGAACGATCTACACATAAGCCCACCAGTGTTTCTTCTTTTACGCCTTGTGTTTGTAAAAAGTGTGCTAATTGATTCGACTTTTGATCTAATTCCGCATAGCTTAATTCTTCTCCATTATACTTCAAGGCTACACGATCTGGTGTACGTTTTACTTGCGCCGCAAATAAATCCAATACTGTTTTATCTCGCGTGTAACTTCGTCCAACAGAATTGAACTGATCTAAGAGTAAGTTACGTTCGGAAGTACTTAACATTTCTAAATCTCCAAGCAGCTCCGTAGGTTTTGCAACAATCGATTTTAGTAACAATTCAAAATTTGTCACCAACCGCGACATGGTAGTTGCTGCAAAAAGTTCACTAGCATAAGATAGCTGTACCTTAGCTTCGCTATCCGCAAGACTAACTTCCAAAGCAACATCAAGGGCAAAGTTATTTTGTGTCAAGGCATTTTCCTTGAAGTCGGACAAGCCTGGATGCTGCTGCAAGCTAAATAAAACCGAAGGAATCGTACGATCTACACCATACTTATTCGGTTCCGCAAAAACCATCTCCACTTTTTCTGCTACTGTTTGGAGAAATTGCTTGAATTCAATCGTTCTTTC
>JBGCFY010000113.1:0-80241 GCA_045110315.1 Saprospiraceae bacterium
GATTTTGACGGAAGAAAATTTTGCTTCAATTGAGGCGGAAAATGCAGGAAACCTACTGGTTTTCAAGGCTTTCCAACGAAGAGTGAAATAAAATTTTCTCGTCATGAATTAGTGAATTTATTAGGTGAACCTACTTAAGTAGCAAAGCAAAATGTAATTTGCCATTAAATTGTGCTTGATTTTGAGTAGAATCGAGGCACGAAAACCGCCCTAAGCCTTTGAGGCTTTGAACAACGAAGAGACTGCTCAAAAGATGATGCCAGTTAATATCTTAGTACCTAGTAATTTAGATCAGCTTTAAAACAGCTTTTCGTCACTCAAATAAATTATAGGTTACAGTGTATTTAGTTAGCTTTACGACTAAACGCTTCAACTCCTTTAGCTTTTAAAGCTTTTACGGTCGTTTTTGCCGCGGATGAAGTTGCCGTACGTTTAGCAATTAAACTATGGTACTTAGAATTTTTAAACTGCACGATTTCTGGCTTATACCCTAATTTCCGTAAACGATTGCGTTCTACGCTGGCATTTGCGAAAGTACTAAATGATCCTGCAACGACGAGGTATGCGCCAGGTTTTTGCTTAGCAAGCTTTTCTTGAGGCTTTTCGTACGATTTGGGTTGAGTTGTTTCTTTCCCTTTGGCTGACTTTGTGGCAACTTCGTTTGACAAAACCTCCGTCGATTTCTTTTGAGTTTCCTCGCCAGTAGTAGATTCTACATTTTTGCTTTCTGTATCTGATTCCTCCGTTTCTTCTTCCAAAGCCACATCCGCAGCTTCATCTCCTTCTTCGTCTAAGTTATCAAGTTCTTCTGTAGTCACTGCGCTGCTATCCTTTTCTACTCCTAGTACCGTTTCGGCAGTACTAACCAAACCATCTTTAACGTCTGTTCCCATCTCCGTAATATCTTGGGTGACTTCTTGAGCGGAAGCGGTTAAACTCGAACTCAACGTAGCTTGTTCTCCTGCATTAGCATTGTAATAGTTAATGGCTTTGTAGCCAACAAAAATTAGCGCGACAAAAAAACATAGAATGGCAAAGCTTATGATCAGATTAATTAGTTTCATGATGTTTGTTTTAAGGTAAAGGTTCGGACAAAATTAAGCAATCGTTTTAAAGATTGAAAAAAATTCTCTGAGCACTTCTTGCAATTATAAAATTTCAATAAAAGATAAATTGTTAAGTCTATGTTAAAATTGACGTTACTATTTCTCTTAAGTCACGTCTAGATAGTAACAAACACGAATTTAGCTTTAGAATTTAACTAAACAAGCTTTTTTTTCAGGATTTAAGTTTTCTAATACCCATTTACGAATTTCTAAAGCAATGCTACTTTAACCTATTTTTTTACACTTACACAAACAGACACATACTATGGAAGTTTTTAAAATTGTTGAACAATCGCTGAGTAATTTTTTTAATACCGCAGCTAGTTTTTTACCGACTCTCGTTGGAGCACTAATTATTTTAATCATTGGTTGGATGATCGCAAAAATTGTAAAGTGGGTCATTCTCAAACTACTAAAGACCTTGAAATTCGATCAACTTACCAATCGGCTGGGCATTAATGACTACTTATTAAAAGGCGGCATTAAGAAAACGAGTTCGAACCTATTGGCTTCTCTAGTTTACTGGATTATCATGCTTTCCATCTTAACGGCTTTTTTCAATACCCTCGGCTTAGAAGTAGTTTCTACGCTTTTAAGTTCCGTAATTTTGTTTTTACCTAAAGTAATTGTCGCTTGCATCTTATTAGTTGTTGGAATGTATTTGGCAGAATTTGTCAGCGGCTTAGTAGTCGGTGCGCTGAAGAGTGGTGACGTTGCGAATGCAGCATTATTTGGGAATATCGCTTACAGTGCCGTCATGTTTTTCGTCTTTTCTTTCGTTCTACACCAACTAGGGATTGGTCAAGAAATTATCGAAACGGTGATTGGAATTGTACTGGGTGCGTTAGGTTTAGCCTTAGCTTTATCTTTTGGCTTGGGTGGTCGCGAATGGGCTTCTAATACTATCAATAAGTACCTCGGTAGTGGTAAATAAACGAACCCTATGCTCCGCGAAGGTTTAAATTTCCTTGAATTAGAAAATTTAAACCTTCGTTTACAAGCTTTTTCATAATTGTAATTTATATAGACTTAAGTAGTTCACCGCTTGGCCGCAACACCAAGTATCGTGAGCTACTTTTTTTTGTGCTAATCATTGATACTTTTCCAAACTGTTTAAACTAGAAAATGCCCTTGTTTAATACATTTGCCTCTTTTCTTTTATCAATGCTATGCCGTTTTCCGTTTTAACTTCAGGGCAATCATTTCCCACAAATGCTGAAAAGGAATCATTTCAAAGGCTAAACTATCTCCAAGTGCTAAGGGCATTGTCTCCAAAAATTGAAGTTGATTTGCCACGCGATGTTCTACGCGCGTCAGATCAAAATCGGCCTTAGCTAGGGTAATTAATATTTTCAGGAACTGATTGGCACGCTTAGAGCCGGGCAACTTAAGGTATTGTGGCAGTTCCTTTTCTAGTCGCTGCACTTCGGCGATAAAATCATTTTGACCTTGTACGAGAACAACGAGTAATCTAGCGATGAGTACATTCTGGTTATCTATTTCATTTTCTGTTTCTAGCAAAAATTTTCCGATGCGAAAGCGACTAGAAGATAAATGTCCTTTTTTAGAAAGGAAATACAAGTACGCTTCAATGATCGAGAATTGTTTTTGAATAAAATAGAACTTACAATTTCGGTTAGCGCGATAATGTTCGAAAGCTGTATCGTAATCTCCAGCGTGAAGCGCATTGATGCAGATATGTAATTTTGAAACGAAATAGTTGGGCGTAAAGCGGGAGGCGAAAGTTAAGCCTCTCTCAAAACTTTGTTTCGCTTCTACAAACCTTTCTAAGGTCATTAAAGCTACTCCTTTTTTATCGTGGAAAAACTTTATCTGGGAAATATTAACCCCCTTTCGTTTTTCGAATAGGAGAAGTGCCTGATTACTTTTTTCAATTACTTCTTCGTATTTTTTGCCATAGACACCAGCGTGTACCTGCATTAAAGCGGTCAGCACTTGACAAAGAATTGATTTGCCCGCCAATGCATTAACTTTTTCTAGGATATCATACACTTCGCTAACCGTAATTGTCTTTCCTTTATTTACTTTGGCAACGAGCTGTAAATAGTATCGTTCTACCTTTTTTTCAATTAAATAATTTTGAGTGTATAATTCAACTTCATCGGCATACTTATTGGCTAGCTTTACATTGGTTTGATAATGCGCCGCATCTTTGTGTAAGATACTTGCTAATTCACAAGCCATGTGGGTAAATTCATACTCTATCGCTATTTTATAGGATTTCTTAATTAAACGAATACCCTCCGAACGAATGCCAGCGTTCAAGAATTTTTTTCCTAATACAAAATCTTTTTGACAATGCTCTAACTTTTTGACCAGCGCATTAGATTCACTATTACTACTTACAATCGCTAAAGATTGTAATACCCTTAATGATTTAGATTTTAAATTATTATAGTAGCTCCTGTCTTTACCTTCTTTGCAAACCTGTTGGATCAAAGCTTCTTCCGAAGCAAAGTTTCCTTCTTTTACAATTTTTGTAAAATCTGCAACTTTTCCACTCAACCGATTTAACAAATTAGGTTCAATAATTGACAAGTAAGATTTTATTTCCTTCATAACTTATTATTGTTAGTAACCATAACTCCCTGATATTTAATAGAAATATAGTGCTTTTTTCTTACAACACCGTGTTTTGGGTCGATATTTTCCGTATTTTTATACTGTATTTATAACCTATTATCAGTATTTATAATCTATTTTTTATTCATTAAAAATTAATACCATGAAACGGAAGTCTATTACTAAACTAGCAAAATTGGAGATTCTTACAAACGACGAGCAAAAAAACATCAAAGGTGGTCAAGATCAGAAGAAAAAAACTATCGTCGAAAATGATGTATTCATTTAAAATCTCTTCCCTATAAACCGGAACATTCTCGGTGATTAGTCTGCATTGAGAATGTTTAATACACTTTTAGTTTAAAAAATTAGCATCCACAGAAAAAATACATTGCTAAATTAACAAACTTGAAGATTCTTACAAAAGACGGATAATAAAATATCAAAAGTGGATCTAATATTAGGTCTACGGAAATAAGATTCATTGTAATTGATGCGAATATAGTATCGTCAATAAGTAAGCTTGGTGAATACTTTACCTTCTTACAATTTTACAACTACACCGAATAAAAGACTTTTATAATGAATCATTCAAATAATTAAATTTCTAATATGGACTTGAGCTAAGTTCTTTACGAACTTATTGGCATGACAAAACAGCGCTTTTTCCATAAATACTTGAAACCTTGATGACATTTGTTCGTCAAGGTTTTTTTTATGAAGTTGTTTAATATTTAACCTAATATTGAACTCAAAATTCCATCTATCTCGAAACCTTTCTTATTCAATAAATCTCTTCCAACGCATCGCGCTCAATCTTAATAACCAATTCGATGATCTGTTTTTGATCTTCGGGCTCGTAGCTAGAAAAAATAGCATCGCCTTCTTGAATGATCTCCATTCCGATTTCCAAGCCTTTCACTTCTTCTGCCGAATAGACTTTAGGGCGTTTCTTCATTTTCTTAATCAAATGTTTTACAATCTCTAAGACTTTCTTAACGAGCACTCGATTGTGCAGAGTTTCAAAAAGAGATTGGCTACTATCAATAAAATCTTCAACGTCCGCTTTATCCAACGCACGAATGAATTTGTAGATTTCAGTTGCTTCAAAAGGAGGTTTTTCCTGAAGTACAAGTGCTTGGGTCACTAGCTTATCTTCAAAATCGTTAACTGTTTTGAACGAGCGTAAAGCTTTTAGTCCAGTATTTAAAATCTGTGGTAAATGTCTCCCATATTTGAAGAGTAACATGGCAGAATCTAGCAAAATCCGGATGAGCTTACTCGGATCTTTGATGTAATTGTCAAGGTGTTCAAAGGCGGCGTTAAGTTCTTCTCTTTTCTCTGGAGAAGGATAGAGGTGCTCTAGTAAAAAGTTGCGAATTTCGGCAATCCGTTCTTCGTGAAACTGTGTCGGCAGGTCGTATTTTTCAGCGAGGCGCTCGTAGTCATATCTCGTTTCGATCACGTGGCGATAGCCTATAATCACGCCTTTTAAAATTTTCTTTTCCATCTGTTCAATCTGGTCTATTTGAAAACAACTTTTTTCTATAACGGTACCAACAGCGTACTAGTTCGCAAAAATAGTATCCGTAATTTTTAGTTCGACCAAATTCGCCGTTAGGACGAAATGGACATAGGTATCAACAGTTTCTGTTTGAAAAATGTTTCGGAGTGCCTTCTTCGCCAAAAACATCCATCCTCCCAAGTCCAAACTTTTCTGTTTCCACTTTTTTTGTGCGCCCGTAAAAGCGCTGTGCTGAATCAAAACGTATCCCCGTTCCGTTTTAAAAATAAAATCAATCATCGTTTCAAATAATCGACCTTGCCAGTGTACTTGCACCGGATATTTTCGGTATACTTTTTCTATCTTAAAATTAGCTTGCAAGTGTTGTTCAAAACTATGCGTCGCTTGCAGCAAGTTCATCGCTTCCACAAAATCATCTACCTCGTAGCGCACCAATAAATCGCGCGCCATCATCAATCGTTCTTCCGATTCGTACTCGGTCGGAAAGTCTGCCGTAAAAAAAGCTTTTGTGGCCTTGGCAATTTTAGCTAAATCCAAATCCTTTTTCAACTTCATCGGCGGATGATACTGCGCAACTTTACCCAACTTCGTCTCGTAAGCACCGCTTTCGGCTAAGTTCTCTTTCGTCACATCAATGTGATAAGCCACTTCTTCTTTTTTCCCCTCCCGCGCACTCGAAAATGGAATCGAGTTTTCCGTGATTTCTGCCCAACCAAAGTCTTTTGGATAAATGTCTACTCGTGGCTCAATATTCACAAAATTGTTTTCCCACTCCCAAGGACTTTCGTGCGAACTTGCATCTAAGGTGGGATGATCTTCTTCTCCTTGGTGCCAAACCCGATTCAACCACTTACTCGATTTTCCACGCGTTGGAAAAATTAAATAATCTCTTGCTCGGGTAATACCTACATACAATAAACGGGCTTCTTCCGCTAAGGCTTGCTCGTGTACTGCTGCCTTCGCAGGACTTGCGTCAAGTCGTTCCATTAGCTTCGTTCCCGACTTTTGATCCGCATAAGGATTTACCCAATAGCGTAACCAACGGTTCCCCAAGACGTTGCTCAAATCAACTTCCTCCGTTTCAGAAACAATGCTAATGCCAAAGATTTGTTCCCGTAACGTACCTTCTAAACTATGACAAATTACAATCGGCCATTCCAAGCCTTTACTACGATGATAAGTCAAGACATTAACCGCGTCGATTCCTTCGCCAGAACCTTGCATATCTTCTCCTTTGTTCCCCAACTCATTCAACCACAATAAGAATCCGCCCAAAGACGCCGCGGTGTGCAAACGATTACAATTTTCTTCATATTGTAACGCCAACTTCCGCAACATATCGACATTGGCTAATCGCTGGTTTACCTTTCCCCACTGTGCAATAATTCTTCTCAAATCCAGTTCTTCGATGACGAGGTTAAGAATTTCTGTACTCGACAACTCCAAGACTTCTCGTCTCAATTCGTTTAGTTTCTCAATGATCTCAAACTGATCTGCCCACCAAGCACCTCTTTTATTTTCGCCAGCATTTGCTGCTAAATATTGCAAGCGATCTTTAATAATATTTTCTGTTTCTTCGTTTGCCGCTAGTTTTAGTATTTCTGCTACGGAGAGTGCATCCGTTTTATTTAAAATAAATTTCAAACAAGCCAAAATCAAAGTAGATTCCGCCGTAGCGAGTAAGCCATTTCGTGCGATGGCCGCTTTCAGCCCCGTGCGATGAAGTGCTTCTGCAACGAGTAAACACTCTGCGTTCGACCGACACAATACGGCAATATCGCCGGGTTTTGCTTTGCGATAATCTTTCTCTCCTTTCGGTAAAATCCAGCAGCCTTCTTCCAACATTTTTTCAATAGAAACGGCGATACAGTTTTCCATCCAAGGTCTCCCGGGTAAACGTTTCCCTCCTCCTTCAAATTCAAAATGCCAATGCATCAACGCATCGCCCATGTTGATGGGTTCGTCCGTTTTATTTTGAGTTTCGGTGGTGGCTTTTTTTCTTCGTTTAGCTTTTAAGGCTACTTGATCGGCTGGAATGTTTGGAAAAGCTTTGGTAAAAAGTGCATTCGTGGCGTACACAATATCTTCTCGCGAACGCCAAGAATAAATTTGAATATCTTCTGGTTTCACGCCACCATTTTGTGAAATGATCGCTTGCATCAACTTTGGATCAGCCCCTCTAAACCCATAGATGGATTGCTTCGGGTCGCCAACCCAAATCGAATGTTTCGCAATCTGCGATAACTTCAAAAATATTTCTAATTGAATGGGATTCGTATCCTGAAATTCATCCACCATCAATAAGTCCAATTCTTCCTTGAGGACTTCCTGTACTTGTGGATGATCGAGCAAACGTTTTACCTGACTTTCCATGTCAATGTAATCGATCAAACCTCGCTGTTGCTTGTACGCCTCGTACTCGTTGATCGCTTCGATGGCAATATCAAAAATACTATTGATGAAATCTTGGACGTCTTGATGAAAGGCAGGATTCGTTTCGTGCGTTTGCGCAAATTCTACGAGCGCTGCCACATCTTCTCTACTTTTGGCACCCACTTTTATTTTGGAGATTTTCACCCATTCGTGCCAGTTGAGTTTAGTTTTAAATTTCAGGGTATTTTGAAATCCTCGGAGTACGTTGATTGCCGTCTGCGTTACTTTTGTTTCGTCCTCATTGTTTTGCAATCGCTCGATGGTCTCTGCCAACTGATGATTCAATTCTGCGTAAAATACTTCTTCTGTTTTTTTGGATGCTTTCGCTAAAAACTTTTGGAAATGTTCGAAGGAAAGCCGTTTACTTTTTTCGAGCACTTCGATTGAGAAGTCATTTGCTCTAGCAACATCGGTTAAGTTTTTGACTTCCGTTCGCCAATCGTACCGTTCTTTTTTCGTCAAGCCCAAACGGTCACTGAGGCTTTCCATTTGTCGGATGCGTTGCGCATTAAGTACCGTTGCTAAAGATTTATTAAATAGACTTTGTTGGTCTTCGTCCGCAATGATATCCACTACGGGAGAAACCCCCGCTTCGAAGGCAAAACGTCGTAAGAGTTTCACTCCGAGTCCATGTACGGTTCCAATGAGCGCATTACTTAAATCATCCGCTGCGGCGTTGAGGCCTTCTTCTAACAATCTTACGCGCACGCGCTCTTGCAATTCTGCCGCTGCTTTTTTGGTAAAGGTGGTGGCAATAATTCCGCTGGCACGGACATCCGTTTTGAGTAAGGCAACCATCTCTTCGGTCAACCGATACGTTTTGCCACTTCCGGCGCCCGCAGAGATTATTTTCAGCTTAAGTTTCATGAATTGAATGCTTAGTTTGTTTGTCTATTTTCTTACGTTTCTTTGGTAAGAAAAATTTGTTGCTTGCTGCGTACGCTAGGAGTTTGATTGACGCTAGCGGAAGTTGAATTTTGTCATTTTCTCCTATCAGCAGCAGACAAAATCGTAGGCTTTTTTCTGGGCTAAAAAGTGAAGTTGGCAGTATATATTTCAATGCGCCTATTTTTACAAAACTATGCGTTTTAGCAAAGCTTTTCCCCTAATTCAAAACTTCCGCAAAAGTACTTCGCAATTGATTACTCCTCTTTGTTTAAAACTTATTTTTCCACATCATAGATTCGACGGGTTTGGTGGTCCGTTCGTTGTATTTTGCGTTGGCTTTTTTGTTGTACAAGTTTTCAATTTCTCCGTCTACGGAAAAGTAAATGAGTTGCCCAATTGGCATTCCAGCATAAATCCTTACCGCTTGTACGCAAGATATTTCCAGCGTCCAAGTATTACAAAAGCCAACGTCTCCTTTTCCCGCCGTAGCATGGATATCTATTCCCAATCGCCCTACGCTCGACTTCCCTTCTAGAAAAGGAACCGAGTTGTGCGTTTCTGTATATTCCTCTGTAACGCCCAAGTAGAGTGTACCGGGCTGCAGTTCAAATCCATCTGCTCCAATTTCGATTTCTTCGATCTTATTGTGTTGCTTAGCGTCTAAAACTCTGTCCTTGTAAACAGCCAAGAACTTTCCCAAGTGTACATCGTAGGAATTGGTTCCCAAAGCAGATTTTTGGAAAGGTTCAATAACGATTTCGCCACGTTCAATACTCGCTAGAATTTTTTTATCAGATAGGATCATGATTATTTACGTTGATTTTGTTGTAAGTACAAATTTAGCACTTTAATGTGAGCATCAGCAATTATTTGCAGCTTCAATATTCCAAAGCATTAGACTACGGTCATCACTGGCAGAGATCAGCGTATTTTCGTGGGTTGACCAATATAAATCGTTGACTGAATTGATATGTCCTCCATTTTTTACCACATCAACTACCGAGCGTAATTCCCAATTCGCCGTATCCCAAATTTTAATCGTTTTATCTCTACTCCCACTCGCCAACCATTGACCATCGGGATGAAAACTCAAGGCATTGACCGTATACATATGCGCCGGAATACTTTTAGATAAAGTAAAAGTATCTGCTACTGACCAAATTTTGAGTTGGGCATCTCTCCCTCCGCTAACCAAATACTTTTCGTCGGGCGTATACCGGAGACAAAACACCGAATTGTCGTGCGCTTTTTCAATTTTATGTTTCAGCCGCAAATCCGTCGCATCCAAAAAGTAAATCGCATGATCACTCGCTGCCACCGCTAACTCCTTGCGTTGGGGTGAATAAGCAATGCCCCTTAAGTGCTGATTCGTCAGGTGAAAACTTTCCAAACAGCGTTGCGCTTCGATCGACCACAAACTCAACATCCCTTCGCCTCCCGCACTCAAAACCTGTTCGCCCAAAGGCAATAAAGCAAAAACTCCTGCCTGATGATGTGCAATATTTTTCGTTGCGGTAGGTTTTTGTAGATCAATCCAATGTATACCACCGAGTCGATTTCCAGCAACCATTTTCTGGTACTTAGGCAAATGACAAAGTGAAAAAATACCCGTTTCCACTTGTGCGATCAATTTCCCCTGCTCAGGCGATGATAAATCCCATTCTACCACCCAGTTATCTCCTGCTGCGGAGAAAAAATGACTCGGCATTTTCCCTGGTGCTAGCGCGTAAATAGCCGCTTTGTGCCCCGTAAGTTGCGCCTGCTTATGAATGATGAGTTTTGGTTTCAATTCCTGATGCAATTTGTTATATTTGTCAATTAACAAATTTAAACTTAGGGATGCATAAAACCCAATATTTCACGTTTAATGTTAAAACTTAGTATTGAAGTTGTTCAAAAGTTTACCCTTAAATAGAATTTTAAATCAAATTTTCGCTAGATCAATAATAATGCCTTTAGTTTTTCATAGAAAATTAAACCCCATCGGAGAATTAGGTCTTTGGAAGATCGAAGAACCTGCTTCTTTCTTTTTAGATCAATTAAGCTTAGTCGAAGAAGAACAAGCGCAGATTGCTCCACTCAATGAGCGTCGATTAAAAGAATGGGCTTCAGGACGCTACTTGCTACACTTGATGTCGGGAAGAAAATTCCGAGGTGCTTGTCTCAAAGATGAATTTGGGAAACCTTACCTCCTTGATTCCCTTTTCGAAATCTCAATTAGTCATTCGGGAGCATACGTTGCCGTCATTGCGGCACCACACGCTGTCGGGGTAGATGTGCAAAAAGTAGTGGGTAAAATTGAGAGGATTGCACACAAGTATATGCGAACCGAAGAGTTGGCAAGTTTAGAAACAAGTACGCGGCTCGACCATTTGCACGTTTATTGGGGATTAAAAGAGTCTTTATATAAAGCTTACGGCAGAAAAGCCTTGCGTTTTAAAGAAAATATCATCAGCGTTCCTTTCACCTACGACTTAGCAAAAGGAATTTGTGAGGCGGAAGTTCAGAAAGATGATTTTCAGCAAAGCTTTCAAGTCTATTACGAAAAATTTGATAATTATATTTTAGTTTATGCGCTAGCAGCACACGCCGATGAACGCTTAGCCTAAGTACTAATAAAATGACCTTTATGAAAAATTGTATCTTGTTTAGCTTGCTTTGCCTTTTACTTGCTTGTCAGGCTAAATCGTCCGATTCCAAAAATGATACAGCTACGACCGTAACGACGGAACTTCCCGGTGATTTCTTAGAATTCTATGAGCGCTTTCACGCCAATAGTGATTTTCAATTGAGCCGCATTGTCTTTCCATTGGAAGGTTTGCCAGCTAATGCAGATAGCACAGACTATGTTTCAGAAAATTTTAAATGGCAAAAAGAAGATTGGCAAATTCACAAGAAATTAGCCGAAGATAATCCTGAATTTACTCGAGAACTTTATCCTTTGGGAAAGTATACCGTAGTCGAAAAAATCACGCACGTCAAACAAGGATTTGCGATGCAGCGTAGGTTTTATAAGCAGTCCGACGGTTGGTATCTCATCTATTACGCGGGGATGAATCGAACGGATTAAAAAAGCAGGCACTCCTGAGCGGAAAGCCTGCTTTGATAAGATCTGATATTGAGAAACCGAAGTACGCTTAATAATACTTCTTCTTCATTAAGTATTTCTTTACGTATTCTTTGACACCATCTTCCAAACTATGAAATGATTTTTTGTAGCCGGCTGCCCGCAATTTAGACATATCAGCTTCCGTAAAATATTGATAGTTTTTGCGGATATCTTTGGGCGTATCTATAAACGAGATGTTCGGTGTTTTCCCCATCGCTGCAAAGGTTTGTTCAACCAAGTCTAAGAACGTACGAGCTTTGCCAGTTCCAACGTTATACAAACCACTTTCCGGCCGTTTTTTATAAAGAAAGCAACAAATATCGACAACATCTTTGACGTAGATAAAGTCTCTACTTTGGTGCCCATTTTTGATTCCTTTTTTGTGGGAACGGAATAATTTCATTTCCCCCGTTTTCTTGATTTGATTAAACGCATGAAAAATCACGGAAGCCATTCTTCCTTTGTGGTATTCGTTGGGACCGTAAACGTTAAAGAATTTTAAGCCTGCCCAAAATGGCGGTTGCTCTTTTTGCTTTAAAGCCCAAATATCAAAATCATTTTTAGATACACCGTAAGGATTGAGTGGCTTCAACTTAGCAGACAAACTGTGGTCATCGACGTACCCTTTTTCTCCATTTCCATAGGTTGCTGCGCTCGAAGCGTACACCAAAGGAATTTTATACTTTGTGCAAACTGCCCAAATTGCTTTTGAATAATTCAAATTCAATTCATCAAAAATTTCCTTGCTTTGCTCCGCCGTATCCGTTCGTGCGCCCAAGTGAAAAACAAAATCAACAGAGCTATGAATACGCTCAAACCAATCCATAAAAATATCCCGATGAATCCAATCTCGAATAAATTTCTTGTCGAGATTTTGATCTTTATAATCTTTATAAAAATCATCGACCACCAAAATATCATTCGTGTGACCCAAAGCGTTGAGGCGTTCAACTAGACAACTTCCAATAAATCCAAACGCACCTGTTACAACTATCATTTACTGTTTTTTTGTAAGATGTCCGTTCCTAAAAACTTATCATCTTTATTCATATACCACTTTCTAACTTTAGGCATTTTAATTCCACTGACTTCCTCTTCCTGTTCTAGCAAAATATATTCCCCGTCTTGTTTATCTTCTTCGTGATAAAAACGATAGCCAACGAGCGCATAATTACTTTTAGCAAAATAGAAATACCAAATGTCTTCTCCCACTGTCGCCTCGTAAGTTACTTTAATCGACCAGCATTTTTTTTCCTGAAATTGATCGTCCCGCACTTTAGGATCAATGATGGTTCCTGGATCTTTGAGCTTCATCGGTAATCCGTAAAGATACGTATAGTAATTGCGAAACAATTTATTCCGTTCACAATTGAGCTTATGCTTTTCTTTTTGTGCTTCTGAGAATGTGACACTTCCGTTGACTTGATACGTGCAGCTATCGCCCACTACTTTTCGCAAAACAACGACACCATCTTTTTCACTAATTGTTTCAAAAGTACTCGTCGCATTGTTCATTTGAATCTTCGTCGTAGAAACGGGTTTTTGGGGTGTTTCTTGTAAAACCGCAAATGCACCCGACCATTTTTCCCATTGATTTGCAGGATCATGATAAGCAATACTTTTATTGAGCAAATCAGTCGCACTAGTAGGTTGTGCCGATAAGGATGCACTACACCATAAAAAACAAATCAAGGAAAAAAAAACTACCCGCATCTTCTCTATTTTAAGTCAATGAATTAATAAATGCTTCTTAAGTTTGGAGTTACCCTAAACCGCATCCGCTTCTTCTTCGTACATTTCTATGGGAGGACAAGTACAAATCAGGTTGCGATCGCCGTGTGCATTATTAACTCGACCTACCGTAGCCCAAAACTTGCCGCCCGTTCTCAAATAAGAAATAGGATAAGCCGCTTTTTCTCGACTGTACGGTAAGTTCCATTCATCTTGCGTAATCAAGTTCAAAGTATGTGGAGCATTAACCAATACGTTTACTTTTTCATCTGCTTCGCCACGTGCGATTTCATCAATTTCTTGGCGGATTTGCAACATTGCATCACAGAAACGATCCAATTCATCCTTACTTTCACTTTCGGTAGGTTCAATCATTACCGTACCGGCTACGGGGAAAGATAAAGTCGGTGCGTGAAAACCATAATCAATCAGTCGCTTCGCAACGTCCTCAGCACTTACGCCTAGAACTTTAAATTGTCGGAGGTCGATAATTAATTCGTGTGCGGATCTTCCTTTTTCTCCCGTGTAAAGTACCGGATAATCTTCTTCTAACCGATTCTTAATATAATTTGCATTTAGAATAGCATACTTCGTAGCATCCGTTACGCCTTGTTTCCCCAACATCTTAATGTAAGCATAAGAGATCAAAAGAATACTGGCACTTCCCCAAGGCGCAGCAGAAACCGCAGTGATTCCTTGCTTGCCGCCCGTACGAGCCAAAGTGTGTCCTGGTAAGAAAGGTGCTAAACTCTTATTCACACAAATTGGTCCCATCCCAGGACCACCACCACCGTGCGGAATACTAAACGTTTTGTGTAGATTCAAGTGGCAAACATCAGCGTCGATTTCTCCCGGACTCGTCAAACCCACCTGTGCGTTCATGTTCGCGCCGTCCATATATACTTTTCCACCATTATCATGGATGGTTTTACAAATATCTTTGATCCGCGTTTCGAAAACGCCGTGTGTAGAAGGATACGTTACCATCAAAGCCGCAAGGTTTTCTTTATGTAACTTTGCTTTTGCTTTCAAATCATCAACGTCGATATTTCCTTTTTCGTCCGTTTTTACTACAACTACTTTCATCCCCGCCATAACTGCACTCGCCGGATTAGTTCCGTGAGCAGAAGAAGGAATCAAAGCAATATTACGATGTTGTTCATTTCTAGCATGGTGATAGGCTCTAATCGTCAATAGTCCCGTTAACTCTCCTTGTGCGCCAGAGTTAGGTTGTAAAGAACAAGCAGCAAATCCAGTTACTTCACAAAGGTAATGCTCTAATTCTGCGAATATCTTTTGGTAACCTTTCGTTTGATTAGTCGGTGCGAAAGGATGAATATTAGCAAAAGCATCCCAACTTACTGGCATCAATTGCGTCGCCGCATTCAACTTCATGGTACAAGATCCTAAAGCGATCATAGAGTGCATCAAGGAAAGATCTTTGTTTTCTAGGCTCTTGATGTAGCGCATCATTTTAGTTTCCGTATGATGCGAATTAAAGATCGCGTGATCCAAATACGTTGAAGTTCTAGCTAATGCTTTTGCGAACTTCATCTTTCTAGGAGCCGTTACCCGTTTTGTAGCGGGCTTTCGTTTTGCTTTTGCAAATAGATTGATCAGTTGGA
The DNA here is from genome assembly GCA_045110315.1 of Saprospiraceae bacterium. Classification (GTDB taxonomy): domain Bacteria; phylum Bacteroidota; class Bacteroidia; order Chitinophagales; family Saprospiraceae; genus CALFBG01. The sequence continues at coordinate 15,001 of JBGCFY010000113.1, forward strand.
TTAATTCTTCTTTCGTCGTCGTTTCGTCTAAGCTAAGCTGCAAAAGATTTCTTTTGTAATAAAAGTTAAACCCTGCAGCAACAGCTAAAGTTTTTATCTTCTTCGCCAAATTCTTATCCACTTCCAAGCAAAGCGTATCGAAGTAACCTTCGTTCAATTGGGTATAGCCCAATTTATCTAATGCGCGATCTAACGTATGAGCCATCATGTGTACCCGAGTAGCAATTGCTCTCACTCCGTCGGGACCGTGATAGACGGCGTACATACTTGCCATGATGGCTAATAAAGCCTGTGCGGTACAAATATTAGACGTTGCTTTTTCTCTTCGAATGTGTTGCTCGCGCGTTTGCAAAGCCATTCTTAAGGCACGATTGCCATGTGCATCTACAGAAACACCAATGATTCGTCCTGGAATAATTCTTTTATATTGATCTTTGGTTGCAAAATATGCTGCGTGTGGACCACCGTAGCCCATCGGTACACCCATGCGTTGGGTATTTCCAACAACGGCATCCGCGCCCCATTCTCCTGGAGGTGTCAATAAAGCTAACGATAAAATATCTGCGGCTACGGTAACGTAGACATCATTTTCTTTTGCGGCAGCGGCAAAGTTGCGGTAATCCTCTACGGCACCTGATTTGGCAGGAAACTGTAATAGAACTCCAAAAGTATTTGCTTTAAATTTATATTTTTTCCAATCGCCCACTACTATTTTAATTCCAAGTGGCGTTGCTCTCGTTTTGAGCAAATCAATCGTGTGTGGATAAACACCTTGTTCGACGAAAAATTCATTGAATTCCGACTCTTTAGATCTTTTATTTTTCAAGCCAAAAAACATAGCCATCGCTTCCGCTGCTGCCGTTCCTTCATCGAGTAAAGAAGCGTTGGCGATTGGCAAAGCGGTCAGATCACTTACCATTGTTTGAAAGTTAAGCAATGCTTCTAATCTTCCCTGAGCGATCTCTGCTTGATAAGGAGTGTACTGCGTGTACCATCCTGGATTATGAAAAACATTACGAGCGATCACCGACGGTGTAATGGTGCCATTGTAGCCCATTCCGATGTAAGACTTGAATACTTTATTCAGTGCAGCGGTTTGTTTTAACTCTTCGAGATAAGCGTGTTCCGTCAAAGCGGCAGGAATCTTCAAAGCCTTTTTGAGTCGAATCGTGTTCGGGATGGTTTCTTCAATTAGTTGATCGAGAGAATCTGCTTTAATCAAGGAAAGCATCTCTGATAATTCAGCGTCGTTAATACCAATATGTCTCTTGTGAAACTGGTCGAAAAAGGTCAAATTGTTCATCTATTGATCAAATTATAAGCGATTAAATATAATTTCCGAAATTATCGGCGTGAAGTTACGATTTTTGTCTGATTACTTAACAAAAAAACCTAGATACCTGTTGCAAGAAAGTAGATAAAAACCAGAAAAGTAATTGATTAGATATTTCTACTCGAAAGAATACCGCCGATCTTTATCACTTGGGTGTCACAAAGCATAAAACAGCTGATCGAAAAACCAATTTGATGGCTAAATGGTAAAAAGATATTGGTGCATGCGTAAATTAAATATTGAAGTTGTTTTTAAAATGATGCTAGAACTTAGCCATTACTTCCTGCAACCAATCCTTATTTGCCAAAGGTTCTAAAACGGCTACTTGTGCTTGGAGCGCAAGGTATTTTTTTTGAAACTTAGTTCGATTGAGGTGATTTTGGTCTTGCTTTAGTTGGTAAACTTTCTTGGCAATTTTCAGGAAGTTGCCATTGGCTTTTTTTCGGTAATCCCCTACTTGTCGGTTGCGGGTAATAAACTTTCGAAACGCTTCGATCAAGGCGTAAAAGGCTTCGGTTTCGTCCAATTCATAATAACTTTTCAATTGAATAATTTTTGCACCAAGATGATAAGAGGTATCCGTAAATTCTACGTCAAATAGTAAGTGTAGTGCTTTTTTATATTCTTGCCGAGCGTAGTAGAGCGCAGCCAAGTTGTAAGTAGTCGCATTGTACTGATCTTCGGGCAACAGACTATCTTTAAACTGCTGAATAAAATTTTCTGTCCAATCAAATTCCTTTAGTCGAATGCCAGCAGTAATAATATTTTTGTAAGTCCATTGCGTAAGATAACCATTGAGGAAAATGATTTTTTTTTCCAATAAAACTTTATATAAATCCAACACTTCTCGATAATAGCTTCCCCAACCAGAATTTATCTTTTTGATGCAGAAATTAAGGGCCAAATAATATAAGGTATACAATTCGACTTTGGGAAAGAGCGCACTGTGATTGGCGAGTAATGCTTTCACCTCGTGGTAGTACTTTATGGCATCTTCTCCGCGGAGCATTTGTAGTGTTTTATAATATAGTTTTAAGGCCGGAATATTTTTAAATTCTTCGGTATTACTTTCGTAGAACTGCAGCAATTCGTTGAGAAATTGAGGTTCGTACCCTGCTTTGATTACTGTATTTCGACTCGCCATTTCACAAGCTAAGCGCAATTTATTTCCAAAATAAAATAGATCAAGGTTATCGCTCTGGCGCTGCAAATTGTCATCAAAACGGCGCTCAATTTTGCGTTGCACGTAACGATCCATTTTGTCGTAATAATTATACTCTTGCAAATAATGCTCGTAATTGCGCAAAGGAGAAGCATCTTGCAATTGGCGGTACTTGCGCGCATTTTTTTCCATCTGATGGTGTTGATCTCTCTCAAGTAACTCTTCCAGTAAATAATTTTTTTGCATAACCGCTTTTTGTTCGTAGCGTAGTTGCGCCAAAAAATCGTATAACAATTGCAAGAGAAAAGAAATGTAGTTATTCAATCGCCGTTCATCAAAAGCTTGCTCTCCAAATACTTTCCGAAAAATTTTCACCTTAAGTATTCCATCATGTTCAAAGCTAGGCGCATGATGTAAAACGGCGACACACAGTAATTTTAGCTTTTCATTTTTATTAAAAAAAGGAGAAAAAACGAATTCTTTGAACCGAGAACGCTCTCTTGTCGTCAAAACACGCAACAATTTCACTAAATTCGTATTCTTCATCTGAAAAATATTTTATAAAAAAAAAGTACAAAACCTTTTAAAACAATACTTTATAAGCAAAAATAAGTCTAAAATTATTTATATTTTTTAAAAAATGTACTTTTTTATAGCTCTTTTTAGAATTACTTTTGTTAAAGGGTTCACAAAGAATCTTCTAAGAATCCGAATTGAACTTGAACTATTACTATTTATGATCACAAAAAGCTCTGATTACTTTGTTTGTTAATACCGGTTAAATTACACACGTTGATTGCTTTGATCTTCATTCTTATTTAAAATTTGTAAAAAATGAAAAAGCTATTTGTTCTCCTCTCTGCCTTTTTTTACACCTTCTTTCTGGCGGCACAACCCGTAGATTTTTCGGTGAATACCAATTCTATTTGCACGCCCGATGATCTTGTCTGTACGGACCTTACGCAAGGTATTACCATCGTCGCTTGGACTTGGACCTTTGACGGTAATATCGTTAGTCCAGACCAAAACCCAACTATCCTTATTGATAATTATACGCCAGGAATGAGCTATGATCTTTGCTTAACCGTCGTAGACGATTTGGGCTTCGATTACCAAAATTGTCAAAGCATTCAAGTGGAAGCAAAACCAGTCGTTACCGTCTCCGTAAGTAGTCTCTTAGATTGTGCGAATCCTTTCGTGGACGTTATTTGTTTTCCACAAAATACAGGCACCTATAGTTATTCTTGGACAGGACCTGGAGGGAATTATACTACTCAAAATATCACCGTCTCCGTTCCCGGAATATACACCGTCGTGGTAACCGATGCACTCACGGGTTGTACGCACGAAGAAGATGTATCGGTGCTATCCGATATGACACCTGTCCACACCGTCACGGTTGGTCCGGATACCCTTTGGGATTGTAGCAATGGTACGGACTTAACTCTTTTTGCAGATGTTACTCCTGCGGGAAATTACAGTTTCCAATGGAGCACAAGCTTTGGTAACATTGTTTCAGGTGCGAATACCTCTACCCCGACGATAAGTCAAACCGGAGAGTACTCGGTAGAAGTTGTTAATTTGGATAATGGTTGTACCACCACAACCGTAATGATGATCAACGGTACGGATGTTCCGGTCAACGATATTTCTCCAGATTTCACGATTTGTGAAGGAGAAAGTGCCACGCTATTTTACGACGTACCGAGTGCCGTTAGTTACTTCTGGCCGGCTACAGGAGAAACCACAAATACCATCACCGTTTTTCCCAGCACAACAACGGATTACTTAGTCATTGCCATGGACGCAAACGGCTGTTCTACTCAGGACATAATTATCGTCAATGTAAGTCCGACGCCGATTAGCAGCGTCTTTGTCCCGAGTATTAGTTGTCCTACAGACTTCATTGAAATCTGTGGAATAGACCAAGCCAATTATAGCTATCAATGGATTAGACCAACAGGACTTATTAGCAATACTAGATGCCTAGACTTGCTCAATTCAGCTCCTACGGATAACGGGGTTTACACCTTGACCGTCACCGATCCCTTTGGTTGCACGAGTGCTACTGACTATACTCACGTAGCAATGGATTCATTTGCTGTCGACTTTACCATAGAAAATACAAGTTGCTTTGGAGGAACGGATGGAAGTGTTCAGATCATGGTTTCTGGCGGCACGCCTCCCTATAATTATAATTGGGGTTCAGGGATTACCTGTCAAGGCACTCAATGCACTGGTCTCGCGGCAGATACTTACTTTGTTACGATCACCGATCAAAATGCTTGTCAAATAATGTATAGCTTTGAAATTTTAGAACCCAGTCAAGTAGAAATTGTTAACGTAGCTGTTTCCTGCGTGGGAGATGATGGAACGGATGGATCAATTGATATTACGGTACAAGGTGGAACAGCTCCTTATGCTTTTCTTTGGAACAACGCACAAGTAACTGAAGACCTTACCAATATCGCAGCGGGTGGTTACATGGTTACCGTTACCGATGTTAATAATTGCGTTACGAGCGAAGCTTTTGTCGTCATGGAAAATTGCGTTTGGCCAGGAGATACAGATACCAACAATGTTGTTAACAATTTCGATTTGCTAAATCTTGGTCTGGTATATGGTGAAACGGGACCAACGAGATTTGACGCAAGCCTGAGCTGGTTTGGTCAAGCAGGTGCGAATTGGTTACAAACGATTCCAAGTACCGATATTGATACCAAGCATGCTGACACAGATGGAAATGGTATCATTGATATTAACGATACACTAGCCATTAGCCTTAACTGGGGAGAAACCCACAACCTAATGGGAAATACTGCGAGTCCTAGAAACGACTTGGATCTATACGTACAAGAAGATACAACGAGTCAAGGAGAGACGATGAGCTTGCCTATTATTTTGGGAGAAATGGACAATCCTGCTGTCGATATTTATGGGATTGCTTTTAGTGTGACTTACGATACTAGCATCGTTAGTTTTGGTAGTTCTGATATTAGTTTTACCAATAGTTGGTTAGGTACCAAAGGGCTCGACCTGATTACCATCCAAAAAGATTTCCCTGTATCGGGAAGAGTAGATTTGGCCATTAGTCGTACCAACGGAATGAACATTAGTGGTAGTGGAGAAATTGGCAGGTTAAACATTATCATTGAAGACGATATTCTGTTAATGTCAGATCAGGCGGAGACAAGAGGAGGAGAAGACTTGGTAGAGATGAGTGTAAAAATTGATCGTGTAAAATTAATTAATAATCTTGGAGAAGTATTGGGGGTTAATCCACTGACGACTACCTCCGTCATTACCAAATTGCCTTTAAGCAATGCGATCATTCCGAGTCTGGACACTAAAATTGAGTTGTACCCTAATCCAAGTCGAGATTTCTTAACCATTCAATCTGACGAACTGGTTGTCGAAACCGTGGAAATCTTTTCGATCTTAGGGAAGTTGTTACGGAGACAAACTGTAAACGCAAAACAAACCACCTTGGACTTGAAAGGCTTAGGAACAGGTACTTATTTAGTCAAACTAAAAACAGCGAAAGGGACGGTTGTCAAACGAGCGAGTATTGTCCGTTAAGGCTGATGAATTAAGAAAACTAAATTCCTTAATTTATTGCGTACTTTTTGAGCGCAGCAATCTGTTGATTGCTGCGCTCTTTTTTATACTGAAGTTATTTTAACTCCCTTTTCTTTTTGCATTTTATACGACGACAAGTTTTGCCCACTCAGAAACGACGGGAAAGGATAAACCCTAAAAAGCACCATTGCTCTATAGAGAAAAAGCGCTCTGGAGTTTTCCAGAGCGCTTTTAAATATGAAGTTATTTTAAAATGGAGGTTGAAATTAGTTGTAAGCGCTTGGTTTTCAAGAGGAAGCTCCATTTTTTTTTCGTAACCAAAGCTACGGGGAAAAAAATTAGCTGAAATATTGGAAATCAATGGCTTGCAAATAAATCATCTATCTAGTTTAAAACAACTTCTATATCATATTATGATCGTAAAAACGAAAGATAAAGCTTACTTAAGCTTAAAAGTATCTTTCAATTTTTTAACCATGTCTAATTTTTCCCAAGTAAAAGTTTCAACAACTTTTTTCTTCGTTCTATTTAATTTTCCTACCATTACGGTTTTCTTGCCGGGCTTTCTTCCCATGTGTCCGTAAGCTGCAGTTTCAGAGAAAATAGGATTTTTCAACCCAAATTTCTTCACGATGGCAGCGGGTCGAAGATCGAATAATTTTGTTAATTTTCGAGACATTGCACTGTCCGTCATATTAACTTTGCTAGTACCATAAGTATTTAAATAAAGACCTACTGGCTTCGCTACTCCAATGGCGTATGCTACCTGTACTAAACATTGATCGGCTAATCCAGCAGCAACGATATTCTTAGCCATGTGTCGTGTAGCGTAAGCTGCCGAACGATCTACTTTTGAAGAATCCTTTCCAGAAAAAGCACCTCCACCGTGAGCACCTTTACCACCGTAAGTATCTACAATAATTTTTCTACCTGTCAACCCTGTATCTCCGTGTGGTCCACCGATGACAAATTTCCCAGTTGGATTAACGTGTAATTTATAGTTGGTATTGAACAATTCACTGGTATGCTTAGGTAATCTTTTAAGCACTCTTGGAATTAAAATAGACTGAACGTCTTTTTTAATTTTGTCCAACATCTTGCGTTCCGTATCAAAATCATCGTGCTGCGTAGAAACAACGATGGTATCAACTCTTGACGGCTGATTGTCATCACTGTATTCAACGGTAACTTGGGACTTAGAATCTGGTCGCAAATATTTCATTTGCTTTCCTTCTCTTCTAATCGCAGACAATTCTTGCAACAACATATGAGACAATTCCAAAGAAAGGGGCATATAGCTTTCTGTTTCGTTGGTTGCATATCCAAACATCATTCCTTGGTCTCCGGCCCCTTGGTTTTCCGTCTTCTTACCGACGTCAACACCTTGGGCGATATCTGCGGATTGTTCGTGAATTGCAGAAAGTACACCACAAGAATCTGCATCAAACTGATATTCAGATTTAGTGTAACCAATTTTTTTGATTACTGCTCTTACGGTAGATTGTACATCAACGTAAGCACTAGAACGTACTTCTCCTGAGACGACCGCTAAACCGGTAGTTACTAAGGTTTCACAAGCTACTTTTGAACTTGGATCTTGGGTCAAAAATGCATCTAAGATAGCATCTGAAATCTGATCAGCTACTTTATCAGGGTGTCCTTCAGAGACAGACTCAGATGTGAATAAATAAGGCATATCTTTTTTTTTATTTACAATATTATTAAGATGAAATTATTTTTAAATAATTTCGATAAATTTGGGTGAGTACTAAGACACAATTTAACGGTAATTCAATGGTATCTTAGTACTTACTATCTGATTTTGCTGCAAAAGTAAGAAAGTTCTTTCAAACGAATGATAGATTACAAAAACTTTATATAATTTAACAATATGTTATCGGATTTCACACTGCAACATCGACCGAATTTCTTTGTTTTCTAGTTCTAAAAAGGCTTCTAACTGATCCCCAATTGCCACTGCACCAACTCCAGCCGGTGTTCCCGTGTAAATAATATCTCCTTGGTGTAATTTGAAATACTGCGACAAATAACTGATTAGGAAGTCAAAAGAGAAAATTAAATCTTTCGTATTTCCTTCTTGTACCGTTGTTCCGTTTTTCTGTAAACTAAAAGGAATTGCCTCAAGATTTACCTGATCAATCGAAATAAATTCGCTCAACGCGGCGGAACCGTCAAAAGCTTTAGCAATTTCCCAAGGATGCCCTTTCTCTTTACAACGAGCTTGTAAATCTCTCGCCGTAAAATCTATGCCGAGAGCAACTTGATCGTAATATTTATGAGCGAATTCGGGCTGAACGTGTCGACCATTTCGACAAATTTTAAGCACCAATTCCACTTCGTAGTGTAAGTTTTTGGTAAATGCAGGATAGTACAAAGGCTTATTATTCACCAACAACGCAGAGGAAGGCTTCATGAATACCAACGGTTGCTGAGGAACTGGATTCTGCAATTCTTTAGCGTGATCCGCATAATTCCGACCGATACAAATGATTTTCATATTTTAAAGACTTATTTAAAATTTTACGTTGAGTAATCCTGTCAATTCTTTTACCTCTTTCATCGTTGCTTGTGCAATTTTTCTAATCTCGGCGGAAGAAGCCTTAATCTGTGATTTGACATTTTTCTTATCCGCGAGTAATGCTTTTTTCTTTTCTTTAAATCCATTGCTCAATTCCACTAAAGCCTCTCCAACAACGCCTTTCAAATCCGAATATTTCAAATTTCCACCGCGGTAATCTTCCATCAAACTTTGGTGTGCTTCCGTTTGACCACAAGCTTTTAAAAGTTCAAATAAATTGGTCACTCCCGGACTCATTTCTCCTTCTTTTGTTTCTCCCGTATCCGTTACTGCAGATTTAATTTGCTTACGAATCCGTGCCTCATCACCAAAGACATTGATATAATGTTTTGCTCCAGCACTCTTACTCATCTTGCGACTGGGATCTGCCGTCGACATGATTTTCGGTGTTTCGGTATATAAAGATTCCGGTAAAGTGAAAAACTCTTTCCCCATTTGAAAATTAAACCGCTGCGCAATATTTCTTGACATTTCCAAATGCTGCTCTTGGTCTTTTCCTACGGGAACGTAATCAGCACGATAAATTAAAATATCTGCCGCTTGCAAAACGGGATAATCAAGTAAGCCTGCTGAAATAAATTGTTCTCCTTCTTTGGGCGTTTGCGAACTTTTATCTTTGAATTGCGTCATTCTCGTCAACTGACCATACGAACAAAAGCAATTAAAAATCCAACACAACTCAGTGTGTTCGGGGACGAGCGATTGTACAAAAAGATATTCTGGCTTAATACCAACCGCCATCAAATTAATCAATAACTCCCAAGTATTTTCTCTCAACTTTTTGGGTTGGTAAGGCATCGTCATCGCATGATAATCTACCACACCATAGATACAATCGTAATCCGCTTGTAAATCTACCCAGTTTTTAACGGCACCAAAGTAGTTTCCGAAGTGCATATCTCCCGTGGGTTGAATGCAGGATAGAATTTGTTTTCGTTTACTCATCTTTCTATTTTTTTACTTCCTTATTGCTAAGCATCAACTGCCGCAATCAAGGAGATTTCTATATTAACAAATTTGGGCAAATTGGCTACTTCTACCAATTCTCTAGCCGGTGCCGTATCGTCATTGAAGTATTCCGAATAAACCGCATTGATGCGGCTGTATAGATTCATATCCTTTACGAATACACTGCATTTAATAACTTCTTCAAAACCAATGCCCGCTTCGGTGAGAATCGCTTTTAAGTTTTTTAGTACTTGGTGCGTTTCCGCTTCAATCGAGTCGGATATGATTGTTCCCGTAGCAGGATTGATTGCAATTTGTCCTGAGACGTATAAAGTCCCACGGTGAAGAATGGCTTGATTGTAAGGACCTACCGGTGCAGGTGCTTGATCCGTTTGAATAATTTTTTTCATTTTGGAGGATTTTGGTTATTCCGACGAAACGCCAATGCAACTAATTAAGAGGCAAAACATCTTGGCAAATCGTCCTTAAGTGATCATACAATATCGTTGTTTCCGTAACGGTTCAACGGTGCCTTAATCGAGTTAGCCTGATTCCTTCTTTACGAATGGAAAATCAAAAGTAACGTGTAGTAAAAATGTTTGAAACGGAAACAAGGAAAAAGGGCGCTCAATCAAATCTTTAGGTATCCCCAATTACAATTCTTCAATTTCAGACGTTAAGGAAGAACGATTGATTGGTTGGAGTTTATTGGCCTAAAGTCAATCCAAGTAAAACTTAAGGTCTAGAGGATTAGCTTCTAGCTAGCAACGACCATTTCCGGTGACACAAACCTTTAGTAAAAAAAACACAAAAAGCCCCGCATATCTGATATGGGAGCTTAAGTGGGTTTCTTATTAATTGGCAAAGAGAAAACTACTCTTCTAAATCTTCTTCTGCTTGGATCACCACTTGTCCCTTGTAGTACATACTTCCTTCTAGCCAGTATGCGCGGTGGAATAAGTGAGACTCTCCCGTAGTTGAACATTTAGCAACTTGAGGAACGCCAGTTTTATAATGGGTGCGGCGCTTCCGCTTTCTCATCTTCGATATTTTACTCTTAGGATGTGCCATAATATTTATTTTTGATCACAACTCAATTCAATGAGTTATTTTTTATGATTAAATTTTTTTAATTCGTCCCAAAGTGGGTTTTCTGTACTTTCTTCTACTTCTGGTGCTTCTTGATGATCTAAGTATTTAAGCATCTCATCACTACAATCTTGGTCACTTGCTTCGCAATATTTAAGCATTGGTACCGCCAAACAAACGCACTCAAAAATATATTTGGCGACGTTAATTTCAGTTGTCCCGTTTGCTAGATATACGACTTCCGCTTCTTCTTTATAAGACTCCGCATACTTAAAAATCAGTTGCTGCTGGTCTTCGACTGGATAATTTATTGCGGATAAACAACGATCACATTTCGCCGGAGTAGTTCCAGAAATATTAAAGTCCAGAACCAGTAAATTAGGTCGCTTATCAAGCGTTAATTTTACTTGGAATAAACCTTCCGAAACGGGCGAATTTTCAAATTGTGAAAAGAAATTCTTATCCAATTGAAAATCAAAGTGATGTATGTCATCTTTCAATCCCAATAAAGGGATCAAAAAGGCTCTAAGTTTTTCCATTTTAAAAGAAATCAAAAATTGCGGTGCAAAGATACATTTTTTTCCATGATAATGGAAGTAGATTTTATATTTCTTTTCAATTTCCCACTCAAAACAGGCTTAATCTAGGCAATAATTTGCTTAAAGCGCTATAAGTTATTGTCGAGATCATCATTAAAAGCACATTTATACTAGCAAAGCTCTCATTTTACAATCCTAACCGCTAGCCCAGCACCTTGTAATCCGCCTTAACAACACATCGCTTACAAATAAGACATCCTTTTTAGCGCCTTCCTAAAATTTCCTTACAATATTCTCCCTTTTCAAACTTATTAACTAAATTGGGAATACATCAGAGGCATTCTTGACCTCAACTTCTCTTATCTTCCGCTCTACCGCTAAGTACACTGTAACATCAGTTAGTTGAAATGTTTACCCAACATTGGAAGCAGCTTCGAGATCATGTCCATTAGACGTTGTATGTAATCGTCCTAGTATTTACTTTTATTTATGATGATCTCGTGGACAATACTAAACTCATTCGTGCTAGCAGACTCCGCAGTCTTGAAGTTAAGTAGCAAGGCAAGATTAAATTACCTTGCTACTTATTTTATTCACCTCAATTAAAATTACCAGTCTTGAAAAATTTATTTCTATTCTTCCTATTAGCCTTGGGCATCACCAGTTGCCAATCCAAAAAAACAACAGCTAAAGTTCCACAAAGTCTAACGGGAAAATGGCAATTAGTAGAACAAAAAATTGGCATTGGTGCTAGCGATACACCTTGGAGTAAAGTAGAAAATGGTACCATCCTCAACTTTAAGGCAGACCAAAATTTTACTGACCGCAATCACCCTCAATGCCAAACGGGTAAATATGAAATGGAAGCCAAAAAGTTTACCTTATCCTATGATTGCTCCAATTACAACGAGGCGCTATCGCATTCGTACGAAATAAAAGATGGCTTTTTATATACACAACCCTTAACGCTCATTTGTAGCGACGGTTGTGATTACAAGTATCAAAAAATTGCCAATTAGGAATAGCTAAAGATAAGATTGGGGTAACACGCTTTGATCGTGCTACCCCAAATTATTTTTTGCGGTAATTTTTTTTAAAAATAAAACAATCGGAAATTACCGTTAGATCATTTTTTCTGGCTTCACCCAAGCATCAAATTCTTTTTCCGTCAAGTAACCCAATTCAATTGCTGTTGCTTTCAATGTTTTATTTTCTTTGTAAGCTTTCTTTGCAATCGTACCTGCTTTGTCATAGCCAATCTTTGTATTGAGTGCCGTAACGAGCATCAAAGAATTTTGTAAATTCTCTTCAATCCTTTGGTGATTAGGTGCCAAACCAACGGCACAATTTTCGTTGAAACTGCGGCAAGCATCTCCAATTAACTGCGCAGAAAAAAGAAAGTTAAAAATCATCATCGGTTTGAAAACGTTCAACTGAAAGTGTCCGGTCATTCCACCGATGTTAATCGCAACGTCGTTGCCACAAACTTGCGCCATTGCCATCGTGAGTGCTTCCGCCTGTGTTGGATTCACCTTGCCCGGCATAATCGAAGAACCGGGTTCATTGGCAGGAATCATCAACTCTCCGATACCACAACGTGGACCAGAAGCAAGCATCCGAACATCGTTCCCGATTTTCATTAGAGAAACCGCTACCGTTTTTAATGCACCGTGCGCTTCTACGATCGCATCGTGTGCCGATAAAGCTTCAAATTTATTTTTAGCCGTAACGAAAGGTAAACCCGTTAAGCCTGCAATTTCTTTGGCAACTGCTTTGTCATAACCTTTTGGAGTATTCAAGCCGGTACCAACTGCGGTTCCACCTAAAGCTAATTCCGATAAATGCTTCAACGAATTTTTGATGGCGCGCGTACCATGATCTAATTGCGCAACGAAGGCAGACAGTTCTTGTCCTACCGTAACGGGCGTTGCATCCATAAAGTGAGTACGTCCGATCTTAACCACTGCTCTAAAAGCTTTCGATTTTTCGGCTAAGGTATTTCGTAACGCCGCGATGCCTGGCAAGGTATTTTCCATCAAAACGCTATACGCAGCAATGTGCATTGCCGTTGGAAAAGTATCGTTCGAAGATTGCGATTTATTCACGTCATCATTGGGATGTAACACTTTTTCGGTATCCGTTAACGCTCCACCTTGTAGCACGTGCCCTCGGTTCGCGATAACTTCGTTAACGTTCATATTGCTTTGCGTTCCCGAACCAGTTTGCCAAACGACTAAAGGAAATTGATCATCCAGTTTTCCATCTTGAATCTCTTTGCATACTTTGGCAATTAGCTTCGCTTTTGTTTTTGTCAATACGCCAAGTTTCGCATTGGTCTGAGCAGCCGCATTTTTCAAAACAGCGTATGCACGAATTACTTCAACTGGCATTTCTTGTCCACCAATTTTAAAGTTTTGTTTTGATCGTTCTGTTTGTGCGCCCCAATATTTATCCGCAGGAACTTTTACAAATCCGATGCTATCTTTTTCTTTTCTGAATTTCATTTTTATAATTTTTTATAATTTTCTACCACTAATTGATGCTAGTTAATTTTGTATCGCCGTAGTTTCTATCAACTGCAATTTAATTTTTTTTGTAAAAACTTGATTGAACTTAAAACTATTACTTACAAATTTCTATTACAAATGTAAGTTTGTTTTTTTAAAAAATAGACTAGCAAGGAGTCAAAGTTATTTTTACTACATTTTGAAAAACAAAAATTACTTTTGGTAAATCAATTTGATTAAATTCGTTGTACTAGAGGAACGTTATTTTATGCGACAAGTGTTTTTATAAATCATCTTGGCAACTGTCTGATAAACTTCCTATATTTGCAAAAAAATTGTTGAAGCCGTTTTTTATTTTGAACAAAAAAAAGTTTTAAGCTTTTTATTTATGACAGGTTTCATTTCCTGTTGCTTACTCGAAAAAAAATGAAAAACGTACTGGCGCTTTTTTTGATAATAAAAAAGAAGGCGCATCAATACAAATACAAAAAACTATACGAAAAAAGGTAGGAATGATTATCGACGAAAATCCGACTTGCTACCTTATTATTTTACATTTATCACCTATTTAAAAATTTCAATTATTATGGCATTCAAACTTCCTGACCTACCTTATGGATACGATGCACTTCAACCGCACATTGATAAAAAGACGATGACGATTCATCATACTAAGCATCACGCTGGATATACAAACAAATTAAACGCTGCTATCGAAGGCACCGATTTAGAAAAAGCTTCGATTGAAGATATTCTCAAAAAAGTATCTAAGCATTCTGATGCAGTAAGAAACAATGGCGGTGGATTTTACAACCACTCTTTGTTCTGGAAATCTATGTCTCCAGCAGGTGGTGGTCAACCAGGTAAAACATCTAAGCTTGGAAAAGCAATGATCAAAGCATTCAAAACTTACGATAACTTCAAAGAGCAATTCACCAAGGCTGCTACTTCTAGATTTGGTTCTGGTTGGGCGTGGTTATGCGTTACTCGATCGGGAAATCTTTTTATCACTTCTACGCCTAATCAAGATAATCCATTGATGGATGTAGCAGATAAGAAAGGAACACCAATTGCGGGACTCGACGTTTGGGAACACGCTTACTATCTAAATTATCAAAACAAAAGAGGAGATTACATCAGTGCCTTTTTTGAGGTAATCGATTGGAAAGAAATTGGTAAACGATACGCAGCAGCAACGAAACCTGCAAAAGCAAAAGTGGCAAAAGCAAAACCTGCTTCTGTAACAAAAGCGGCAACAAAGGCCAAAGCTAGAGCAACGAAACCTGCTCGTTCTATCAAAAAGAAGAAAAAGTAATACGCATCGGCAATTTGTCGATTGAGCATCAATAAAATAACTAATGTCCAAAGAAGTATTTACTTTTTTGGACATTTTTTTGTATCACAAACTAGAATTGAACATAGCAATCATAGAAGCGTTACAACAGAAAGGAACACGTTTTTGCAGAACATTTGTTGGCGACAAAAGATCATTATAAGCTGGCGGACAAGCTATCAAATTTTGACAAAAAATGGACTATAAAAACGAAAAGTTTTACATTTTGTATACTAATTGCAGATTTTTAAATCTTTTTGTTTGCTTTTAGTTTAGAAAACCTATAACTTGACCATATATTCACTTAGAATTGATTTTCAAGCTCTAATACATTTAGAAATCTATTCTTTGTTTATATAATTAAACATGAACAAACGATTTTATTAATCAAACACAATCCCCATGATCATTTTAGCAACCCTGTTACTAATTCTAGGCTTTTTTGGCTATGAACTCGTAAACGAAGCTTAATTCAAGTCGCTCACAGGATTAGAATTTTTGTGAGCTAATGCTTCCATCAAACCAAACGGGCTTTTACAACATCATTGTAAAAGCCCGTTTTAGCTTTAAGCGCGCCCTGACTCGCTGATCCAATAAGATTTTGCGGCTAGTCAGTGACGAAGTAGGTTAAAGCTAATTTTTTGTTACTTGTTTTACCGCTTGGTACATCATCTTTACATCTTCCTTAGAGAAACTACCAATTAAGCTCGTCTGGAATACATATTCTCGATCCCCTTGAATGCGGATATATCTAAAGTCGTAATTGACGCGCGTAGAATCTAGTTGTTTTTCAAAAATAAATCCATTTTCTTCTTCTTCCACTACTTTTGTGAAGAATGGATTGCCTTTCGCATTTTCTAATTGCTCTTTTTTCGCCGTTGCTACTTCAATCGTTGGTGCATTCCGGGCAAAGATTTGGAGGTTATAGTTGCTAAACTCATCGTGTCCCATCAAGGTAATGTCTTCCAATTGTCCCAACTTAGATTTTTTGACGGTCAAACTATCTGGTGCCATCACTTTTAGTGGAATCCCCCAAGTTAACAAACTTTTAGGCTTCAAGCCGGAAGCTGATTCTTGCTGACAAGCAAAAATAATTAGGCAACATAGGCAAAGCAAGCAACTCGCTTTCATCAATTTTAATTTCATAATACTAGTATTTTTTTCTTAGTCGGACAAATATAGAGAACTTGCGCTTAGTTTCCTGAATTTTAAACTAGGAAGTTGTTTTAAACTTGATTCAATTTATAGGAAACGCCTAGTTTAATTAATTCCTTAATAAAATCATTATCTGCATTAATCTTTTTTGACTTCGCAATGGTGTTCAAGCGAATCTTATTTTGACGATCTAGAATCGTTATTTTTAAAGCATGCTTACCTTTATTCAATTGACAAATCGTGTCGAGATTATCAATCAATTCTTTGGTAACCGCTTCGATGGGCAACTTCAAGGTAATAGATTCTGTCATTTCCTCTCCAATACTTGCCAATTGACGAACTTCCTTTAATTTAAGTTGCAGCTCCTCACTATTCCAACGCTTCTGAAAACTACCTTGCATAAAAATAGCTTCTCCCTCGTTCATCAAATGCTTAAACTTTTGATAATCTTCGCTGAACAGAGGAAACTCAATCGTCCCATTGTAATCTTGCACGGCAAATAATCCCCAACCCGTTCCTTTTTTGCTGATCCGATGTTGCGCCATATTAACGATACCGGCGAGCTTCAAATTTTGTCCTTTGAATTGCGGAGCTTTATCGAGCGAGCAAGTTGTGAAACTTTCTACTTCAACTTGATAATCATCTAAGGGATGACCACTAACGTAAATGCCCGTTACTTCTTTTTCTTTAGTTAATTTTTCAATCAAACTCCAATCTTTCCCTTCTGGAACTTTAGGTTCTGGAATCAAGACTTCATCGCTATCCCCAAAAAGAGAATTAACAGCTTGTGCTTTCTGAGATTGGTAAGCGTTGCCATATTTTAGAGCGTGCTCAATGAGCGAATCATAGCGTTCGGTAGGTGCGTAATACTGCGATCGCTTGATGGTTTCAAAACAATCTAATCCGCCTCCCAAAACGAGGCTTTCCATTGATTTTTTATTCACCGAGCGCAAATCCAATCGGCGCATCATATCAAAAACGTCTTTGTAACCTCCTCCTGCTTCGCGCTCTTGCAGAATGGCCTCTACTGGTCCTTCTCCTACGCCTTTTAAAGCGGTCAAACCAAATCGAATCTGCCCTTTTTTGTTGACCGAGAAATTGGAAAAACTTTCATTAACATCTGGTCCCAGTACGTCCATATTCATTCGTCTGCATTCTCGCAAGAAGAACGTCAATTTAGTAATATCACTCTTATTATGACTCAACACCGAAGCCATAAACTCCGCGGGATAATGTGCTTTGAGGTAAGCCGTTTGAAAAGCGACAAATGCGTAGCAAGTAGAGTGCGATTTATTAAAGGCGTAAGAAGCAAATGCTTCCCAATCTTTCCAGATTTTATCGACGGCTTCCTTTGGATGTCCGTTGCTTGTACAACCTTCTAAGAACTTAGGATAAAGCTCATCAATAATTTTTTTCTTCTTCTTACCCATTCCTTTCCGCAACGCATCCGCCTGACCTTTAGAGAAGCCAGCCAATTTTTGCGATAGTAACATCACTTGCTCTTGGTATACCGTAATTCCGTAGGTTTCGGAAAGGTATTCCTCCATGGCGGGTAAATCGTAGGTAATCGGTTCTCTCCCATTTTTACGGGCTACAAAGTTTGGAATATAAGCTAATGGACCGGGACGATACAAAGCATTCATGGCAATCAAATCCTCAAACTTATTGGGAATCAGTTCCCGCATATATTTCTGCATTCCACCGGACTCATATTGGAAGATACCAATCGTTTCTCCCCGTTGGAATAGTTTATACGTTTTTTCATCATCGAGTGGAATTTCGTCTGGATCAATATCCAAGCCGTAATTCTGCTTCACCATTTTTAAGGCATCTTTAATGATGGTTAACGTTTTTAGACCTAAGAAATCCATCTTTAACAATCCCGCATCTTCGGCAACACTGTTATCAAATTGGGAAACTAAAAGATCAGAATCTTTCGCAACCGTAACGGGAACGAACTTCGTAATATCGTCCGGTGTAATCACAACACCACAGGCATGAATCCCCGTATTCCGAATAGATCCTTCTAATTTTTTAGCCGTTCGAATCGTTTCTCCGATGATATCTTTGCTTTCTGATAAATCTCGGAATTTATAAGCTTTTTCTTTATCCTCGGAATTCATTTTCGACTTCAAGCCCGGATCAATGTCTTTATCAGCCAATACTTTTTTCAGCGTGGCAGATAAATGTGTTGGGAAAGATTTGGCAATACGATCAACGTCCGACAAGGGAACATCGAGTACTCGCCCGACATCGCGCAAGGACATCTTAGCCGCCATTGAACCGTAAGTAATAATTTGGGCAACTTGATTTTTACCATATTTATCAATCACGTAGTCAATCACTTTAGAACGACCGACATCATCAAAATCAATATCAATATCCGGCATGGAAACCCGTTCTGGATTCAGGAACCGCTCAAAAAGTAAATCGTACTTTATCGGATCAACGTTGGTAATATTAATACAATAAGCCACTGCAGATCCCGCCGCAGATCCCCGCCCTGGTCCTACCGCTACGCCCATTTCTTTGGCCGTATTCGTAAAATCCTGTACAATGAGGAAATAGCCCGGATAGCCCGACTCCTTAATGACACTCAATTCGAAGTTCAAACGTTCTTCAATTTCCGCCGTGATCATACCGTAGCGCCGCTTTGCACCTTCGAAAGTTAAAAACTTCAAGTATTCATCTTGCGTTTTGAAGCCAGGAGGAATAGGATAAGCTGGTAACAATACATCTCTCGCTAAAGTCAATTCATCTACTTTATCGTAAATTTCCATGGTATTGGCAAGCGATTCCGGTACATCCTGAAAGAGCTTACTCATTTCTGCCTGTGTCTTAAAATAAAAGTCGGAACTTGGAAACTTAAAACGGTTCTCTTGATCTTTCGTACTAGCGGTATTGATACAAAGTAAAATATCGTGCGGCATATTATCCTCCTCCTCTACGTAGTGAGAATCATTCGTTGCGATAACTTTGATATTATATTTTCTAGCATAAACCAACAGTTGCTGGTTTATATCTTCCTGTGATACGCCTTTTCCATCAATGTTGCCTAAGCCTCGGTGTCGTTGCAATTCGATGTAAAAATCTTCTCCGAAAAGATCGAGCCACCACTTTACAAGGGTCTCCGCTTTTTCCAAATCACCATTCAGAATTGCCTGTGGAATTTCAGCACCAATGCAACAACTCGTCGCTACCAAACCTTCGTGGTATTGTAGCAACAACTCTTTATCAATTCGTGGAAACTTACTGTACATTCCCTCAATGAAACCCAATGAACAGAGTTTGGTAATATTCTCGTAGCCTTTTTGATTTTTGGCTAATAAAAGTTGATGAAAACGTTTATCCTTTTCTCCTTTTGCCCGTAAAAAACTTTGCTTGTGCCGATCTGCCACGAGGTAAAACTCACAACCTACGATCGGTTTTATTTTTCTTTTTTTTGCTTCCGCTACAAATTTGAAAGCGCCAAACATATTCCCATGATCCGTCAGGGCAACTCCTTTCTGACCGTCTGCGACAGCTTTGTCCATCATGGCTCCGATTTCGGAAGCACCATCGAGTAAAGAATATTGGGTATGACAATGGAGATGTACGAATTCTGACATATTTTAAAGTATCGTTATAGCAATCCTTGTGATAAAGATTGCTCCGTAAAATCAATAGCATTACTGTCTTTGCAGTTGATGGCGTCAGGTCATTCCACGGTTTGGAAACCCAGCGACCTTGATCGACGATTGAACTCTTCGTTTATTGCTACACGAGTTCTAAAAACAGCTTACCGTTTCGTGGGCGTTTAGCCGCCTTACAGTGCTTAAAGTTGTGAAGTTTTCCCCACATTTTCAGTATGATTAGTTTTCTCGGTTGAAAATGGGGTTAAGGAAGGAGTATTTGCCCTTCTAATTTTAATCTAGCATTTGCAATTTACGCAAAAAAATGGGATTTAGACGCACGGAATAACTACAAAATAGAGAAGTTGTTTTAAAATGATATTAGAAATCTTTACCCGTAGGGGTTAAGATCTATTTTAAAACAACTTCAGCCTAAAAAGCGTAGTGTCGGGTACTAAAAAGAACGGACCCGTAAAAATTCACCCAAGCGATAGAACGCTGCTTTCCAAGCTTCACTAGCAAAAACCCAGTCTCCATTTTTATAGCCTTTCATCATCGAGAAATATTGGTTTTGACTTTGCCAGATTTCTAAAGAAATGCCCATTTTTTTCAAAATTTCAAATACCTCATTGAGCATATCTAAATGTGCTAAAGGGACTTCCGTATTCCTTAGTTTACTGATTTCGTAAGTAATTCTTTCGTTAGCCGCTAGGCGAAAACGATCTTTGTTACTCAATTGAATCGACCATTTTTCCAATTGCCGTTGCATTCTTTTCAGTTCTTCGATATTCAAAAAACTTTGCTCAAAAAAGTGACTCAAATCTTCGTTGACGACGTAGCGCACCGCGTTGTAATAAACCTCTGGAATTGGAATATTATTGCGTTGCATGGAACTCATCAACTGGTAATTATCATTATAGATTTCGCGAAAAGCAGTATCTGCTTGCTGCAAAGTTTTTAAACTAATCTGTTGGAGTACTTTTCGTTTTTCATCTTTAAATAAATGAGCAATAGAATATTTCTGCGTTCCAAAGTGTCGCTGCATAATCCCAATTACTTCACCCAAGTCATGTCGATGAAAAGCATCGAGAATGCCAGCTTCCATCTCCTCAAAAACTTCCGTTTTCATATCAATCGAAATATTACCGATCAAATTTTGTTGCCCCAAATAGAGCACGGCAAAGCTAAATCGTTTATCCGACTGCGTAACCCGAGAGCGCACAATCGTTCTTCCCAAAGCTAATTTTTGATTACCGGCTTCTACTCGTTTCAGGTATTCATTGCTTGCCGTATAATTAAATAAAGGTAATTCTTCCGGCTTAGCTTCAAAGATGGAAGATACCGCGTAGTGCATACCTACTCGATCGAGCGTTACTACGGAACTCATTACATTTTTTTGATAGCTAACCGCTCCATTCTCAAAAACGTTACTCGGTGCTTTTTCCAAGCGACTGATAAATGCTTCGTTTAAATCTACTCCCCCGACTTGCTGCGCGTAGCGAATTGCTCGCAAAGCATATTGTAAAATCTGATTGGTTTCAATACCAGAAATTTCATCAAAAAACCAACCACAGCTCGTATACATCAACATGGCGTTGCGCTGCATTTCTAGCAAACGCAATGCGCGCGTTTGTTCTTCCTGTGTTAATTTTTTGAGGGCAAATTTTTTCAAAAATTGTTGTACAACTTCCGTTGAACGATCGTGTAATAAAACCTCAATATATTCGTCCCGCGCCGTCCAGATATCTTTTAATAACTTGCTCGTTTCTGCTTCGTATAAAGGAATTAATTTATCCCGTAACCAATCTAGCGTAGCACGTAAGGGAGCACGCCATTTTTGGTTCCACCCTGGTCGACCGCCGCTACTACAACCACAGTCCGAGCGCCAACGTTCTACGCCGTGTACACAACTCCACGAACTATTTTCGTGAATCATAATTTCGTGGGTTGGTGGAAATTTTTCGAGGTAGGCGGCATAATTGGTCAAGCTCACCGTAGCATGTTCTTCGATGCTGTTTAAGCAATCTGCCAAGGCCATTTCTCCGTAGCGATGGTGATGACCATAACTTTCTCCGTCGGTTGCAATTTGTACCAACTGTGGTTTTGCGGAAGCATCTATCCCACCTAATAAACGTTTGGCAAAACGTTTTCCATCATTTAATAAACCGTCAAAAGCGACGCCCTGAGCAATGCCACCATCGTAAAAGAATAGCGCAATCTTATTGCCAGAAGGCAAAATACACCAATATGGCATTCTCGACTCTACGCCACTTTTGAAGGTATCCCAGTTTTCTGCACCTAGCTTTCGAAATGCCTTGGCTTGTCGTGGTGCCAAAATAGTATAACGAATACCATTTGCCACCAAAGCTTCTAAGGTATCCGTATTCACAGCTGTTTCTGCCAACCACATTCCCGCTGGCTTTCGACCAAAGCGATATTCAAAATCTTTGATTCCCCAGATGATCTGTGTCATCTTATCGCGTTGATTCGCTAAGGGTAAAATTAAATGACTGTGGGCTTGTGCAATTGCCGTTCCGTGTCCGTCATATCGCTGCTGTCCCAAGCGATCTGCTTCTTGAATAGCTCGATAGGTATTTGGATCTTCCTTTTCTAACCAAGAAAATAAAGTAGGTCCAATATTGAAGCTGATTCTACTGTAGTTATTGACAATTTTTTTGATGTAGCCATCTTGGTCTAGAATCCGTGCTGTAGCATTGGGCGCATAGCATTCAAAGTTAATTCTTGCATTCCAATTAGGATAAGGAGCCGCAGAGTCTTGTTGCTCAATTTTTTCTAACCAAGCATTTTCTCGTGGTGGCTGATAATAATGTCCGTGGATGCAGATGTATTTATTTGAACTCGTCATAGGTTGATGGAAATTCGCTGAGTGTACGAAATAGCTTTTAATAAAGAAGTAGCAATTTATACAAAGGTAACGACTTACGATTGAAAAGCCCCGAATAAGAGATAGAAACTACGAATTAAAGAAGAATTTGAATATTACATTGTCTTTCGAAAAGCCACCATAAAAGTATCCTTCAGTTCAATATTCTACTTTCTTATAAGTACTAAGACACTATTTGATGGCCATTCAATTGTGTTAGTACTTATCCTCGCAATCCTCAAAAAGTATGTTTAACAATACATTAACAACAGCGTTAATGTTTTGTCAATTGATACTAAAGCATTTCTTTTATTTCCAATATGTATCTAACTTGAAAATAAATTGTTGAATAATCTGATTTTTTTATAAAACCTAATTTATTTCACCTAGCGCTTACCTAAACCTAAGCGTGCTAAAAACATTTTTTTTCATAACTATTCTAAATCTAAAATCATGAAAAATTATTATGTATTGCCCTTTGCTTTATTTTTCCTTTTTAGTTTTGTAGGATGTGATGACTTTGATGATGAATGTATTGCAGATGTTGCCGTTGAGGTACTTGATGCTCCCGGAGCAGTACTCAGTGGCAACCTGATTAATGTTGTATGCGTTATCAAGAACATCATTAATACAGCTTCTAATTGTACTTCTTCTGGAGAAGGAACAGTAACGGTAAGTTGTGGGTACCGAAAAGAGTTTAGCAATGAGTTCGTCGATTATGAAATATTCGAGGAGCGGACTACCAACATTGATTCTTACCGTAAAGGAGAGGGTCAAGAAGATTTAATGCAAATGCCTACCGATTTCGGTGCTGGTTTTTATGCGATGAAAGTAGCAATTAACTACCCTAATGATACTCGATCTAACAACGATTCCAAAGCCGTATCCATTCGTGCCGATTGAACCCGTTTAAAATTTGCTGGGTGAAATAGAATTCACCTCTCTACACAGTGTATTTTCCTATGCTGTATTATCGAAACATTGCAAGTTTATGATTTGTCGCTAAAAAGCTAATGCAATATTGTGTTAGCTTTTTTTTGTATCTTAGTCTCTACTAAAAGACTACAAAAATCAAACTCAGATAACTTGCTACGCTACCATCAATTGTAACCATCTTTACAATGCCACTAAGATGACGTACCGTAACAAGTACCAATACCATTTACAAACTACTAGGCTGATTTTCAAGAACTGTACAGATCATTCTATTACAATTGCCACCATTTCATGGAAAATGAAAAACCAACATTGGAAAGAATTACGCTAAAAAAGATATTCGGTGATATTTTAGATCTTTTTAACATTGAGAAAGGACTGCTTTATACGGTAAAAGTACTAACGGTACAACCTGGACAAGCCATCAAGACTTACCTTTTCGAAGATCGCAAAAAAATGGTAAAACCTTTTCGCTATTTAATTCTCACGACTGCGATTATGGCTTTTCTGACCATCAACTATATCGGGGTAGAAAACTCTCAGTTCCGAAAAGGCATAGAAATGGGTTTTGAAAATCGTGAACTTGAAGAACAAAAGCAAAATCCTGCTAAGACAGCAAGGTTCGAACAAATGATCAAAACGATCGAAGTGGCATATGCGAAGTATTTCAACCTTTTTATTATGTTCAGTATTCCGATCTACGCAATGTGTTTTGCTTGGTTTCTAAAAAAGCCAAAGCTTAACTACGCGGAGCACCTTATCCTAGCGAGCTATTTAATTGCACAGCAAAGCGTTATCAGCATTTTGATCAAGCCAGTCGAAAAATATAATTTTGAGCTAGGCACTTCTCTGTATACCTTAATCGCGATCGCTTATATGTTCTACCTTTACCAACGCTTTTTTGGGTATAAATTTATCGCAGGTTTCTTTAGAGTATTAGCTGCCTATGCTATCGGTACGGTCATTTATACTTCCGTTTTTGGAATAGGAATGGCGATCTACTTCTTTATTACCATCGGCGTAGGATAACAAAACTTTATAGATCAGTTTACAAAAAAATGGCGCACCGAAAGTATTCGGTACGCCATTCTTCTTTAAGAAGTGGTTTTAGCTTAACAAGCCGATTAGTTTGGTACCGCTTCTAAGATAGTTCCATCTTTATCCACTTTGATTGGTGTACCCAAACCGCTTTTCTTCACTCGTTCATATTGAGTCTTTGCATCTCCTACGATCAAGTAAATCATTTTATCTGGATTGATGTATTTATCAATTAAACCTTTGGCATTATCAATATTCAAATTAAGAATATCTTTTTCTTCTTGCTCAATGTAATTCGTCGGTAAACCCAAGGTACTGATATTTTCGAGTACGCCCATTTTCTGGTATAAGGTTTCGAAAGCCCGTGCATTTTTCTTAATAAAAATACTCTTTGTAGCTTCCAAGTCTTCTTTAGTGTATCCTTCTTTGTAGTCTGTGATGATATCTTTAAAAATATCAATAGACTCTTTCGTTACGTTAGATCGAACACTAGAGTTTGCACCAAAATATCCTGTGTTTACTCTTCTTGGTAAGAACGACCGCGCGCCGTAAGTATATCCTTTTTCTTCCCGCAAAGTTTGGTTCAACTTACTGTTGAAACTACCACCTAATCGGTGATTTACCAAACGAGCAACGTTGTAATCAGGATCGTTTCCTTTCATCGTAGGATTTCCAATTTGAATAACGGATTGCTTCGCTTCGGGAACATCTACAAAATAAACAACTGGCTTATCCACGGCAGTAGGCTCTGCGTAGGTTGGGAAACTTACGTCTTTTGCTTTCCATTTGTCCTCCAGCGATTTTAAAGAACTCATTACTTTATCTTTAGACACCGCACCTACGATGTGGAAAGAAGAAATACTTGGTGAAAAGTTCTTTTCGTAATACGCTTTCAAATCTTCCATCGTAATACTTTCTACTACTTCAGGAGCACCTAAAGAGTTGTTCGATAAGATGTGACCTTTTCCGTAAATCAATTTATTAAATACATTACTTGCTACTCGATTCGGTTGCGCATTACGCTGTTGGATCGTCGTCAAAGTACTCTTTTTCAAACGGGCAAATTCTTTTTCATCCCATCTTGGCTCCAACAACATTTCCTCAAAGATAGCGAGTACTTTATCATAATTTCTAGCCAAACAACTTCCTGAGATAGAGATAAATTCAGAAGAGGTGTACATATTGATACTAGCACCTAGTTGACCAATGGCATCTTGTAATTCCTCTGGTGTTTTGTTCTTCGTACCTTCTTTCATGACATCTGTAATCAAGTTCGCAACACCTACTTTATTCATATCATCCAATAACATTCCTCCTTTAATTCTAAGGCTGAATTCTACTAATGGTAATTCGTTGTTTTGGATTCCGTAAACGTTTAAGCCGTTTGCTAATTTACTTTGGTAGATATCTGGCGTTGCTAGGCTTGGTGTCTTTCCTAGGGCAGGCTCTATACTTCGATCAAATTTAGAAGGTGTTTTTTCAAATTCAACTGTTCCTTCTTCCATTGGATCAGCTTCTGCACCTTGTACGATTGGCTCTTCTACTACTTCTGCTACAGTTGCACCTTCTAGGGCTAATTCTACTTTTCCTTTAGGAACAAAGCTCGTTGCAATGAAGTTTTTACCTTTGATATACTTTTCGTAAACGCGCATAACATCCGCTTTCGTTACGGCCTGAATCTTTTTGATTTCATCGGTAATTCCTCCTGGATCGCCACCTCTAAATTCGTTGAATTGTGCCAATTGGAAAGACTTGCTCAAAACGCCAGAAATACCACCGTAGAAGTCTGTTTCCAAAGAGTTCTTAATTCGTTCCATGTCTTTGTCATCAATGCCATTCTTTTCAAAATTAGCAAAAGAAGTTTCTACTCCCGCGTGAACTTGATCTAAATCAACACCGTTATTTGCACGGATGCTAATGTAAAAGTTCCCCGCAATTTCGCGACCAGAATTGTAAGATGACGTAGAAGGCGCTAACTTTTCTTTCTCAACGATTTCTTTGTAGAAAGGAGCTCTTTTCCCTTGTGATAATAATTGTCCTAAATAATCTAACGCATAACCATCTACGTGACCATCTTCTACGGTTGGCCATACTAATCTTAATTCTGGCAATTCTGCAAAATTATCTTCGTGCATCAATTTTACCGTTTCTGCAATCACTGCTGGTCTTGGCTTAATTGCTTCTACAGCTTCCTTTGCTGGAATTTCGCCAAAGTATTTCTCGATCATTTCTTTTGCGCTAGCATTTTCAAAATCACCTGCCAAAACTAAAGTTGCATTATTTGGACCATACCATTTGTCATAAAATTCTTTGACGTCTTCAATGGTTGCATTTTGTAAATCTTCCAAACTACCAATTACTTGCCAGTTGTAAGGATGATCTTCCGGATAAAGCGCTTTGTCCAATACGTAATTTGTATGTCCGTAAGGTTGGTTATCTACCCGTTGTCTTTTCTCATTTTTCACCACCTGCTTTTCATTTTCAAGTACGGGTGTCGTCACCGTATTGATCATAAAACCCATTCGGTCACTTTCCATCCAGAGTACTCTTTCTAAAGCATCTTTAGGAACGACTTCATAGTAAACGGTACCATCGTTCCAAGTACCACCGTTAAGTGTTCCCCCCATTTCTTCAATCTTTTTGAAGAAATTACCTTTTCCAACGTTTTCAGAGTTTTGAAAAAGCATATGTTCAAAAAAGTGTGCAAACCCAGTACGACCAGGCTTCTCTCGGTTGGAACCAACGTGAAAAAGAATCGCAAGCGAAATAATTGGATCAGACTTATCTTCGTGGAGGATAACTTCCAAACCATTATCTAACGTGTATTTCTCATAGTCAATCTTCAACTCAGGTGTTGAAGCTTCCTTTGCAGCGTCTGATTTACAGCCAACGGCAGAGAAAAGAAATACCCCCAGAAGGAGGAAAGAAAAAAACTTAATTAGTTTCATAATCTAAAATGTTTTATTAGAAGCTAGTACCGCTTCTTTCTGTTTTTTAAGAAATTAAAAAAAATGTTTCGGGAAATCTTAATAAGGAAGTTGTTTTAGCAGCTGTTTAAACTTCCATACTGTGATGAAACAGCAAAATCTATTCTTGGGAAACAAAGCTCAAAGTTATTACCTTGCTCGGCAAGGTTCAGCAAGTAAGCCCAAAACTGTGCTCCAAGTTACTTTTAATCTAATTGTCTGTTATTTACTGATAAGAAAAAGGTGCGCTTGATCATGGAAGTAGGCGCACATCAATATATGTCTGTCTGTAAGGTGCATTGTAATTTACATCACAAAAGTAAGAAATTTGCTTTAATATTAGAAATACAGAGATATAAAAGCGTTGATAAACGGCTATTTTAAGATGAATTACAAGTTTTTTACGATTACTAGATTGTTTTTACTTCTTTTTAGACAAGCGATTCGTCGTTGCCTTCACCACTTTGGGCTTACTTAATTTTAAAGGCTCAAAAATCATGATCGCTAAAGGAGATAATACAATGTCTAACTGGTAGGCTTTCCCGTGTTGCTTTTTCTTGGTAGCTTTGAGTTTAGCGGCATTGACGACGCCACTTCCACCAAAACTAGCATCGTCACTATTGAGCATTTCTACCCAAGTCCCACCCTGCGGCACGCCCAATTTATAACCCTCCATCGTTTTCGAATTAAAGTTACAAACAACAAGCAAGGGCTTATCCTGCGCACTACCTTTTCGCAAGTACACAAAGACACTATTTTTGTTATCACCATAGTCAATCCATTCAAAACCTTCTTGACTAAACGCGTGGAAATACAAACTAGCATGACTGCTGTAAAATTTATTAAGCGACTTTACCCAATGTTGTAAGTTTTGGTGATAGGCATATTGTAGCAGTTCCCAGTCTAAACCTCGATCGTGACTCCACTCTTGGGTTTGCCCAAATTCTCCGCCCATAAACAATAGTTGTGTTCCGGGATGGGTAAACATATAGCCATACAATAGGCGTAATTGTGCGAACCGTTGCCATTCGTCGCCTGGCATTTTATTAATTAGAGAGCCTTTCCCGTGTACTACTTCGTCGTGCGAAAGTGGCAACATAAAGTTTTCTGAAAAGGCATAAACCAAGCTAAAGCTGAGATCATTTTGGTGATATTGTCGATAAATTAGCGCTCGTTCCATGTAAGCTAAAGTATCATGCATCCAACCCATCATCCATTTTTGACCAAAACCTAAACCACCATCAAAGGTTGGTTTCGATACACTCGGCCAAGCCGTAGATTCTTCGGCAATCGTAATGGCGCTCGGATATTCGAGATAAACGGTTTCATTAAAATTTTTCAAAAATTCAATAGATTCTAAGTTTTCTCTGCCACCATATTTGTTGGGAATCCACTGACCTTCGTCCCGCGAATAATCTAGGTACAGCATCGAAGCAACGGCATCTACTCGTAAGCCATCAATATGGTATTGATCTAACCAAAATAAAGCATTTGAAATTAAAAATGCGCAAACTTCATTTCTACCTAAATTGAAAATGCAACTCTTCCAGTCTGGATGAAAACCTTGACGCGGATCAGAGTGATCGTACAAATGTGTTCCATCAAAGAAAGCCAAACCATGACCATCTTCCGGAAAATGCGAGGGCACCCAATCCAAAATCACCCCAATGCCTTGCTGATGAAAAGCATCGACCAACATCATAAATTCTTCTGGATTACCGTAGCGAGCCGACGGCGCAAAATAGCCCGTGAGTTGGTATCCCCACGAAGCATAATACGGATGTTCCATGACCGGCATCAATTCGACGTGTGTAAATCCCATCTCCGCTACGTACGCCACTAACTCTAGTGCAAGTTCGCGATAACTCAACGAACGGTTTTGCTCAGATCTAAATTTTTTCCAAGATCCTAGGTGTACTTCGTAAACGGAAAAAGGCTTAGGTTTTCCACGTTCTTTATCCCGCTTACTCATCCAATTCTTATCTTTCCATTCGTACGCTAGTCCCCAAACTACAGAAGCAGTTTTTGGAGGATTTTCACAATACTTGGCAAAAGGATCTGCCTTTTCTAAGCGCAAATCATTGTAAGAAATGATATGGTATTTATACAAAGTTCCTTGGCCAACATTAGGAATGAAGCCTTCCCAAATGCCACTATTATCCCAACGCAAAGACAAATTATATTCTTCGGCTTTCCATTCATTAAAATTACCGATCACCGAAACGGATTTAGCATTTGGTGCCCAAACCGCAAAATAAGTACCTTGCTCTCCCTCCCACTCCATCAAGTGACTCCCCAGTTTTTCGTACAACCGAAAGTGTTTACCCGATTTGAAAAGTTGAATGTCAAAATCTGTAAACCTCGAAGCTATTTTTACCCGCGACTTATTTTGCATGTGCATATGTAGTTGATTTTGGTAAAACTGTTTTAAAACAATTTCTACTTCTGTAAAGCATCTTTTCGCTCTTTGAGCCTCAAAGATAGAAAACCTCGATCACTAATCCATTGGTCTGTCTAGTTAAAAGCTATTTCCACACACAAAAAAATACTCCAATGATGAAAGAATCATCATTGGAGTAATCCGTGTTCCGTAACACTTCAGGGATTCAGCTTAGCGAGTTTGTTCCAGAATCCAATTCCCTACAAAGGTCATTGCTGCCGGAGCAAAGGTTTCTTCAATTTGATAGTATTCTGCTACGGCTCCCGTCTTTGCCGTTTGAAAGAGGTGATTCATTTCGGGAAATTCTTTTATTTCAAATACCTTACAGGGAGCTTTTTCTAGGGATGTTTTGATTCCTTCCAAATTGACTTTAGCCGGTACTTGTAAATCTTTACCACCATTGACCGCTAAGGTTGGGCAGCTTACTTTTGTCAAATAAACAGCCGGATCAAAGTTAAGAAAATAACGAAACCAAGGACCACCAACTTGACCCAATAGTTGATCGACGCTCGCTTCTACGGAGCCACCTTTTGCCTCTTGTTCCGCCGCAGATAAAGTATCAAATTCTGGCTTTAAAAACGCTATCAACGCTGACCTTCTTTCCATCGCCGACAAGTCTTTTTTGACAATTTCGTATACTTTTTCATTTTGAATAGAATCCTTTTTAATCGCCGCCTCAGGTTTTCCCATTGATCTTCCAATCAGTCCTTGCTGTTGGATCAATAATTCGTCACATTTGATTCCGGGACCTGCAAGTAAGACGATAAAAGAAACGTCTTTGGATTTGCTAGCGACCATCGGTGCAATTAAGCCGCCTTCACTATGACCAACTAAGCCAATTTTTGTAGCGTCAATTTCTTTTCTAGTTTTCAGGTAAGCAATTCCAGCCATAACATCTCGAGAAAAATCTAATGACGTAGCGCCAGTAAAATTCCCCGTAGATTTTCCAACGCCACGATCATCATAGCGCAGTACTGCGATTCCTTGACGCGTTAGGTAGTCAGATAAAACCAAAAATGGTTTATGTCCCATCAATTCTTCGTCGCGATTTTGTGGACCAGAGCCAGAGATTAAAATGACAACGGCGTGCGGTCCTGCCGTCTTGGGTAAGGTCAGGGTTCCTGCCAGTGATAATTTATCTGCTTCGTTAATGTAACTCACCTCCTCACTGGTATATGGAAACGGTGCCTTGGGTACCTGTGGTCGGTTAAGTACTTTATCGCCACTTGATCTTTCCATCACTAAGTCTAGCGACATCCCTCCTTGTGCCCATTTTCCTGTCAATTTTTCTCCCGCGGCATCCAGTGATCCCGTATAACTAGCTTGAAATGCACTAAATTGTATTGTAATTTCTTGCCCAGTTACAACTACTTCTGAAGCATTAAATCCTTTTACCCCTTGCGCGGGTACATCAATGGTAGCCGACCATTTTTCCGATTCATATTTAATATCAAAGCCGAGGTCTAAAGCTGCACCGGGCGTGGCTAAGCTTCCCGACCAAGCGCCTATGAATTGCTTCCGTGCCTCAGCATTTTGTCCATTTAAAGTGGTCAAAGAAAATAAACCAACAAATAGGAATAGTAGTGATAAGCGATAAGTATGATTAGCTAGTAAATTCATCTGTCTATTTTTTTATGTAAAAGAAGTTGTTTTAAAATACAAAAGAAGTATTTCTAAACCAAAGATAAGAGCCTTCAGATTAGCAATTTAATAATAAAGACCAAAAACCTTAATTTTCAGATAGAAGGAAGGGAAGCGTGGAATTTTAATTGGATGAACCGACTCATCAGACAGAAGGTGGAGGTATGATACAACAAATCCTGCCATGCAACAAAGTCGCCTAGCAGGATTTATATTTTTTTGAATAACGATGGTTACTACAAAACGTATTAACGCTTACCGCCGTTCAATTCTTCTTGTAATTTTTCTAAGCTTGTCCAATCTCCTTTGGCAGCCAATTTAGCTTGTTCCGCCCAAGTAGAAGGATTGTGCATTTTGAAGCGGCTACCTGCTTTTTCTAGAACGGCTTTCAAAAAGCTGATTTTAGATTTAGCCAATTGTGCAAAAGTAGCAACACCGTCTTCGTTTAATAATTTTTCAATTTTTGGACCGATACCTTCGATCTTTCTCAAGTTATCTTTTTTAGCTTTAGCTTTAGGAGTTGCTTTAGCAGTCGTTTTCTTAGCAGTAGTTTTAGTTATTTTTCTAGCCTTAGTTGGCTTTGCCGTAACTTTTTTTGCGACGATTTTTTTTGCTTCATCTACGTATACAACCGAATTGTATACACCAGTGTAGGGAGAAGGAATGTAATCATCCGCATTCCAATCATTTTCCCAAGTGTCGTTGTTGATCAAGTAGCGAAATTCATAATTTCGACCAGTTGCTAATTCTACAACAGCTTCGAAATCTCCTTTTTTAGAGGCTTTCATTGAAACAGCATCCGCTGCATTCCAGTCATTAAATTCACCTAAAAGTAAAACTTGCTCCGCTTTGTTTACTGCTTCTTGCGGCAAAGAGAAGGTAACCTTACAAACAGGCTTTGTTTTTGAAAATTGCTTCTTTAAACTCATTACTTTTCTTTTAAAATAAAATAGATTAGTTAGGTTAGGTATATTATTTTTCATAATACCTTCCCTTAAAAAAGATGCAAAGATACGTAAATAATTGATTTTAAAAAGAAATGGATGTTATTTTTAGGTTAAACACATCAAATTATTTTTAAACAATGAATGTTGAGTAATAAAATATTGATTTGTTGTCCATTTTTGGCAACGTTTGATCATTTTTCAATCAATATTCAAGATTAGACATTCAAAAATCAATATTTCCCTTCTATTCCACGGGATTAATATTTGATGCATTTGACTTATATTATTTCTAGGTTAATTCGTAGTATTTTTAAAGGAAAATGGGATTAATCTCACTTACTGAAAGTTTTTAATTACTGCTGTTGCAGCGCTTCCACTAAAAATGCTTCTACCATTGGCAATTGTCGAGTAATCCAGTCTTTCATGCGCTGCACTTCACTGTCAAAATCTGCTCCTTTCAGAAAAGGATGGTCTTCTCCCAAAGGCCAACGTGCTTGATTTGCTAAAACGGCAGGACGAATTTGTTCCGCAATTTGATCCATCCGAGCAAATAGCTGGTCTGTCGTTAAGGTTCCTTTTGCTTTTAAAGCCAAAAACTTATCTCGAAGGCGTTGGTTATAGCCAACCGGATTTAGTTGCATTAACCGTTCAAATAGTTTTAGCCTAGTACAATCCAAGACAGCGGTTTGTGCCCGAGGTTCGGCGTCGCCATCTCTCCCATAACCATGATCGTAATCCCAAGGGCAAATTTTATATTTTCCGGATTCGTTGATACGGTAGAGGTAAAAGTTTTTTACTACTCCATCGCCATTATTCGAAATCAATAATAACAATTGCCAATCTATTAAATTATCAAGATCAAAAATTTGCTGAATACCATTTTTTTCACTCGTAAAAATACTATCACTTGTGTTAAAGATATAATCGGTAAGTTCGTAAATTTCGTTAGCACGGTTTTCTTTTTCCAATTTAGGATAGCGCTGATTGAAATAAGACTTGTCCGCTATTTTTTCTCGCTCTACTTGACTATAAACATCAAACCGGCTGTGCTTCAATATGTAATTTCTAAATCCGGCGTACTGTTCCTCATGCTCTTCCACTCGACGGTTGATCGGTGGTTCTTTGTACAAAACAGCGAAGGGATCGCGGCGTTCCAATCCCAGACTACGTGCATCGACACGTTGCGTCAATACGTATAAGCCATGATATGCTTCCCCAAAATAAAGCGTGGTATAAGCGGTTCTAGGTACCCGATTCCCTGGCGAGAAAGCAGCATACAAGTCGTAACTCAGGGTATTCCGCATAAAGGTCATATCCAAATGAGAAGCGATCAATAACCAATTTTTACTTTTAGGTAATCCAGCTATTGCAACGGCTCGTGGAAGCGTTAAACCATAATGTTTTTTTTCTAAAAAGGCCGAAGTATTTCCTCGAATCCGCACGGCTGTAGGAATTTGATCTAAGTATAAGTTTTGAAATTGATCGTAATAGCTGAGCTCAAATTGATTCTCTTGGAAAAAGATATCCTTTGGAGTTGCCGTAAGTACGACGCGTGGAAGTGTTGATTGATTGGCGGAACGTTCTTTCCACCAATAAAAAGGAGATATGGCAAGGATCGCAATCAGTAATATCCCAATAAAAAAGTATTCTTTTTTGGTCAGCATAAAACCCTATCGTTATAGAAATTATTACGTCGCGAATCCATATCGCTACATAACTAAAACGGAGCAACGCTAATTTAAGGAAAAGTTAGGCATATTCGGATTGGTCGCATTGTAAATATTGAGGATGCTAATTTTAACTTCCATAAACTTTGCCAACGGAAAATCGGCAATCATATTCAAAACGTCCAATTCAGAGTTAGCTTTAAATATAACCCAAAGCTTTGCTTCTTCCATTGAAAGTGCATAATTCATCAATTTACCTTCCTCCAAGAAGCGATCAACTACTGCGCGTTGGAAAGGAATAAGCGCCATGAATTCTTCTGAAATGTCGTCAGGCAAAGTAAAGTCTGCCATGTATTGGTATTCCGGATTCATATTAAAAAAGGATTAAAAGCTTTGCATTGCTACTTAAATAGCCTTCAGGTAAAATAAGATTTTATTTATAAAAATAAAGTCAAATCACGCCAATCAGTCTAAATCTAGCACTTTACACAAAAAAAGGAGGCTATTTGTCAATTTTTAGCAGCACTTTGATGATTCAATTTTAAAAAAATAAAAAAAATCCCGAATGCTCGTTAGAACATTCGGGATAAAAGTATTAAAACTTTAACTCAGTTGAGTTTGCGATTAGTAGTTAATTCCTAATGCCTTCAACGTTTGCATATCTAATTGTCCAACTGGAAGATTGTTATCTTTTTGGAATTTAGTTAAGGCAGACTTTGTGCGTACACCCATTACATCATCAAGAGGACCTGGATCATAACCACGGCTCTTTAATGCAGACTGGATAGAACGAACAGTGTATCCTGTGATTTTTTCACCACAAAGAACTTCTCTCCATTCTGTGAAACCACCTTTCTTAGTTAATCTTCTTTTTGTTAAAGTAGCGTACTCCGCAGGAACTTCGATAGTTCTAGTCGCAGCAGCAGCTTTTACTACTTTTCTAGTTTCGCTAGTAAACTCAGCAGGAATAATTTCTTCTCTAGTAGATGCTGGAGCTTTTACAACTCTTTTTGTAATTGTTTTGTACTCAGCAGGAATGATTTCCTCCTTAGAAGCAGCTGGAGTTTTTACAACTTGCTTTGTAACGGTTGTGTACTCAGCAGGAATAATTTCCTCTCTAGTCGTTGCTGGAGTCTTTACAACTCTCTTTGTAATTGTTTTGTATTCTGCAGGAATTACTTCTTGTCTTGTAGAAGCTGGAGCTTTTACAACTCTTTTTGTAACTGTAGTATATTCTGCAGGAATTACTTCTGCTCTGCTTGAAGCTGGAGCTTTTACAACTCTCTTTGTTCTAGTACCGTATTGTGCAGGAATTTCAACATTCTTGATACAATCATCGCCACTGTCAGTATAACCGGCAGCGCAACCTTTACGTACTTGACGAGTGTAGTTTTGGAATTCTGCTGGTACTTCTACCAAACACCATACTAAACAATCGTTAGGATCAGCGGAAAGACAGTTTCTGTCTGCTTTTTTCTTTACCCACTTTGTAGTTGCAGGCTTAGTTTCTACTCTTTCAGAGATAGTTTCGTATTGAGCAGGTACTCTTTCGATTCTAGAAGAAGCTTCTGCTACTACGTATTGCTCCGTAACCGTTTCGTATTCTGCTGGTACAGAAATCATTCTTTGCGATTCTGCTTTTACCATTACTTGTTCTGTAACCGTTTCGTATTCTGCTGGTACAGGAATCATTCTTTTTGATTCTGCTTTAGCTAATACTTGTTCCGTAACAGTTTCATATTCTGCTGGAACAGGAATTAATCTTCTTGTTTCAGGCTTGATCATTACTTGCTCTGTAACCGTTTCGAATACTGCTGGTGTTGCAATCATTCTTCTTGTTTCAGGCTTGATCATTACTTGTTCAGTAACAGTTTCGTATTCTGCTGGTACAGGAATTACTCTTCTTGTTTCAGCTTTCACC
The DNA here is from genome assembly GCA_045110315.1 of Saprospiraceae bacterium. Taxonomy (GTDB): domain Bacteria; phylum Bacteroidota; class Bacteroidia; order Chitinophagales; family Saprospiraceae; genus CALFBG01. Next base: position 51,296 of record JBGCFY010000113.1, read on the forward strand.
ATTACTTGATCAGATACAGTATCATATTCTGCTGGTACAACTTCTGTTCTAGAAGAAGCAGCTCTTACTTCAACCTGCTCAGTGACCGTTTCGTACTCATCAGCGATGAGACATTTAGCGTAACATTTACCTGGTTCTCTTTCAAAAGGTAAATCATCACCTGGTTGTGCGAAAGCAACGGTACCACATAACATGAGTGTAGCTACTAAAATTAGGTGCAATCTTTTCATAATTGAATTGAATTGGTTTTGATTAATAAAATTTAATTGTATTTATGTTCGTAAATAAGTGTGTTCTAACGATATGGCTGCCCAAAATAAAGGGACAAATTAGCCAAATAACCATATTTTAACCACACACTTAAAGGTTTAATAATATTGACCGCAAATTTAGAGGTTATTTTTGGGATAACATAAATAATACTTTGTTATTATTTTCGGACGAATCCCAAGTTCTGAAATTAACGACATCGGAAGCATTTGCCCATCTTTAAAAAGAATACTAATTTCGTCGGTCAGCGTACTATACACATTATTCGATTCTTCTCCTACTAATAAAAGGTAATCCGCATCCACGTTCGGATGGGCTTTCAAGATTTTTTGACGCACATTTTCGATCTGGTCACTTGAAAAGGGCTCATTTTTAAGCTGAATCTTGAATAATTTTCGATTTAATAAGCTTTTAGCAAGAAAAGAGAGTACAAAATCATCATTCGTAGCAAAACTTTTCAGTGCCATAACAATATCGTAATCATCTAGTTGTGCAAAATGTTCCAAGATTTCCGTTTTCTCTTCTACTATTTGATCTGCCTTAAGATCATTGTAAAGAAAATAGGCCAAATTTTTAGAAACGTCTAGTTTTTTTCCTTGCAACGCGAGCTCTTTTGCTCTTTTTAAAGTACGAATAAGCATCTGCTCCGCCGCCAAAACTGTTTTATGCAAATAAACTTGCCAATACATGATACGACGAGCAGTCAAAAACCTTTCAATCGAATAAATTCCTTTCTCTTCTACTAGCAATTGATTATCTCGCACCGCCAACATCTTGATAATTCGATCATATCCGATTACTCCTTCTGAAACTCCCGTGAAAAAGCTATCACGATTCAAATAATCCATACGATCCATATCCAGTTGGCCAGATACCAATTGGTGCAAAAATTTCTTGGGATATTCGTCTTTAAAAATTTGAATCGCCAAAGTCAATCGACTATTGAACTGACGATTGAGTGCTTCCATAAAAAATACAGAGAGGTCTTCGTGATGAATGCTGACCAAAGTATGTTCCAAGGCGTGTGAAAAAGGACCGTGCCCCATATCATGTAGCAAAATGGCAATCAATACGCCCTGCGACTCTTCTTCCGTAATCTCCGTTCCTTTCGACCGCAGTACACTAATCGTTTCCGTCATCAAATGTAGCGCACCCAAAGCGTGATGAAAACGGGTATGCAAAGCGCCAGGATAGACATAATGCGTAAATCCCAATTGCTTTATCCTTCTAAGTCTTTGAAAATAAGGATGTTCCACCAAATCAAAGATCAAACCGTAAGGAATCTCCGTAAAACCATACACTGGGTCGTTGAATATTTTTTTCTGATTCATATCTTATCAAAGAATATACAAGCTTCCCATTTCGTTAAAAGCATATTTTTTCACTTTTGGCTTATCCGTAGTTTAACTACATTCAAAGAACAAGCTACACAAGGTAGACTGATATCTGCTAGAAATGGTTGCTTGGTATTTTTAATTTTTAATTATCATATAATAGTTAATTTATTTTAACAAGTACTTGGACAAATCTTTGCGGATCAATTTACCATTACGACCAAGACTAAAATTGTTTGCGCACAAAGAAGATGCAAGGTTAAAACATTGTAATATAAATAGCACTTTCTTTTGTAGCCTTATTTCTAGTGTAAGTACTAAGACAATGGAAAAATGCTATCATTAAAATTAGTGACTAAGTACTAAGACAAATTTTTTTACTATTAAGTAAAAGTGCATAATTATTTTACCATTAAATTGCGTTAGATTTTGGACAGTACCGAGGCGCGAAAACCGCCCTAAGCTTTTGCTTAGGAAGGCTTTGAGGAGACTGCTCAAAAGATGATGCCAGTTAATAAGTCAATTAATTTGTCTTAGTACTTAAATAGTTTGCAGCATTAAATTAACTAATAACTTGAAAGCCTTTTAAGCTTCTACTTCGTTAAAAAGCCTCACCAATGCTCCGGCATTGTCTGTATTTTTTGCCTCGTTTAAGCTCAAAATTCTTTTCAACTTATTGTAAACTCAATTTCCGCGAACCACTTACAATAAAAGTAAGACAATAATTGAGTGGAAACTCAATCTTTTTAATTTTTTTAACGTTCAATAGCTTTATATGGATAGAAGATCCAAATGCGGCTCCCAATATTTGGGAGAACAAAGCACTTATATTTAGATAACAAAAGTAAAGAATTCATTTTATATACTTGCGTAGATTGGTGATTTGCTAGTGGAGATTAATTTTTAGCACGAATTTCCAAAGTCTAGTCCCTAATCTTTTTGTCGCGAAATAGTTAACATCGAAGTTGTATAAAATGTATCTTCAAGTTTTAAACTTGAAATCATTACTTCCACGTTGAAGTAAAACAACTTCATCAACTAAAAGTAACTTTTCAACAACTTCCTCACAACCAACAAAATTGAATGGAAAAAATCAAAATCCTCTGGGCAGACGACGAAATCGATCTTTTAAAACCTCAATTGCTTTTTTTAAAAAATAAAGGCTACGAGGTAATTACCGTTACCAATGGGCACGACGCCCTCGAAGAATGTGAAGAATCCAATGATATTGACGTCGTCTTTCTAGACGAATCGATGCCTGGATTAACGGGATTGGAAACGTTAAGTAGGATCAAAGAAAAGAATCGTCACTTACCCGTCGTTATGATCACCAAAAATGAAGCGGAAAATGTGATGGAAGAGGCACTTGGTTCTCAGATTTCTGATTACCTCATTAAGCCTGTGAATCCTAATCAAATTCTTTTGACACTGAAAAAGATTATTGATAATAAACGCCTCGTACGGGAAAAAACAACTTCTGGTTACCAACAGGATTTTCGACAAATTCTCATGGAAATCAACAGTGGTTTGAATTACGAAGAATGGGTCGATATCTATCGAAAAATTATTAATTGGGAACTAAAACTAGATGATTCTAGTACCAATCAAATGTCCGAGATTTTGGCAATGCAAAAAAGTGAAGCCAACGCTGCATTTTCTAAGTTTGTCACCAAAAATTACGTAGACTGGGTCGGCACCAAGGAAGAGAATAGCCCAACCTTTTCTAATAATTTACTTCGCCGAAAGGTTTTTCCAGAAATGGATTCGGACGTTCCTACCGTTTTGCTCTTACTCGATAATTTACGCTACGATCAGTGGAAAACATTAGAACCTATTTTCTCTGAATTTTTCAGAGTAGAATCCGAAGACTTCTTCTACAGTATTCTTCCTACTTCTACCCAATACAGTAGAAATGCCATTTTTGCGGGTTTGATGCCTTCAGAAATCCAAGAGTATTTTCCTGAATGGTGGCTCAATGACAATCAGCCCGGTGGGAAAAATATGAAAGAATTTGAATTGCTCAAAGAACAAATTAAACGTACTTTCCGCAAAGAGGTGAAATGTGATTACGTCAAAATCACCAACGTCAATAATGCTAATAAACTCCACGATAATATCATTAATTATCTCCAAAATGACCTGATGGTGATTGTCTACAACTTTATCGATATGTTGTCGCACGCACGTACTGAGATGGAAGTTTTAAAGGAATTAGCAGGCGATGAAAAAGCGTATCGCTCTTTGACAAAGTCTTGGTTTGAACACTCGCAATTATGGGCGGCGCTCAAAAAAATCGCCGATCGAGATATCCAATTGATCGTTACGACGGATCACGGTACCATTCGAGTCAATCAACCTTCCAAGGTAGTTGGAGACCGAGAAACAACGACGAATTTGCGCTACAAGGTTGGTAGAAATTTACAATACGACCGCAAGGATGTTTTGGAAGTAAAAGACCCGAAAAAAGCTTTCTTACCTCGTCCTAATGTAAGTTCGACTTTTATCTTTGCGAAAGAAGATAAATTTTTCCTTTATCCTAATAATTACAATCATTATAATAATTACTACAAAAATACTTTCCAACACGGAGGGATTTCACTAGAAGAAATGATTTGTCCCATTATTAAGATGAGATCAAAATAAATGCACTGAATGTCCTTTGGTGATAATCTACAACGGCCTTAGCTTTTTACGAAAGCTAAGGCCGTTTTTTATAAAAAAAAATTCGACTTCCCGTATACCATCAACTTCCCTAGGCTTCTTCTCGCCACAATTGCTTCACGACCTCAGGGTGTTCTTCCAAGAAATTCTTGAACTTATCTTTACTGGGAATAAAACTGATTTTCTTTCCAAAATTCCCCGGTTCTCTTAAGTAGATGTGTAGCGTTTTAAACAACCAGTAATCTCGCTCAACAATTTTTTCAATATTGTGAAAAGGGTAACGATAATTCTTATGATAGTTGGTAACGTAGATGAAAAGTTCGTCCATGTCAACGCGTTTTAAACGCATTACTGCCCAATATAAGATCGCGACACCAGCTAGAAAAAACGCCAACATGCCAAATTTAAAATTGGAAGTCGGTACCATTCCTACAAATTCTTGTTCTGAAAATAATAAAGCAATCGTGATCGTTCCAAAAAATACAATCCACGCAACCGGTAAGAATATTTTTAAGACTAAAGTCAGCGATGTTGATACATTTTTCATAAAACGGAAATTAAAGCGAGGCTCTTTCCTCTTCTTCTTGCTTACGAATAACTCTTCTAGAAATAGAAATACTCCCTTCGTATAATACAAACAAAGGCACGCCAATCAAAAACTGGGTGACAATATCTGGTGGCGTAATTACCGCCGACAAAATTAAAATAATAATAAAAGCGTGCTTTCGATAAGTCCGCATAATATCGGGAGTTAGTAAGCCCAACTTAGTAAAAAAGTAAACAACAATGGGCAATTCAAACACCAATCCGGTCGGTAAGGTTACCATCGTCATGGTATTGACGTAGGAAGATAAAGACGGCGCTGCTATGATTTCTCCCGCCAAATCGTATCCCAGTAAGAAATTGATCGCGAAAGGGGAAATAATAAAGTACCCAAAGCAAACCCCAATAACAAATAAAGTGGAACAAATCAGTACAATTCCTCCCGTTGCTCTTTGCTCTTCTTTGTACAAACCCGGTTTCACAAAACGCCAAATTTCCCAAAATAGATAAGGAAAAGCCATGACAAAGCCCATAATAAAAGAAACTTTGATATGCGTAAAGAACTGCTCCCCTACTTCAATTGCTTGCAACTTAATCGTACGGGGCACAAAGCACAAATCTTCCGAAATGGCACACAGTAGTTGATAACTCAGAAAACCTTCATTCCGAGGACCGTAGATTACACTACCAAAAACGAAATCTTCTGCCAAAAAAACCACAATGGCTAATATAACCACTGCAACGACCGACCGAACCAAATGCCAACGCAATTCTTCCAAATGCTCCAAGAAACTCATCTCCTTTTCTTGTTCCTCCTCGTAATTATCAACATCTATTTGATCTAAAGCCATAACATTTTTATCAGTTATCAAATTTCGATTGCAAAAGTACAAAAATTATTAATGCCTGCGCTGTTTTGAGTCCTAGTTTGAGTTTTCCTAACTGGAGATTAATGAGGATCAATCAACACTTCAATGTGCCTTCAATCGCAAATTCAGTTTCGGTCAACTAGTCTATTCTACAAATTAGTTTAAAAGTTGTTTAAAGAAAAGTACGCTTAGTGTTTTATTTTTTTTTAAAAAATATGCTACAGGTTGTTACTTTTTTAAGGATTACCGTTAGGCTATCATCAACGAGGTTCAAAACTTCGTTGAAACGATTAAAACTCCCTCGTCATCCTTAATTACTTATATGCAATCACGCTTACCTTTAATCATTGGCTTTTAGGAATATTTAAACAGCAATTTTGAACGTGATCACTTTCGCTTTCAAAATACAGCATTCAAACTAATACTTGAAGCCTATCTATATTTTACCGACCACTTTTATTACCCTAGGTAGGAAGTCTAATTTCTACCAACATTTAGGAGGAATTTAAAAATTCATCCGAGCGCAAGCTTTTCTTTGGTGCACTACCGCTAGCATAGTGCCACTGATTGGACAGCTCTGCTGAAACTTATTACTTAGACACGGACAGTAAGCGGAAGTTTACTGCCCCTAGCAATTAGTGCTTACGGTGAACTAGTGGAACAATCAATCATTTTTCAAAAAAATAATCTAACTATGTCTATACCAAAAGAACCCCGGCAGATTATGATCAATTTAATGTACATTGTCTTAACGGCTATGCTAGCTTTAAATGTATCGGCGGAAGTATTAAATGCTTTCTTTGCGCTAGATAAAAGCATTTCGAATAGTAGCGAAGTCGTCGAACAATCAAATACCAAATTGATTGCTACGATTAATAAGCATGCGAATGCGTACCCACAGTTTGAAGCGATGGGAGACAAAGCCAATCAACTTCGAACGATCGCCGAGGAGTTTCACGATTACGTTGGAGCACTCAAAACTTTACTCATCGAAAACTCTGGAGGCATTGGGAAAGATAATTTACCGAAAGGAAAAAAAGATAAAGATGTTACAACTCGCCTCTTTGTAAAAGAAGGTCGTGGAGAAGAGCTCCAATCAAAAATTGAGCAGGTCCGCCAAAGTTTACTTGCCCTGATCGAATCAGAAACGGCGCGTACCCAAATTGCCATCAATTTACCACTTCGGACAGAAGAAATTCCTGCCGATAGCAAGCACGATACTTGGGCGGCTCATCGCTTCAAACAAATGCCCGTCGCCGCTACCCTTCCCATTTTGACCAAACTCCAAAACGATATCAAAATTTCCGAAACTGCTATTCTGAACCACCTTGTCAATCAAATTACTGACACCGAAACGTTAGATCAATACGACGCAATTGTCTCTTCCAACAAAAGTTATGTGATCAAGGGTGAAGCCTATGAGGCAGAAATTTTTCTCGGTGCGTATAGCAGTACCGTTGATAATATTTCGGTGAGCGTCAATGGAAAAAACTATCCTGTTCGGAATGGAAAGGCGCAATTCTCCGTACAACCCAATCAAATTGGAACGCAAGATTACGAGGCGACGATTCGGGTCAAGAATCCACTGACTCAAGCAGTTGAATCTTATAAAAAGCGATTTACTTTTGAAGTTGGCGAACGTTCCGTTACCGCTTCTGCTGATAAAATGAATGTTTTTTACGTTGGTGTTGACAATCCACTTTCTATTTCTGCGGCGGGTGTTCCAAGTAATCAAGTACAGGTATCGGTGCAAGGAGCCAACATTAAAAAAATGACCAATGGAAAGTATAATGTCACCGCAAGCAAAACGGGCAAAGCGATTGTTACCGTCGCGGGTGGCGGCTTAACGCCAACAAAATTCGAATATCGCGTCAAACCTATCCCAACCCCAGTGGCTAAACTCGGAGATAAAACGGCTGGCACCTTGACTCCCGCTGCCATAAAAATTCACGATCGCCTTTTTCCACACTTAGAGCGTTTTGACTTTGAGGCTCGTTGCAAAATTTCGGGTTTTGAACTTACGCGCTTACCCAAAGGAGATGATCCACAATTTCAACAAAATCAAGGCGGACGATTTAGTAGTGCCGTTAAAAATATTATCAACCGAGCAAAGCGAGGCGATGTTTTTTACTTTGATAAAGTGAAGGCTAGATGTCCTGGTGATCAATACCAGCGCACCCTCAATAGCTTAGTATTCAATATTAAATAGTACAAGTTCAAAATTAGCTTTAGCAGTAAAGTCGGTGCCTTTTGGCGAACGGTTTTACACAAGGATGAAGAGGTTATTCCGTCTTCATGATTCTAAATCCCCGAACGAAAATGGCTCCTTGGTCGGTAAGTTTATTTTCGATGTTTTATAGTCGCTATAAAATGAGGGGATTTCTTTTTCCTTTTTAACCAAACTTATGAAGTTGTTTTAAAAATTTATTTTCCACCAAAAAAAAATTAAAATCCTTTATGAAATATCTTTTGATGATCTTTTTTGTAACCTTCCATCTTTCTATCCTTTGTAGTCAAGTGCTTGATGATATTGTAAAACGAGAAATCATGCAAGATCGAAAAGTACTCGCCTATCAACCCTTGCGCGAAGCGGATATCTTTTGGGAAAAACGCGTTTGGCGCATCATTGACGTACGGGAGAAAATGAACTTGAGTTTTATCAATCCGCAAGCTCCCTTTTTCGATATATTAATCAAAGCAGCCGCAGATAAAAAAATTACGCCGTATAGTGCAGAAGATGACAAATTCACCTACGCTTTATCCGACGAAGAAATGGACGATGTACTCTTTGATCGGGATACGATTGAACGTATTAATTTTGATACTGGCGATACGGAATGGGTGCCTATCCAAAATAATATTTTCTACGAAGACATCAAACGCTATCGCCTCAAAGAAGTTTGGTTTTTTGATGAAAATACGTCCACGATGCAAGTGCGAATTTTGGGTATTGCTCCGCTGATTGAAGTACGCGATGAAAACGGAAATTTCCGCTATGAAAAGCCACTTTTTTGGGTATACTATCCAGAGCTCCGACAAGCCTTGGCGCGCCATAAAGTTTTTTTGGAAGGCAATGATAGTAGTTTGATTAGTTGGGAAAACTTATTCGAAATGCGTTATTTCGCCAGTAGTATTTATAAAGCTTCTAATATTCGAGACCAACGCTTGCAAGAACAATATTCTGGCGTAGATTTATTGCTCGAAGCAGATAAAATCAAACAAGAGATTTTTAATTTCGAACACGACCTTTGGACCTATTAACGTACCGCGCGGTGTGAAAGTAATCTTACATCGCGTCCCTTGATTTTATGATTTAAACGAGCTTTGGTGAACTTTCATCAAGGCTTTTTTTGTGTAAGCGCTGATACAACTTGAAGTTCTTAAGTTGAAGTTGTTTTGGTACGCCTTATCTTCTTTAACACGCTTTTAACTTTCAATTGATCGGAGTTTACTAAACTAAGTCTATCCCGTACTGTTTATTCCTTGAGCCGTTTCAATTACATTGAAATATAGATAATGACTTTAGCATAAAGCTGATCCAAAAGTAAATTTATGACATAAAAAGACTTACACGATAGAAGTTTTTCATTTTTTTAAATAAAAAAGCAGCTAAAATCGTTATTATAATAGATTTGAAATGGAAGCTTAATTTCTAAGGAAAACATTAGCAATTAAAGCGTGGATTTAACTACTTTGTACATTAGAGCTATTTAACTAAGTGCTTATCACCTCCTGAGGGTCTTTAAAAAGTAAAAAATAACAAATGCCGAAATACAATTTCCTTCTTTTATGCTTACTCTGTACTTGTTTTTCCAGTTTGGCGCAAAATGAAAAATTTCCCGGTAAACTAGACTGGGGAAAGAAAATAAAAGCACCAAAGCGATCTTATTTATCTAAAATATTACTGCACGATTCAATTGGTTTCTACGCCGTACGAGAGACGACGGCTGGACTGGGTGGTGCGCCAACAAAAGTATACCTAGAGTATTACAACGATGATAAGAAACTAAGGAAATCAAATAAGATTGACCTCAAGTATTCTGGTAAAAAACGAAGCTACGAAGATCTCCTTCAACTGGATGGAAACTTATACCTCATGACTTCTTTTTTTAATCGGGCAAAAGAAAGAAACTATCTCTTTGTGCAAGAGGTCAACCCAAGAAGCTTACGCGCCAAAAGAAAAATCACCAAAATTGGAGAAATTCCTACTCGCGGCTTAACGGGCACGGGGCTGTTTGATTTTAGCTTGTCTAGAGACAGTACAAAACTCTTACTTTACAATCAATTACCGACCGGAAAAAAAGACCCTGAAAGTTTTGCCTTCCGCGTCTTCAATGATCAATTTGAAGAAATGTGGTCTAAGGATATTATCTTACCGTACAACAATAACCGATTTACGGTAGAAGAATATCGGGTTGACAATCAAGGAAATGTATATTTACTTGGTGTTATTTTTATGGACAAATCTAAACGCCGTCGGCAGGGCAAAGCAAATTATCAATACGTTATTCTCGCTTATGAAAATAATGGAGAAGATTTTACCGAATATAAAATAGACGAGAACGAAAAATTTATTACGGATCTAACTTTTCGGATTGGTAATCGAGGGCAATTAATCTGTGCTGGTTTTTATTCTGAAAAAAGGAGCTACAGTATCAAAGGAACTTGCTATTTCAAAATTGATCGTAAAAACAAAGAAGTGCTTGACCGTAATTTTCGAGCTTTTGATTTTGAATTTTTAACGGAATATTTTTCGGATCGCAAAAAACGTAAAGCGAAGCGCAACAAGGAAAAAGGTAGAATGGATAAGGTTCCCGAAATGTATAACTACGCCTTAAATGACCTTATTATGAGAAGTGATGGTGGCGCAGTATTAGTCGCCGAGCAGTTCTACATCTACGAGCAAGACGACTTTAATAACTTTGGCGGGAATCGATTTGGGTTTAATAATAATATCCGAACCATTACCTATTACAATTACAATGATATCATCGTAGTCAATATCAAACCTACGGGAGAAATTGAATGGGCAACTAGAATTCCTAAAAAGCAAACGACGACGGATGATGGTGGTTATTACTCTTCTTATGCAATGTCGATCATTCGCGATAAAATTTATTTTGTGTACAATGACAATGGTAGGAACTTTAATCTAGATGGCAAAACCTCCAGTAAGTTTTATAATTTCAACGGAAGATCATCCGTTATTGCCTTGGCGCAAATTAGCAAAGACGGAAGTTTACAGACTTTTCCCATGGCTAGCAATCGGGATGTAGGTACGCTTGCACGACCTAAAGTATGTAAGCAGATTGGGAAACGAGAAATGCTAATTTACGGCGAACGTGGAAGAAATTACAAATTAGGTAGCCTCACATTTAATCGATAGCTTTGCAACAATTTTTCTGATCGAAGTAGACTTCCTTTTCAACCTATTCACTAAAACTGCCATTACAACGTGACTAATATCGCTATTTTTGCCTCGGGTACCGGATCAAACGCACTAAAAATTATTCAACACTTTGAGCAACATCCTCAGATTAATATCCGTTTAGTTGTTTCGAACAAAGCGAAAGCTTACGTTCTAACAACCGCTGCAAAATATGAAATTCCCACACTAATACTTCAACGCAAAAACTTTTATGAATCGGAACAACTATTAACCGATTTGCAAGTACATCAAATTGATTTTATTGTGCTGGCTGGTTTTTTATGGCTCATTCCAGCTTACTTGGTCCGTCATTTTCCCAAACGGATCATAAATATTCATCCGGCTTTACTTCCCAAATACGGTGGAAAAGGGATGTATGGAAAACACGTTCACGAAGCTGTTTATCAAGCAAAAGAGTCAGAAACGGGAATTACGATTCACTATGTGAATGAACAGTACGACGAAGGAAATATTATTTTTCAAGCGCGTTGCGCCCTTACACCACAAGACACACCACTAGAGATCTCCAAAAAAATACAACAGTTAGAGCATCAACACTTTGCAAAAGTCATTGAAGATTTATTGGATTGATATTTGTATAAAATATAATTCGTTCTTTGACCAATTTCGGGATTCCCCAAAAGGAATTAAAGGAAGCAAGTCTATTAGGCTTAATTTCCACTTTTGTAACGAAGAAATTGTTGAAAAACAACTGAATTCTTTTCGTCATTTTGTGGCACCACGTCGCCAATGACGCAAGGTATTTTGTGCGTGGATCCGTGCAAAGCACCTTTCTTACTTTGTAAATATTTTTTGGATATGAAATACATACTATTTTCTTTCATTGGATTGCTAAGTTTTGCGGTAAACGCACAAGAGAAAATGAGTTGGCGCCAGCATCAAAAACTAGCCAATAATTTCCTCAAGCAAGGTCAGTACGCCGAAGCTGGAGAAAACTATCTCCTCGCATGGAAACAGAAAACAAAAAAGAAAAATTTAGCTTACCAAGCGGGTAAGGCTTTTTTGCAAATAAAAGATTATCGCAAAGCAGCCGAGGCTTTCGCCCACATCAAAAAAGAATTAAAAGATTTTCCTTTAATTGGATTGGAATACGGTCGTTGTCTTAAGCAAGATGGTCAATATCAAGCGGCTTCTGATGCCTTGGTTTATTTTATAAATGCTTACCAGCGAAAGGATCGGGCACTCATTGCTCAGATTGTACAAACTGAAGTTAAGGGTTGCGAGCAAGCCATTAAAGCACTCGCTGAAGATCCGCACGCTGCAACCGTTGAATTAGCGCTGCTCGGTGAAAATATCAATACACCCGCCGCTGAATTTGCGCCCATGTCTTTTTCGGATGATGTATTGTACTTTACTTCAACCAGCGAAAAGCAAGTAAAAATATATCGAACACAACTACAAGATGGGAATTGGATCAAAGCGACTGCGCCGAGTAGTTTCCCAAAAATTACGGAGGCAAATTACGGAAATGGTACCTTGAGTCCAGATCACAAACGCTTCTATTTCACCATTTGTAAAGAAGAAAAAAACTGGGAAGGCGTTTACGCAAAATGCGAAATTTTTGTCACACAGCGTAAAAATGATCAATGGACAACGCCCGAGAGACTAAGAGATTACATCAACATGAAACGCAGCAATACGACGCACCCTTTTGTGACTCAAGTTGGAAATAAGGAAATACTTTATTTTTCTTCCGACCGAGAAGGTGGAGAAGGCGGGATGGATATTTGGTGTACGAGTCGAAATATTTCGAGCAACGCATTTGATTTTAGCTTCCCTGAAAACTTAACAAAAATTAATACCATTGGAGACGAAATTACCCCTTCGTACGATACAACGGAAGGCTTTTTATATTTTAGTTCTAACGGACTAGTCAGTTTTGGTGGTTTTGATATCTTTCGAGCGACGGGCAAAGCAGCGCATATTGGTAGCCCAGAAAATATGGGTTTGCCAATCAATTCTCCTGCGGATGACTACTATTATATCCGCAAGGTTTCAGGACAAGGCGGTTATTTAAGTTCTAACCGCTTATTTGGTTTAGAAAAAATAACGACCACGCAAGAAGATCTTTTCAGTTTTTCTGCACCCAGTAAATCTTTTTTAGCGAGTGGTAAAATTCTGGATAAAAAGACCCAAGCTCCCGTAAAAGGTGTCGCCTTGCGGCTTTACGAAAAGTTAAGTGATGGAAGAAAACGTTTGCTGACCCAGAAAAACTTTGACGATGGTCAATATGAATTGGCTTTATTACCACATAAGAGCCTTTCTTTAGCATGGACGAAAGAAGGTTTTCTCAGTGATAGCTTTGATTTTCAAACGGGCGATCCAGCAACGGCTAAAACCTTGATTCACGATATTATTTTAGAACAAAAATCAACGCAACAGTCTGCCATCGTTAGTCTGTCAAAACCCGTTTTTGCCCCTAATACAACGACGAGTCCACCAGTAACTACCAGTTCGAAGCAGGCAATTACTTCCCGTTATACCACTCAAGATACCAAGACCAGTACGGAGCTACGCAATACTAGTTTTTCAACTGGAACCACCAGTGCGCACGCCAATAGCTTGCCGAGTCAACGAACCAGCTCGGATCAAGCGGCTACAAATCCTTCTTTGGGTGTACAAAAGATTAAACCAAATCAGTCGACGACTCCCATTGCCACCAAAACAAATACCAACACCACAATTGATCGTTCTAGAGCTACTATCGTTTCTAACCCAACAAGCTATACGATGGAACCTCGAGATGGAATCGCGGTTAAAACTTCGGCACCGCGCCACGAGGGTATTTATTATAAAGTACAGATTATTGCCGTAGGTAAATATTCGGAGCGACACAATCGCTATAATAGTATTAGACACCTCGGCAGATTAGATACAGAATTAATTATTGAAAAAGGCTGGACTCGAGTTTTGCTGGCGGATTATTACAGTGTTGAAGAGGCTAGGAAAGTAGCGCTCGAAGCTCGTCAGCAAGATCAATTTTTTGAAGCTTACGTTGTGCGATACAAAAATGGTCGTCGTATGGGAAGAGCGAAATAATAGATTTTATAGTTGTTTTATCATTCCTCCGAGCAAGAAAAACTATCTTCCTCGGAGGAATGCTCATTTTGGAGCTAAGTCAATAAGGCTCCGAAGCGTGCTTGGAAGCCCGCAAGACCTTGTAAACCGCCGGTATGAATGGCTAAAATATTTGCTCCTTTAGGAAAATATCCTTTTCCAATCAAATCAAAAATTCCATACATCATCTTTCCGGTATAAATAGGATCAAGTGTAATACTTTGGCGGTGTTTAAACGCATTCATAAACTCAATCAATTCCGTTGTATGCTTCGCGTAACCACCAAAATGGTAGTCGAAATTGATTTTCCAATTTTCGTATTTTCTACCATTAAAAGAAGTCATTAAGGTTGCCACTTCCTTCTGTAGAAAATCACCTTTCAGCGCCGAAAAACCAAGCACCTGACGAGCAGAATCATTATCTAGTGCCGTAACCATTCCAGCAATTGTTCCACCAGTCCCACAAGAAACACAGTAATAATCAAACGGTTTGGTCAGGCTCGTGATAATGGCTTGACAACCTTTGATGGCTAAATTATTCGTTCCACCTTCCGGCAAAATATAACTTGTCGCTAAGGGCAAGTCTAATTGTTCGAGTGCCGTAGTTTTATTGCGATACACAGAGCGACTAACAAAGTGTAAAAGCATCCCTTGTTTCTCTGCAAATTGTAGTGTAGGATTTAAAACCGCTGGTCGTTCCCCTCTGATAATCCCGATTGTTTTTAATTGGTACAATGGTCCTGCTGCGGCTACTGCGTGAATATGATTGGAATAAGCACCGCCAAAACTAATCAAATGAGTTTTACCTTCTGCTTTCGCTGCGGCTAAGTTGTAAAAGAGCTTTCGCCATTTATTACCCGCGATGATTGGATGCACTAAGTCTTCTCGTTTCATCCATAGTTCCACTTGATTCGCCTTGATAAAGTCGGTCTCTATGCGATCGATCCTATTCTTTTCCACCTTTTTTATTTAAATGTTAAAACATTAATGTCTCCATTTTCATGTTGAAGTTGTTCGCTTACTTTTCCCTTCCTCTTACTGCTTAAAGGTATCTCATTTGGTAAAAGTCTCATAAAATAAAAATTTCTCCTTCAAATTATCTACAGAAGCTCAAATAAACATATTTTATTAATGATAATTTATATTTTTAAATATCTGGCATTGTTATTGCCTTATATATTACATAAATTTAGATGTAATTTTCAATTTACACAATATAGTTTTTACAAGACAGCAGTTTATACAAACGATTTATTTTCTCCCCATTAAAAGAATTTATCAAGTCCTTTTTTTTGATGTCACAAGCATAAACATTTGTCTCTTACTTTAAAGGATTCGAAAAACTATATTGAAGTACATAAGTTGCCACTTCATAAACACTAAAAAGATATACAGATGAAAAAGTTGAAGCTAACTACTTCGGACATAAAGGTAAAAAGTTTTGTAACGAGTACGCCGGATCGTACGCAACAAGCCAGCGAAAGAAATGGTGGTGGTTACACTTGGGTAGGATAAGATGATCTTACGCTAAAACTAGTGACCGTTAATTCGGTTCGCTATGGGAAAGGTTGTTTCGATTTACGAAACAACCTTTTTTATTTTACCCTGCCGGAAAAGAATAGAGGCAAGCAAACGCGCGCTAAAAATAAGCGCCAAAAAATAATGGATTCAAACATTTTATATTTTTTCATATATATATGCAACCTCTAAAAAAAAACGGCGTATCATAATACAACAAGCATAAACAAAGATTTTGTTACAGCAAAATAACATTAGCAAAACGAAAAATTAAATTGATACAAAGCATCATGATATTTGAACTATACCGAAAATATTAGAACCTTAGATAAATTCCCCCAAATGCTTCGCTTTTTTAAAGTGAGGTGTGACCACCCCCCGGGTGGTCTTTTTTTTTGAGCCAAATAGTAATTTAGCAGGTAGAAATTGTTGAGAAATGATCTTTACACAACGGCTATGTTTCAAGCGTACACTTATTAAAAAATAAAAAATTTGTTTTCGAAAAAATAGCTACATTCTTAAGACTTTGGCACCCAATTTGCAAATTAAGTTTTTATAATATGTTAAAGTAAAATTGTAAGTATTCCTTCCTTTTTGTAAAGAATATTTTCCGCGATTTCACCTTGGCACGTAACCACTTCTGAAAGCCCGAGAATACAACCCTGTATACCATAAAAAACCAAGAGTACGTATTTTGTACTCTACCTTTGACTTCGTTATTTTGAAGGAGTAACTACTTAGCAACTCCCGCTCAAAATACAGCATCGGCTATTATTTTTATTATTTTGACAGATAGTTGGTGTGTTTTAAACATATCGAGAGAACAACAAACATTCATCCATCCCGGAGTCTATTTAATCCCAGACTTCGGGATTTTTTATTTTGACTATTTAATCCCTATCTTTAGGTTAAATCCATTGTAAGTACTAAGACCAATTAATTCACTGATTAACTGGCAGCATCTTTTGAGCAGTCTCTTCGTTACTCAAAGCCTTCCTAAGCAAAGGCTAGGGTGGTTTTCGTGCCTCGATACTACTCAAAATCTAACACAACTTAATGGTAAAAAATTTTGTCTTAGTACTTAATAAACTTATACCTACCTAATATTGTTATTAAGTTGAGTGTAAATTTGTTCTTCGCCAAAACCTAATCAAGATGTCTGTTACCTCTTCTCCTCCTACGCAATACTCTCCTGGTGTACTTAGTTTGATTCCACTTTTTTATGTTGGTTGGGCCGATAATGTTTTGAGTCCGACGGAAATTGAATTGATTCGCAAACACATTGATAGCTTTGATTTTTTATCCGAAAGGGATAAGAAACTTTTAGCTTCGTGGAGTAATCCTAAAAAAGTCCCCAGCCCACAATTATTTAAAGAATGGGTAGAGTTAATACAAGCGGCGGCACAAGGAGTTTCCTCCGAAGAAAAACAATCTTTAGCTAAGTTGGGATTAGAGATGGCGCGTAAAGGTGCTCCAGAAGGTAGCGTTCAAACTTGGTCAGACCCGAAAACGAGAACAGCGCTAGAGGCTTTGGAAACAGCCATTGGCGTGGCCAGTTTAGCAGACTTCCGTAATTTATTTACTACTGCACAACGCGAAAAAATTGCAGCTAGTTTACAAGACACGCCTAGTTTTGAAATCCAAAAAATGACGGCAATACTAGACGATGACTTTGCCGAAGATCGCAACCGCTTAAAAACCTTGCTCAACGATCCCGTTTTTAAATATCAAACGCTTCCCGATAAAGAAGATTACCGAAATCAAATATTACAGTGGTGTAAAATTCTCGCCGATAACGGTTATGGTTCTATCTCCTACCCTACTGCTTATGGAGGTCGAAATGATATGGGTGCTTACGCTGCGATCTTCGAAACCTTAGGTTATCACGACTTGAGTTTAACCATTAAATTTGGGGTACAATTCGGTCTTTTTGGTGGTAGTGTAATGTGGCTGGGAACGAAAGAACATCATGATAAATATTTGGCAGATATTGGTATCATGAAACTCGCGGGCTGTTTTGCAATGACTGAAACCGGACATGGCTCTAACGTTCGTAATTTAGAAACAACGGCAAGTTATGATGCCGATACGGATGAACTTATTATTCATTCGCCTACCGAAAAAGCGGGTAAAGAATATATTGGTAATGCTTTGCACGGAAAAATGGCAACCGTGTTTGCCCAACTGATCGTTAATGGCACAAACCATGGCGTACACGCTGTACTCGTTCCTTTACGAGATGAAAATCATCAAGAGCTTCCAGGAGTGCGGGTTGTCGATTGTGGTTATAAATTAGGATTAAATGGTGTAGATAATGGTAGAATTTGGTTTAATCAAGTCCGAGTCCCCCGTAGCAATTTATTGAACCGATTTGGAAATATTGATGCTCAAGGTAATTATAGCAGTCCAATCGAAAATCCTTCTCGCAGATTTTTTACAATGCTAGGCACACTGGTTGGCGGTCGAGTTTGTGTACCACGCGCAGGATTGAGTGCAACGAAGGCTGGACTGACCATCGCTATTAAATATGCACTCCGTCGCAGACAATTTGCTCCTAACGAAAATGAACCAGAGACTTTACTCCTCGATTACCCCAGCCATCAATTACGACTCATGCCGCGTTTGGCAAAAACCTACGCGCTTGATTTTGCCTTGACTTATTTGACCAAACGATACGTTGAACGCAGCGAAGAAGATATTCGAGAAATCGAAACAATGGCTGCTGGCCTAAAATCTTATGCAACTTGGTTTACCACGAGTACTTTGCAAGAGTGTAGAGAAGCTTGTGGTGGAAAAGGATATCTTTCCGAAAATCGCTTCGGTACATTGAAAGCAGATACTGAAATCTTTACTACTTTCGAAGGCGATAATACGGTATTGATGCAACTCGTCGCCAAAGGTTTATTGTCTAATTTTAAAGCAGAGTTTCACAACGAAGGTTATCGTGCCGTACTTCGTTTTCTAGTCGAACAAGTATCTTCTAAGCTAAATGAATTTAATCCGTTTTTCACTAGAAATGTAGAAACGGAACATCTTTGTGATTTTGAATTTCACTTAGAAGCCTTTCGATTTAGAGAACGACAAATTGTAATTTCTATCGCAAATCGTATGCGCGCTTTGATCAAAAGACAAATGAAAGCTTACGATGCTTTTTTACGTTGTCAAACTCAAATGTTAATCTTGGCGCAAGCCTACACGGAACGTTTAGTACTTGAACAATTTGTTTTGGCTGTAAAAAATTGTGAAGACGAAGCTTGTCAAAAGTCTCTGACGAAACTCTGCCAGTTATTTGCCCTTTCGACGCTTGACAATAATCGAGCTTGGTTTTTGGAAGCAGAGTATATGCAAGCTGTTAAAACTAAAGCTATTCGAAAAATGGTGGCAAAACTTTGTCAAGAAGTTCGACAGGAAGCAGGATTTCTAGTGGATGCATTTGCCATTCCGGCGAGTTTTTTGGATGCAGAAATTATTCGCTAAGGAATTTTGAGGAATCGCTTTACGCCAATCTGTGTTCCGTTTTGGATTTGTAAATAATAGCAACCTGCTGGAAAATTTTCTGGCAAAGTAAAAGTATAACGCTTGTCCGTTTTTTGCTGTGGAAACAGTTGTTGAATGCGCTGACCTTGTCCGTTAAAAATTTGAAAGACGGTTTTTTCGTTGACAAATTCTGGTTCCCACTTCAAGCTAAAACTTGACTGAATTGGATTGGGGAAGAGTTCTATTTGTGTTGCGAAGTCGGAAACCTCCTGCGTACTCACAAGCTGCACGGAAGCATCTCGAATCAAAACTAAATCCTTACCCGCTGCATTGGCAATATAAAAATCGACGTAACCATCTTTGTCAAAGTCTCCAGGCACAATTCCAAAAGCTTCCACGGCACCTAGCGGATTAATCGCTGCGGCACTGACGGGATGAAACTGGTTGTCAATATTCAATAAGATATTCACTGGATTTCCAAAAACATTGGCGGTGATCAAATCTAAATCGCCATCCTCATCCAAGTCAATAAAAACAGCATCTAAGGTTTGGTTATTTTTGCTGGGCAAACGTTCCGTAGCATCCGTAAAATAACCCGCACCATCATTCAAGAATAAACGATCTTGCGGATTAGTAGCTAGACTAAACTCTACGTTGCACAAAAAGATATCGGGAAAGCCATCTCCGTTGGCGTCCGCAATGACGGCCTTACGTGTATCTAAGTTCAGGCCGCTTGGTAATCTTGCCGCCGAAGCATCCACAAAAAAACCAGCACCATCATTAATCATTAAACGATTTGTTCCTTCGTTCGCCACAAACATATCCATATCACCATCGCCTTCAATGTCCAGCATCTTAATGTCATGGGTCTTTTCGGTCAACAAAGGCAAACGATCGGTATCAACGAGTAAATTACCAAAACCATCATTCACCAAAATCATATTTTGATCATTGTTGCCCAAGATCAAATCTGGTCGACCATCATTCGTGATATCAACCGCGGCGGCGGCATTGCTGGAAGTAAACGGTAAAACATTTGGAGAGCTAACGAAACTACCACTGCCCGTATTCCAATAGTACTCGTTTTCAAAATCATCTTCACTAATAAAAATAATATCAAGAAAACCATCTCCATTAAAATCTGCCAAGACAATATCTTCGCTATCGTGAATAATGCTCGGCGGAATCCCTTGGTTACCGACGGAAAAGATACCGTTTCCATCGTTTAATAATATTGCATTTTGATCAAACTCGTTTGCGACGATAATATCTAGATCATCGTCTTGATCAATGTCGATTGCTCGTACATCTTTAGTTTGCCAATCTTGTGCTTCGATCGGAACACGGGCGGGTTGTGATAAAAAGACTTGAGCTTTCACCGGGTTTACGAAACTCAACGTGCACAATAATAAAACTAAACTAATGACGAAAGGGAAATGATTCATGACCTAATTTTTTAAGCCTGCAAAGGTAATTTTTGTTTATAGAATAGCAAATTTTCACACTTGCCTCCGATTAAGTAGCACGGTTTGATTTCTAATAAAGCTATACGGATTGATTCGCAAATGAGTCAAGGCAGTAGACGCTTTCAAAATGGTATTGGGAAAAGAACGCGTAGTATAGCACTCTCTATTGAGAAATGATAATAGGAAGTTGCTCAATCCAGTCGTTTACTTGGTGTGGTAAATTTCCCAGAACTATTTCGCTTTGCTAAGATAAATAATTTTGCTCAATTCTACGACAAAAGCGGCGAAGAGATCGCAGATTCTTCTAACCGTTGCAGTCGTTAACAGCTTAACTTTAAAGGAAAATTTATACCGGAACACTCGCTTTGTAGAGTACCGCCGAGCCTTCCGTTTCAATTTGATAAGGAACTTCGGCAGCAGCAAAAAAACTTTCTCCACGTGTTCGTTTAATTTTTTGATTACCCGCGCTTACCCAAACGGTTCCCTCCAATACGATCAATACAGCGGGCGCTGGATTTTCCGTTGCTTCATGCACTTGACCTTGTTGAAGCACAATTTGACTCAAGGTGAAATCGATTGCGGGGCAAGCATAAAGTTTTTCGGTAGCACTGATCGGCGCTGCTTGAATAATGTGTGGAACAATTGCATCCGTTCTTAAGTGTTGCATTAAAGCAGGAACGTCAATGTGTTTGACCGTTAAACCTCCGCGAAAAACATTGTCGGAGTTCGCCATTAATTCGATATTAATTCCTTCTAGGTAAGCGTGTGGAATACCCGCGTCTTGAAAAATAGCTTCTCCCTTTTTCAGGAAAACTAAGTTAAAAAGATAGATAGAAAAAATACCACGATCCAAATCGCCATTGGGTAAGTTGTTTTCTTGAAAAGCGAGTGCTGCCCAATAATCTGCTGCTGATTTCTGAAGTTTGCCCGCTTGGAAGGCCGTCGCTAGTCGATTGGCTAAAGGTTTTAAAATTTGATTGACTGCTGCTTGTGGCAACTCCATCAAATATTGGTACAAAGCTAAAGTCGTCTTGGCTTGAAAAAACGTTAACAACTCCTTTAATTCGGGCACCGCTGCTAAACTAGCTGCAATTGCTACTTTGGATTTAAAACCGTGCAACAACCAAAAATCACTCATGGCAACCATGATTTCTGGTTTATGGTTATCGTCTTTATAGTTTCGGTGTGGTGCGGAGAGTGGAATGCCAAGTTCGTTCTCCTTTGCGAAACCGATTTCTGCGGCAGCTTTGGTCGGATGCACTTGGATCGACAACATTTTTTTGACGGCAAGAACTTTAAATAAAAAAGGAAGTTGAGGACCGAATTCGGCAACCGTTGGCGCACCGAGTATTGCTTCGGGATGCGCAGCAATCAACGCTCCTAGTGGTAGCGTTTTTCCACCGACGCTTACCGTAGCAGGACCGCGGGTGTGCGTCCCCATCCACAATTCTGCGTAAGGTTGCTGTGTTTCATTTTTAATACCTAATAACTCAGGAATAAACACCGTTCCTCCCCAAGCATAATTTTGAATCACTCCCGTCAGTGGGAAAATGTTATGGTCTAAATCCACCCTTTTATTTTTCGTTAATAAAGAAGTTGTTGGAGCATTATTCAACAACTTCAACGTTCTGCGGAAGATTAAGCGCGGTATTATCCCAATGCTACACTGGCACTTGCACCGCGTATAATTATCCTCTCATTTTTTTGTACGCATTAATCAAGCCATTCGTTGAGCTATCGTGACTCTTAACAGCTTCTGCGGTTTCTAATTCTGGTAAAATTTTCTTGGCAAGCTGTTTTCCTAGCTCCACTCCCCACTGATCAAAACTAAAAATGTTCCAAATAAATCCTTGTACAAAAATCTTATGCTCGTACATAGCAATCAAGCTCCCCAAACTTCGTGGTGTAACTTGGTTCAACAAAATCGAGTTGGTAGGATTGTTTCCAGCAAAAACTTTAAACGGGGTTAAAAACTCAATTTCCTCCGCAGATTTTCCAGCAGCTTTTAATTCTGCGATAACGGTTTCTGCTGATTTCCCCATCATCAACGCTTCCGTTTGAGCAAAGAAATTAGATAATAAAATAGGGTGATGATCTCCGATTGGATTATGACTATTTGCGGGTGCCAAGAAATCACAAGGAATCAATTTTGTTCCTTGATGAATCAATTGATAAAAAGCGTGTTGACCATTTGTTCCTGGCTCTCCCCAGAGAATTGGTCCCGTTTGGTAATCGACTTTTTCGCCATTTCGATCTACACTTTTACCGTTGCTTTCCATATTCCCTTGTTGGAAATAAGCTGCAAATCGATGTAAATACTGATCATAAGCTAAGATGCCTTCCGTTTCTGCTTGAAAGAAATTGTTATACCAAATTCCAATTAACGCCAAAAGCACCGGAGCATTATTACGCAACTTTGTTTTTCTAAAATGTTGATCCATCGCGTACATACCTTCTAGTAAGGCTTGAAAATGATCGAAACCAATTACGGCTGCGATGGATAAACCAATTGCTGAGGACAAAGAATATCGTCCTCCTACCCAAGACCAGAATTCAAACATATTTTCTCGATCCATTCCGAAGGCTTCCACGCCTTTAGCGTTGGTCGAAAGTGCGATAAAATGCTTGGCGACGTGTGTTTCTTCTACGGCGTGTTCCAAGAACCAATTTCTTGCGGTGTGCGCATTAGTCATTGTTTCCTGTGTCGTAAATGTTTTGGAGGCGATGATGAATAAGGTCGTCGCAGGGTTTACTTTTTTCAAAACTTCCGCAATGTGTGTTCCGTCTACATTCGACACAAAATGTACCTGCAAACCTTTTCGCCAGTACGGCTTCAATGCTTCTGTGACCATGACGGGACCAAGATCAGAACCGCCAATACCGATATTTACGATATCGGTGATTGCTTCCCCCGTGTACCCTTTCCAAGCATCATTTTGGATTTTATCCGCAAAGTTTTTCATTTTAGCCAAAACGCGACGCACATCTGGCATCACATCTTCGCCATCTACTTTCATCTCCTCGTCAGAACGATTCCTCAGGGCTACGTGTAGCACCGCTCGATTTTCCGTTTCGTTGATCGCTTCTCCTTCGAACATAGACTCAATGCCCGCGGATAAACCCGTTTCTTCGGCAAGTTCTAGTAATAGATCCAAGGTTTCTGGCGTAATAATATTTTTGGAGTAATCGACGAGGATATCTTCAAAGTGCAGCGAAAAGTCTTGAAAGCGATTCGGTGTTTGGGCAAATAGATCTTTCATTTGCACCGTTTGCATCTTTTGAAAATGGGCTTGCAATTTTTGCCAAGCAGCGGTTTGGGTTGGATTCTGTCTTTTTAACATTTAGTTGAAGCTTATTTTGATTACAATTTTAAGCATAAAAGCGGGATAAAACAATCCTTCTTTGTAAATTTAAACAGCGAAGCGATTGAAGTTGTTTGAAAATGGACTTAAACCGCTTCTTTTTAAAACTTCTGAAATTTCAGCGCATTCAACTAGTACCAATATAAATTCGGATGGCGAAACATTTATTACTCGGCAGAAAGGGCGAACAAATGGCGCTCGATTTTTTGCTAGCGAAAGGCTATCAACTGCTGGAACGCAATTGGCGGTTTAGTCGTGCGGAAGTAGATTTGATTCTTAAGGATGGTGAAATATTGGTTTTTGTAGAAGTAAAAACTCGAAGTTATGATTTTTATGGACAACCCGAAGAATCCATTACGCCCAAAAAAGAAGGATTAATTGCGGATGCTGCGGCAGTTTATATGGAATCTATTGGTCACGAATGGGAAATCCGCTTCGACATCATTTCTATCATTTTGAATGAACAGAAAAATAAATCGGTCTTGGAGCATTACGAAGATGCTTTCTTTCCTTCCATTTAAAGAATACCTATTTGTCCGTCTGGGTACTTAGAAAAACAACCACCTCCGAAGCATTTTCCTTTTTTGCCATGCTCAAAGGCGTTTGACCGTCTTCCATTTTAGCATCGACTTGAGCGCCGTGTGCTACCAGTAGTTTTACCAAATCTAGTCGACTTTGATGAGCTGCGCTATGTAAAGCGGTGATTCCTTTGGCTTGTGCTAGATTGGGATTTGCTCCGTGTTCTAATAAACACTGGGTGATTTCGTAACTTCCTTTGGCTACTGCCGAATGAATTGGAGTTACTTTAAAATCGTTTTGTGCTGCTTGATTGACATTAGCACCTTGCGCTAAGAAATATTTTACCAACTCCAATTGTCCAAAAAAACTAGCGAAACCAAGTAAATAAAAACCATCTGCGGCTGGTTGTTGCAAAGCCTTCGGTTCCTTTTCCAGTATTGCAGCGACGGAAGCTTGTTTTCCGAGTGCGGTTGCCTCAAATAAGGATAGTTCGCTTTTCTTTGCTGCAATTAAATGTGCTAAATCCATTTGCTGATAATAAGCACACATCAACAATAAGGAAATCCCTTGTGGTCCTTGTGCATTTGCTAGTTCGGGATGATCCGAGAGTAAAGTTTGGGCAACTTTAATGTTTTGCTGTTGCAAGGCGGTAAGAAAAGCTTCAATTTGGGCTGGATTCATAAGTGAAATTTATAAAAATATGGTTAATTAAGCTAATTTATAGCGTCTTTTCAAAAACCTTGCTAATGAAGTTGTTTCAAAATAGATCTTAATGCCTACTGCTAAAGCATTGTAATCCAGTACTTCCCCTTATTTCTCGTCACTGCAGCGATGGCTGCGAAACTCGAAAAGAGCTTCGTCCTGATTTACAAGCCTTTATCCTCGGCTTCTAACATCATTTTAAAACAACTTCAATAAATAAACCGCAAACTTTATCTTTTTTACTAAAAATATACTTTAGACTTCCTATAAAGGGAAAAAAAGCTTATCTTTGCATTCGATTTAATAAAAAGAAATACATTTTATTATGAAAAAAGATACTCATCCAGAAGATTATCGATTAGTTGTCTTCAAGGATTTTTCTTGCGACGAGGCATTTTTAACAAAATCATGTACGCCAACTAAAGATAAAATTACTTGGGAAGATGGAAAAGAATACCCATTGGTGAAATTAGAAATTTCTAATAAATCTCATCCTTTCTTTACGGGTAAGATGAAGTTCGTAGATACTGCGGGACGTATTGATAAATTCAATAAGAAATTTGCTAAGACCAAATTTGCCTCTAAAGAGCCAAAGGAGACAGAAGAAGAAAAAGCTAGCGAATAAGCGCTTTATCGATATAACAAAAAGCCTCAATCCAACGTATGCGTAGATTGAGGCTTTTTTATTTCTTTTTTCTTGAAATATATTCCTAGCACTGCGCTATTTGTTCAAGTTTTTACTAACGGTGTTGCTACTTCTTTTCTCCGTATGTTGAAGTTGGCAGGGTTCAAGCTAGATGGCTGAATCATAAAAATTCAAACATACACAGCGTTTTTTAAGAGAACTAAGAATTAAAACGTAAATTCGCTTCGTTTTAAAAATCTAACAAAAAAGGGAAATATTAAAATTTTCCATTCCAGCTAATGAAGTGGTTTAAAAACTTCATTAAATATACCATCAATCGTTAACGTCATGGATAATATTATTCTTTTTGACGATAGTAGTCGGGACGCTTTGCTTCCCCTAACTTTCACTCGCCCAGTTTGTGATCTTCGTGTTGGCATTTTGACCATTAGAGAAAAATGGCGACTTATGCTCAGCGGGAAAATCTCTTTCATTACCCAAGATTATCTTTCAGAGCAATTTCCCATTCATTACGAAGATGAGAATCTCGTCATCAATGGTTCGGTGCTCCCTTCGCCTCAACTCTGTCGCTTAATCAGCCAGTTGGAACAAAACGAAGCACTTTTGAAAGACGGTGAACTCATTGCTGCGAAGATGAATCGCAAACAATTTGAACACCTCATGAAGGAAGATGAGGATATCGAGGAGTTGTCTGGCTTTGAAGTTGGAGAAACTCCTTTTCTGAAAATTAATCAGCTTTGGGATATTTTCTTATATAATGACGAAGCCATTCGCCAAGATTTTGCTTTATTAACAGAAGGACGAACGAGTCAGCCCATTAGTGCGACCAATCAAGTACTGGGAGCAGAAAATATATTTTTAGAAGAAGGTGCCAAGGTGGAATGTGCGACGCTCAATGCGACCACCGGACCAATTTACCTCGCCAAGGATGCTGAAATTATGGAAGGTTCTCTCGTACGTGGAGGCTTAGCGCTGTGTGAAGGGGCAAAACTTAAGTTGGGGACAAAAATCTACGGTGCCACTACAATTGGGCCTTACTCGAAAGTTGGTGGAGAAATCAGTAATTCTGTCCTCACTGGCTATTCTAATAAAGGACATGATGGTTACTTAGGTAATTCTGTCATCGGAGAATGGTGTAATTTGGGTGCTGGCACCAACAACTCAAATCTGAAGAATAACTACGCGGAAGTACGCGTTTGGAATTATACCTCCAATAGCTTTGCTAAAACGGATCAACAGTTTTGTGGTTTGATCATGGGCGACCATTCAAAGTGTGGCATCAATACGATGTTTAATACGGGCACCGTCGTCGGTGTTTTTGCGAATGTATTTGGTGCGGGTTTTCCTCGTAACTTTATTCCTTCTTTCGCTTGGGGTGGCGCGCGTGGCTTTAGCACTTACACCGTCAACAAAGCTTTTGAGGTTGCCGAGCGGGTGATGGCACGTAGAAAAAAAGACTTTACTACTTTAGACCAACAAGTATTGACCAAAGTATCCGAATTGACGAGCGAATATCGCGTTTGGGATAAGCAACAAGATTCCTAATTTGAGTTAAGATTTTATGAAAGCTCCGCTTTGGAAAAATATACTCAGCTACTGCTACGAATTTGTGATCGAAGAAGCTTACAGCGATCACAATCCATTCCTACAGGTCATTCTTTCTAGGGGACAATACCAACTTTGCACGGAAAATGCGATCTATTCCTACGGTGCTTTATACAATAATTTTGCGGAAGCTTTTAAAGCGATTGATCTTGAGCAAGCTGCCGTTAATGAGGTATTAGTTTTGGGATTAGGTTTGGGTAGTATTCCTTACATTCTCGAAAAAAGTATGCAAAAGGATTATCATTACACTGGTGTAGAAATTGATGAAACGGTCGTTTACTTAGCCAATAAGTACGTTTTAGAGGAACTCAAGTCTAGCGTAGAAGTTTTTTGTGCGGATGCAGAAATTTTTGCAGCTACTTGCGAACAGCAATTCGACTTGATCTGTGTTGATCTATTTTTGGATGCGATGATTCCCGATCAGTTTGAGCAACTTACATTTCTCAGTCATCTTCAACGAATACTCCGTCCAAATGGCATTTTATTATACAACCGTTTGGCAACTACACAAGCAGATATTGATAACAGCAAGCAATTTTTTGATGGAATTTTCAAAGAACAATTCCCCGCAGCGAGCTATTTACCCATAGAAGAAAATTGGATCTTAATTAATCGAGCGGATGCCCTGAAAAAGACTTCCGTAAACTAAATACGCCCTGTACGAAATCGTACGCCATCTATTTAAATCCTATCCTTATGCTTTACGCTAGAATCCGCATTCTCCTCATCTTTGTCTTCTTAGTTACGGGTACTATTCTGCATTTCAAGGGAACAGCAGGTGCTTGGTATTTGTATCTAGCTGGCGTTATTTTATTGGTTACTCAGGTTATTTTTGGCAACGTTTGGAGCGCCTTTAGTTTATTAAAAAAAGGAAAAGTACAAGCTGCAGAAAAACTAGTCAATTTCACTAAGTTCCCACGACTTTTGCTACCGCAACACCGCGCTTATTATCATTTTTGTAAAGGTCTAATTGCTTTGCAACACAAAGACTTCGCAAACGGTAAAACAAACTTAAAATCAGCCTTGGACCTAGGATTGCGGACGGATAATGACAATGCGATGGCAGCACTTAATTTAGCACATCTTTTTTATGTACAAAAAGACTTTCCCAATGCAAGAAAACACCTCAAACAAGCCAAGCGATTTCCAACGAACGACTTATTATTGAAAGAAAACATTGAGAAATTAACCCAAATTCTCAATAAACCGTCCTAAGCGCCATGATCTCCCTCCTATTTCCCCTAAAAGAGCCATAATACTAAAGCGTTCTTTTAGGCTGTTCTTCCAAGAAAATCAACATTTTTTGTACCTTTGTGTTCGTTAATTGAGAACCTACCGGAAGAAAGTGACCGTTGTCGTTGGGTGTTGTTAGAAATAAGTTTAAAACAATTGGATTGAATGTTAATTAATCCTGTTAAAGACAAAAAACTTCCTTAGAAATGTTTACGATCAATATATACTTACGATTT